>JAPVWO010000308.1 GCA_027493375.1 Candidatus Multivorans thiocomprendens | reverse complement strand
CGAACTCGTTTCGCGACAGCCATGCGCGAACCACGATCCGCTGCGCCAGGCCTTCTTCGGGGATCTGCACACCCACACCGCTTTCTCCCTGGACGCTCTGGGCCGGGGCGCCTTCCAGACTCCGGACGACGCCTACCGCTTCGCCCGCGGAGAGGCGCTGGCACTCGGTCCGCTCGACGACGCGGGACAACCGACGCGCGTCGCCCAACTCGTTCGGCCGCTCGACTTCGCGGCCGTTGCCGACCACTCGGAGTGGCTGGGCGAAGTCTCCCTCTGCACCGACCCGTCCTCGCCCCTCTACGACGAACCGGCCTGCCGCGGGATGCGGCCGGGAAGCACCGCCGAGGAGCGCGCCGCCTGGTTCGACCACCGGATCACAGGCCGCGTACCCGGCCTGTGCGCCGAGGACACGAGCCGGTGCCGCGCAGGCCTGCTCACCGCCTGGGGCCTGACCCAGGACGCAGCCGAACAGCACTACGACCGGTCGAGCGACTGCTCCTTCACGACGTTCCACGGCTGGGAGTACACCCGCAGTCCGGGCGCCTCCAAGGTCCACCGCAACGTCATCCTGCGCAACGAGATCGCTCCGGAGCTGCCGATCTCCTGGATGGACGCCGACCGGCCGCTGGACCTCTGGACCCGGCTCAAGAGCCGCTGCAACGACACCGGCACCGGCTGCCAGGCGCTGACCATCCCGCACAATCCGAACATCTCGAACGGGCAGATGTTCACCCTCGACTGGGGCGACGCTCCCATCGACGAGCAGCGGGCGCGAGCGACCCTCCAGGCCGAAATGGACGCCCTGGTCGAGATCATGCAGGCGAAGGGCGACTCCGAGTGCCGGCGCGGCATGTGGGGTGTCGTTGGCGGCGAGGACGAGTTCTGCGACTTCGAGAAGGTCCGATTCATCGACGGCGAACAGCCGCCCGACTGCCAGGACGGCACGGGCGCCGGCGGGCTGCGTGGCCAGGGCTGCCAGTCCCGGCTCGACTTCGTGCGATACGCGCTGATCGAGGGGATGGCCCAGGAGGAGCGCCTGGGCGTCAACCCGATGCAGTTCGGGATCACCGCCTCGACCGACGGCCACAACGGCCTCCCGGGCGACACGGACGAGTACGACTACCAGGGCCAGAACGCGAACGTCGACTCGGACCTCGAAAAGCGGCTCACCACGCCCGCATACGCCCCCCACCGGCTCCGAAACCCCGGCGGCCTGATCGGCATCTGGGCCGAGGAGAACTCACGCGACTCCCTGTTCGACGCGATGCTGCGCAAGGAGACGTTCGGCACCAGCGGCGTGCGGATCAAGGCGCGGCTGTTCGGCGGCTGGGACCTCCCCGATCTCTGCTCCAGCAACGACATGATCGCCGACGCCTACGAGAGCGCGACGCCGATGGGCAACGTGCTGCCGGACGGCGACGGTTCCGGGGCGCCGACGCTGTTCGTATCGGCTGTCGCCGACCTCGGCACGGCCAAACACCCGGGAACGCCCCTCCAGCGCATCCAGATCATCAAGGGCTGGGTCGGCGGCGACGGCCTGTTCCACGAGCGCGTCTTCGACGTCGCCGGCGACCCGGACAACGGCGCCGACGTATCCAGGTCGACCTGCGAACGAAGCGGCGACGGCGCCGCCTCCCTGTGCGCGACCTGGACCGATCCGGAGTTCGATCCGTCCCGCTCGGCCGTCTACTACGCCCGGGTGCTCGAGAACCCGAGCTGCCGCTGGAACGCGCTCCAGTGCGCGGCCCTGCCGGACGACGAACGGCCAGCCGCCTGCGCCGATCCGAACCTGCCCTGGCGCATCCAGGAACGGGCCTGGACCTCGCCGATCTGGTACCGGGCCGCCGCCGAGTAGCGGCAGCCGTCGCTCCCACCGAGACCGTACCCCGGGGCGCGCCATCGTTGACACACCGACCTCGGACGCTTAGGTTGCCAGCGAACCTCTGAGGAACTTCTAGATGAGCGAAGCGACCGCAACGTCACGGTGGGCAGTGTCCGCCGCCCTTCTCCTCCTCCTGACGGCCGCCTGCGGCGGCAGTGGCGGGGACGCCGACGTGACTCCGACCGCCGGCAACGTCGACGACGAGCGGATCATCCGCGCCGCCGAGGCAGAGCCCGGGAGTTGGCTCACCTACGGGCAGACTTACAAGGAACAGCGTTTCTCCACCCTCGACCAGATCACGCAAGAGAACGTCGCGGACCTGAAGCTCGCCTGGTCCAAGCCGATCGGCGGTCCCTCGGAGCGGATGCAAGGCACACCGCTGATCGTCGACGGAGTGATGTACGCGACGAACGGCTGGGGTGTGATCTATGCGCTGGACCCCGCGACCGGCGAAGAGATCTGGACCCACGACCCGAAGACCGACCGCACGTACGTCAAGTACTCCTGCTGCGGCGGCGTCGCGAACCGCGGCGTCGCGGTCTACAAAGGGAAGGTCTACGTGGCCCTGTTCGACGGTCGCCTGGTCGCGGTCGACGCGGCGACCGGCGAGGAGGTCTGGGACGTCGACACCTGGCATCCTTCCGCGCTCGGCCGCTTCAACATTACCGGCGCACCGCGCGCCGCCGGGGGCAAGGTGTTCATCGGCCAGGGCAGCTCCGAGAGCGGCAAACGCCGCGGCTACGTTTCCGCCTACGATGCCGAGACCGGCGAACTCGCCTGGCGCTTCTACCTTGTTCCGGGCGACCCGTCGAAACCGTTCGAGCACCCTGAGATGGAGATGGCGGCCAAGACCTGGGGCGGCGAGTGGTGGAAGATGGGCGGCGGCGGCACCGCCTGGAACTCGCTCGTCTACGACGAGGAGCTCAACCTGCTCTACATCGGCGTCGGCAACGGCGCCCCGTGGTCGCGCCAGGTCCGTTCACCTGGCGGCGGCGACGACCTGTTCCTGACCGCCATCGTCGCCGTCGACGCCGACACGGCCGAGATGAAGTGGTACTACCAGACGGTTCCCGGCGACAACTGGGACTACAGCTCGGCGATGGACATCGCCCTCGGCGAGATGACCGTCGACGGCGTCGAGCGAAAGGTCCTGCTCCAGGCTCCCAAGAACGGCTTCTTCTACGTGATCGACCGCGAGACCGGCGAGCTTCTTCGCGCCCACCCCTACACGGACAGAATCGACTGGGCGACGCACGTCGACATGGAGACCGGGCGTCCGATCGAGAACATGGATGTGGTCTTCGAGGAGAAGCCGCAGTGGATCACGCCAGCGAACGCCGGCGCGCACAACTGGGAGCCAATGTCCTGGGACGAGGAGCGGGGCGTCATGTACTTCTACTACCACGACTACGCGAACTTCTACGCCCTGCCCGAGGAGTTCGTGGAGACCGGTACCTACACGATCCGGCCGTGGGGCCTCAGCCTCGGCGTCGCCTCCGGCGCCTACCGCCAGAAGCTCCAGGATCAGGCCGGCCCGCGCCCGGAGGACAGGGGCTTCCTCGTCGCCTTCGACCCCCTCTCGGGCGAGAAGATTTGGGAGAACCGCCTGCCCTCGGCCTTCAACGGCGGCGTGCTCGCGACGACCACCGGAGTCCTCTTCCACTGCGGCGGCGGCGGCGACTTCAACGCATACGACAAGGACACTGGCGAGAAGATCTGGGAGTTCGACGCCTACGGTTCGTTCTCGTCGTCGATCATCAGCTACATGGAAGGCGGCACGCAGTACGTCGCCACGATGGTCGGCGGCAGCACCCGCTACGACCGGCCGGGCGAGCTGCTCGTCTTCTCGCTGGACGGAGAGGCGACGCTGCACGTACCGCCGGAGCGCGACTACTCGATCCCCGAGCTACCGCCCTTGACCGCCGACCAGGAGACGATCGCACTCGGCAACACGCTCTACCACGAGCACTGCGCGCTCTGCCACCGCGGCCTCGGTCAGACGTCGATCGTCGCCGCGGCCTCGCCCGACCTGCGGCGCATGTCTCCCGAAGTCCACGACGACTTCATGCCCATCGTCCAGGACGGTCTGCTGCCGCTCGGCATGCCCGGCTACGCCGAGCTCTTCGACGAGGAGGCGACGACCGCGATACACCAGTTCGTCATCTCGAAGGCGATGGAGCTGCGGGACGCCCAGTAGCTCGGCCGGCCACTGGGTGCGCCGGCGTCCTCGCCGGCATCCGGGCGAGCCGCCAAGCGGCAAGCCGTACGCTCAGGTCCAATGAAGCTCGTCCTCGATTGCGACCCGGGACTCGATGACGCAGTCGCGATCCTGGTCGCCGCGCACTACGCCGACCTCGTCGGCATGACGACTGTCGCCGGCAACGTCGGGATCAATCGGACAACCCGGAACGCGCTGGCCGTCACACGGATCGCCGGCCTGGACGTGCCGGTACACCGCGGCGCGGCACGGCCTCTGGCGGGCGCCGGCGTCGACGGCAGCCGGATTCACGGTGAATCCGGCCTGGGTAACGCGGTCCTGCCTGCCCTCAACGGGTCCGAAGCGTCGGACGATGCGGTCGCCTACCTCTGCGACGCCGCCCGCTCAGTCGACGACCTGCATCTTCTGGCCATCGGCCCGTTGACCAACGTCGCCCTGGCCCTGCGACGCGATCCCGATCTCCGCCGCCATCTCGCCGGCCTGACGATCATGGGCGGCAGCGCGAGCGCCGGCAACATCACGTCCGTCGCCGAGTTCAACATCTGGGCCGACCCGGAGGCCGCGGCCGTCGTCTTCGAGAAGGCCGCCCCGGTCACGATGGTCGGTCTCGACGTGACGAACCAGGTCGCCTTCGGCGCTGGGGAGACCGCGCGCATGCGCGCCGCCGGAACGCCGGCAGCCGGCCTCGCCGCCGATGTGACCGACTTCCTGCGCGACCGCTTCCGGCAGTACGTCGGACAGTCCGTCGCACCCCTGCACGACGCAACGGCCGTCATCGCGGCGACCCATCCCCACCTGTTCGAGCGTTCGCGCCATCCGGTCGCGGTCGAGGTGCGTGGCGAGCACACCCGCGGCATGACCGTGGCCGATCTTCGGCCGCCAGCGCTGATCGAGGCGATCGGCCCGGCACGGGTCGCCGCCAGCGACATCGTCTGGGACACCGACGTCGACGCGGTCAGGGAGCTGATCGTAGAGGCGGTGCTGACGTAACCAGGAGCCTGCGCCACAGCCACTGGGTGCGCCGGCGTCCCCGCCGGCATCCGGCGCGTAGCGCCGGCTTCTGGATTTCTGACACGCCTAGCGTTCGGTCAACCGCTCCGCCCGCTGGTCCATGTCGTTCTGGTGTAGCACCAGATGGTCGACGGAACCGTCGTCGCCTCGCCCGAACGTGATCTTTGCGTCCACAACGCGGTAGAAGTACTTCGTCCCGGATTCGGGAAACACCTCGAAGCGCGGCTGCCCGGTGAGCTGGACGAACAGCCGGTCGCCCTCGCGGGTCACCGTGAAGACGACATTCTCGGCGAGCTGATAGCGGCCGACGTAGTCGTCGTAGACCGCCGGATCAACCTCGACAGCCGTCCGGAGCGCCGGAGGCACGACCAAGCGATAGCGAGAGTCCAGGAGATGGAAACCGAGATCGTCAACGCTGTCCCCAGAGTTCGACAGCACGACGACGCCGGTCCGCGACTTGAGGTCGAAACCGAGGAACGAGCGGTAGCCGCCGGTGCCGCCGTTGTGCCAGTGGAGGTCACGGCCGTGCCCGGTGCGGATGACCCACCCGAGTCCGATGTGCATGCCGGGCGCCGGAAAGTCGCGGCGTGACTGATGGGTCTCCGTCATCTCTTCCTGCAACGACGACTCGCGCTGACCGAGATTCGCCTCGACGAACGTCAACATGTCGTTCACGGTGGAGCGCAGCGCACCAGCGCCCGCGAGGGTCGGAAGATCCCAGTTCGCGACCGGCCGGAGCTGCACGCTGTGGCCTATGGCCAGCCGTTCCCGTTGCGACGATGACAGGGTGATCGAGGTATCGGACATCCCGAGCGGCTCGAGAAGCCGCTCGGACACCAGGCTCTCGTAATCCGTCTCCTGGCTCAGAGCGAGAGCGTGGCCCAGAAGACCAGTGCCGAGATTCGAGTACTCGACCTCCGACCCGATGTCCCGCTCCAGCTCGTGCGACGCGAGGAACTCGTAGAGCTGAGCGACCGTGTAGTCGGCGTACGGGTTCCCCGCATCGGCCGGCCGGAAGTTGTTCGGCATGCGCGGCAGTCCCGAGCTGTGCGTCGTCAGGTGCAGCAACGTGATCTCTGCGCCGTTCCGCGTCGGTACATTGACGACCGGCCCGAGCAGCCGCTGCACCGGCGTCTTGAGCTCGAGGGCGCCCTCCCCCGCCAGGTCCGCCAGCAAGATCGCCGTGAACACCTTGGTGATCGAGCCGATCTCGAACACGGTGTCGCCATTCACTGCGGTCGGACTGTCGGTCGCAAGCTGACCATGGGCGACCACGCGGCGGCCGCCCGGGTCGACAACGCCGACGACTATGCCGACGCTCCGCTTCTGCTCGTCGACCCGCTCCGCCAGGATCTGGCGGAGCTCTTCGTCCGACGGCACCGAACCCGCGGACTGGATACCGAAGCACGCCGCTCCCACCAACATCAGGCCGACAAGCGCGATCACCATCGGAGGCGACCCGGAGCGAGAAGGCGCCGCTCCGCAGCTACGCTCCGCGACGTTGGCTACGGCTCCTCTCACGACAGTTGTTCCAGTTCCCGTCCGGCGCAGTCCAGGATGCCGAGGCGGCGGCACATCGCCCTGACATGGAACGAGTTCACGTCGCCCCGTAGAGAGCGTTGCCTGCTGTGCTGGCCCTTGGGCAGTCTGCGGTACGCGGTTCCCCGGTACCGGATCACCCAGTGGTGCTTCGTCTCCGTTCTCTCATGACCCGGGGCGCACACCTTAAGCATGGCGAAGATCTTCCTGAGCTGGATCTGCGCCACCCGTCGGCCAGCCGGGGCTCAAGCGGCCGCCAGCCACATCGCG
>JAPVWO010000307.1 GCA_027493375.1 Candidatus Multivorans thiocomprendens | reverse complement strand
AGCATCTCGAGACCGAAGTCCAGCCCGGCGGATGTGATCCACCGGGTTCCGGTGACCTTGGCCGTGGCGCCGTCCCACTCGACCACCATCTCGTCGCTGGGAGTCTCGCTGCCGGCGGTCGACCCGAGATAGTCGCGGAAGACATCCTTGTCGGCGCCGCTGTAGGACCTGAAGTCCTCGCCCAGATAGGTCCACATGAGGTCCATGTCGCCCGCCGCCATGGCCTTCAGCATCGCCCGCACCGCGACCTTGACGGCCTCGGTGTCCTCCTTGGAGCCTCCGGCGGTATCAGCCGTCGCGGAGGCGGTAGCGGCTGACCGCTCACCGGCCTCCGTGACCCGGGTCGAAGCCAGGTCGAAAGCCGCCAGGTGTTCCTCGTCCTTCACGTAGACCCGTGACCCGGAGAGCGCCAAGTGGGCCCAGGTCGTGCTGTCGGCCACCTCCCAGGAGGCCAGTTCCCGGTACGCCGACGGATCCGCCGCGATCACCTTGAGTTCCGCTTCGTCCGTCAGCACGAGGAGGCGGTCGCCGACGGCGATCACCGACGCATAGGCGGCCCACCGGCCGGGCCCCTGCCAGACGATCTCTCCGGTGGCGGGATCGAGACAGACGAAGGTGCCGGCTCTCTTGTTCGAACGGAAGTACAGGTGATCGCCGACGAGCACCGCGGAGTCCATGTAGAGTTCCGCGTCCGTCGTCTTCCAGACCTCGCTCACCGACCAGTCGCCCTTCGCCTTGGCCGGCGGTTCGACCCTGATCGCGGCAGTCCCCCACTGGTAACCCGAGAGGATGAACTTGCCATCGTAACGAACCGCGGTCGGCGTGTTCTGCTGGAAGGCAGTCGTGAAGTCGAGCGACCACAGCGGATCGCCATCGGTGGCGCCGACTCCGAAGAAGGACACGTCGTCCATCGTCACGATCTGGCGTACCCCGCCGTGGTCGAACGCCACGGGCGAGGCGTATGCCGGCGGTCCGTCGACGCGCCACACTTCCTCGCCGCTCCCTGATACCGAAGCTGTAGACCGAATCGCCTTCAGCGAGCATGGTCGACTTCGGACCCGGGCCGTACTGGATTGCCGCGGTTCTGGGCGCGTAGGAGGCAACGTAGCTGTGCCGCCAGAGCTCCTCGCCGGTCGCCGCCGACAGGGCGAGCACAACCTCCTCCTCGCCCTGCCGCGCGTGCACGAAAACGCGATCGCCGACCACGATGGGAGAGGACTGACCACCGCCGACCCGCACTTTCCAGAGTTGGTGGAGTGCCGAGGGCAGCTCTGCTGGAAGTTCGGCGCCGACCGCCTGACCGTCGCGATTCGGCCCGCGCCACTGCGGCCAGTCGGAGCCCTGGGCGGCTGAAGGTACGGTCAGGGCACCGAGCACGAGCGCCGCGACCACCCATCTACTGATCCCTGGAGCCGGTGCCCAACTCGCTGCGAGACGTCCCGATTCGCACGCTCCACCCATGACACAAACCTCCCGTCTCAGTTGCCTCAGGGCTTGCCGTCGAAGACTCATCGGACCAACGCCCGCCCTCTAACGTACCGATTCCGACATGACCGTCACACCTGTAGATGGTCAGCGTCACGTTGTCCGAGTCCGCTCTGACGGTCAAGGGGCTTTTGTTAGCGAACCTGAGCGAATGTTTGCGCGAACGGGACGAGCCGGCTCGCTAGGTGCCAGCGCAGACGCTCCCGGGGAAACCTGCTAAGGTACGCGCTCCCTGCGCGCCGCGGCAGCGGACGCGCCGGGCAGGCCACGTCGGCATCGAAATCAGCCAAGGGAACACGGAACAGATGGCCACCAAGGCATCAGTCGCCAAGAACGACCGCCGCAAGCAGATCGTCGAGAGATACAAGGAGCGCCGCGACGAGTTGCGGGCGCTGGCGAAGGACGAGCGTCTGCCGCCCGACCAGCGCTTCGAGGCCCAACGCCTGCTGAACAAGCTCCCCCGCGACTCCAGCCCGGTCCGCGTCCGCAACCGCTGCAACGTCAGCGGCCGGCCCCGCGGCTACTACCGCAAGTTCGGTCTTTCGCGGATCGCCCTGCGGGACCTCGCGCTCCGCGGCGAGCTCCCGGGCGTGATCAAGGCGAGCTGGTAGCGCTTCAGCCGCCGAGCGCCGCGGCCAGCTCGGCGAGCATCCGCCGCTCCTCGCGGGACACGCTGCCGAGGCCGAGGAAGCCGCCGGCGGCTTCAGCGACGGCCTGCGCCCGGCTCATGATGTCGCCACGCACCGCCGCCGCGTCGGCTTCGTCGAGCTCGGCCACCAGCGCGGCCGCATAGCCCTTCCAGGCCTCGAGCAGTTCCGCTCCCGGACGCCGCTCCAGCCAGGCCGAGAGCAGTTCGGCGGCAGTCGACCCACGGGTCACCCCGGCGTCCCTCGCGGCGTGCATGATGGCGTCCCGCTCCGCGGCGTCCATCGCGTGGTCCGACCACGCAACCTCGATCAGCGGCACGAGACCCGCCGCCACCAGCGCCTCGCCGTGCATGCCCGCGTCGAGCAGGGCGCCGAGAACCTCACGGTGCGCGATACCCGAAGCCGCGGCCAGTTCGTCAAGTTGCTGCTCACGCTCTTTCTTCGCGCGGAGCTCGTCGATCAGCTCCCTGTCCATGTTGCGGAAGAAGGCATCCTCCAGTGAATCGCCGCGTTCGCGGAGGGCGTCGGTCGTCATCTGGCTCGCTTCCTGTCGGTTCGGGGCGTCGGTTCTCGGGGCCGAGAGCGGCGGCATGGTAACACCTGAGGAACCGCCCGCGGCAGGCACTGCTACGCTCCACGCTTCGCCCGTTTACAACCGCCTATCGCTCAGGAGACACGCCCATGCTCCACCGTCCAGCGCTGGATCTCAGACCGGTTCTGCTCACCGTTCTTCTCCTCCTGTTCGCGGCCTCCGGCGCGTTCGGGCAGACCGTCACGGTGTGCATGCCGGCGTTCTTTACCGATGCGCTCGGAGACCTGGAGGACGAGCACGACAACCTCGACCTGGTCGCCCTGGAAGAGGGCCTCGACCCGAACGTCTGCAACGGCCTGATCGCGGGCTACCGCGGCATCGAGAACTTCCTGACGGCCGACAGCAAGCTGCGCTGGATCCAGAGCAACTCCGCCGGAGTCGAGGGCTTCCTCGAGATTCCCGACCTGCGCGACAGCGACATCGTCCTGACCAACGCGAAGATCATCCAGGGCCCGGAGATCGCCGACCACGCCTTTGCCCTGCTCCTGAACTTCACCCGCAACATCAAGGCGTTCAACGCCCAGATGCCGGAAGGCTGGAACACGGACCGCGAGTTGCCGATGATCGAACTCCGGGGCAAGACGGCTCTTGTCATCGGCCTCGGCGGCATCGGCACCCAGATCGCGCAGCGGGCCGCGGCCTTCGGCATGACCGTGATCGGCGTCGATCCGAAGGACATCCCGATCCACCGCGATGTCGCCTATGTCGGCAAGCCCGACGAACTCGACGACCTGCTGCCGCGGGCCGACGTCGTCTTCTCCTCCGTGCCGCACACGCCGGCCACGGAGGGCATGATCGGCGCCCGCCAGTTCGAGCTGATGAAGCAGGACGTCTACTTCATCAACATCTCGCGCGGCAAGATCGTCGACACGGACGCCCTGGTCGCGGCGCTCGAGAGCGGCAAGGTCCGCGCCGCCGGCCTCGACGTGACCGATCCCGAACCCCTGCCGACCGGCCACCCGCTGTGGACGAAGTCGAACGTGACGATCACGCCGCACCTGGCGACGATCTCCGACCGGCTCGAGGAGCGGCGAACGCGGCTCCTGCGCGACAACATCACGCGCTTCGCGACCGGCAGGCCGCTGCGCAACGTGGTCGACAAGCAGGCCGGCTACTAGGAGGTTGCGTCACAGAGCGTTCCTCGCCCTCCTGCTCTGTACCGCTTCCTCGGCCGCCCAACCGGCCGCGGAGGCGCCGCCAGAGCTTCTCGACGCGTTCGCCTTCCGCCACATCGGGCCGATCGGCAACCGGGTTTCCGCCGTCGCCGGCGTCCCCGGCGATTCCCGGATCTACTACGCCGGCGCCGCTTCGGGCGGCCTCTGGCGCAGCAACGACGGCGGTGTCGGCTGGGAACCGATCTTCGACCGCCAGGAGGCGGCATCGATCGGCTCGCTGGCGGTCGCCCCGACCGACCCGAACGTGGTCTGGGTGGGCACCGGCGAGAGCTTCATCCGCAGCAACATCTCGATCGGCGACGGCGTCTACCGCTCCACCGACCGCGGCGACAGCTTCGAACACGTGGGACTCGAAGCCAGCGGCCGGATCGGCCGCATCCTGGTCCACCCGGACGATCCCGACACCGCCCTGGTCGCCGCGCTCGGCCACGCCTACGGCCCGCAGGAGCAGGACGAGGAGGCCCGGGGCGTCTTCCGCACCACCGACGGCGGCGCGACGTGGGAGCACGTCCTGTTCGTCGACGCGGACACCGGCGTCGTCGACCTCGCCTTCGCTCCCGACAACCCGCGGTTCGTCTATGCCGCGGCCTGGCAGATCGAGATCCGGACCTCCGGCCGCACCAGCGGCGGCCCGGGCAGCGGCATCTACCGCTCGAAGGACGGCGGCGACACCTGGGTGCGTCTCGAGGGAGCGGGCCTGCCCGAGCCGCCGCTCGGCAAGATCGGGCTCGCCGTGTCGGCAAACGATCCGGACCGCGTCTACGCCCTGATCGAGACGAGTTCGAACCGCGACTTCGCCCCCTCCGATCCCTTCGCCGGCGTCCTCTGGCGCTCGGACGACCGGGGCGACTCGTGGCGGTTGATCAGTCGCGACCACGACGGCGGCGTGAGCGTCACGAACGACCGCGGGCGCTCCTGGTACCGGCCCCAGTTGCCGATCGCGCAGATGTACCACGTCTCGACCGACGACCGCCGGCCCTACTTCGTCTACGGCAACCGCCAGGACGGACCCTCGATGCGCGGGCCGAGCCGCGTCCTCTACGGAGGACGCACCCAGGGCATCCCGGTCGGCGAGTGGCACTCCGTCGGCGGCTGCGAGGTCGGCTTCTCGATGGTCCACCGCGCCGACCCGGACCTGGTCTGGACCGGCTGCTACGACGGACAGCTCGAGCTCTACGACCTGCGCTCGGGCCAGTCCCGCGACGTCAGCGTCTGGCCGTTGGCCATCGAGAGCTCGCCGGCCTCGGAACTCGAGTACCTCGACCGTCACCAGGAGGGCGACACGACGCCCTACGTGTTCCGGACGAACGACTACGGCGAAACGTGGACCGACCTCGCGGCCGGCCTGCCGCACGGACCGCTCGCGAACGTCCACGCCGTCCGCGAGGATCCGGAGCAGGCCGGGCTCCTGTTCCTGGGCACCGAGAACGCGCTCCACGTTTCCTTCGACGATGGAACGAACTGGCGGAGCCTCTCGCGGCGCAGCGACGGTGAGCCGAACCTGCCCCCCGCGCCCGTCCACTGGATCGAGGTGCAGGAGCACTTCGACGACCTGGTGGTCGCCACCTACGGCCGCGGCATCTGGGTCCTCGACGACCTGACGCCGCTGCGCGAGATCGCGCGCGGTCTGGCGAGCCGGGGTCCGACGCTGCTGGCGCCGCGGATCACCTACCGCTTTCGCACACGCGGCGCGCCCATGGCCCAACCGGACGTGCCGGCGACCGGCACGAATCCGCCCTACGGCGTTCTGCTCCACTACTGGATCCCTGAGCCGACCGGCGATGGTGCAACGCTGGCGGAAGCCGACGGCAGCCACGGGGCAATCCGGATCCGCGACGCCGAAGGCGGCGTGGTCCGCACCCTGGACGATCTGCCCGCGGCGCCGGGCCTTCACCGGGTGACCTGGGACCTGCGCCACGACGCGACAACCCAGGTACGGCTGCGCACGCGGCCCGACGAAAGGCCCGACTGGGAGATGCCGGAGCAGGGGTTCCGGCCGCTACCCGACGGCGGACGCTTTTCGATGCTGGCGGCGCCAAGCAGCTACCGGATCGAACTGGTCCTTGTGGAAGACGGCGACGGCGAGGAGGAAAGCGAACCGAACTCGACGGTCGACATGGAGATCCTCCTCGACCCGGACTCCACCGCCTCCTCCGACGACCTGGCCGCGCAGCAAACCCTGCTCGTCGAGATCCGCGACGGCATCGAACGAGCCGCCTACCTCATGAACGAGGCCGAGCGTCTCCGCCACGACCTGCGGCAACTCGAAGATCGCCTGTCGGAACGCGGGAGCGACGTCGAAGTCTTCGAAGCAACCAACCAGGCCGGCTCGCTGCGGGAGGAACTCCGCGAGATCGAGGGAGAGTTCTTCGACCTCCGGATGACCGGCACCGGCCAGGACGCCCTGCGCTGGCCGCGCCGCCTCTACGCGCGCCTCACCTACCTGGCCCGGTCGGTCGGTCAGGCCGACGCCCGGCCAACGGATCAGCAGACGGCGGTGTGGGAAATGCTGAGCAGCCAGCTCGCCGAGCAGGAAGACCGTTTCGGCGCTACGCTTGCCGGCCCGCTGACGGACCTGAACCGGACCCTCGCCGACAGCGGTTTCCCGCTAGTGGACACTCGTTGACCGTTGCCGCATCCTCCCTTCCGCGTCGCCTTGAATCGGCTGCGTTCCGCCGGCGCAGCATCGAGGCCAGCGGCACCCAGCTCGAGGTCTACGAGTGGGGCCCTGCCGATGGTCCCGCGATCCTGCTGGCTCACGGCATCCAGGACTTCGCGCTGACGCTCGCGCCGGTCGCGGAAGCCCTCGCCGACGACCACCGGGTGATCGCCTACGACCTGCGCGGCCACGGCGAAAGCGCCCATCCCGGCATCTACACGATGGCCCACCACATCGCCGACCTGCACGCCGTGTTCCTCGACTGCGACCTTGAGCAGCCCGTCGTCATCGGCCACAGCCTCGGCGGCCAGGTCGTCGCCCAGTGGGCGGGCATCTTCGCCGAACTGCCGAGCGCCGTCGTGCTGATCGAGGGTCTCGGACCGCCCTACGCGCTGAACCGGTTCCCTGAAGAGGTCAAGCAGAAGAGGGCCCGGAACGCGGTCGAAGCGCTGACCCACCCGCGCCAGCACCGGCTGGTCGCCTCGAAGGAGCACGCCTGGGAACTCCTGAGGCGCGTTCATCCCCGTCTCGACCCGGAACGTGCACGCGAGTTCGTCGAACTGGGCACGCGACCCCTGCCCGGCGGTGGCCTGGAGTGGAAGTGGGATCCCCAGGTCGTGACGACCTGGATGTCGAACGTGCCGGAAGCATCCGAGGAACGCTGGAGCTGGGTCACCTGCCCCACCCTCATCCTCACCGCCGCCCTGGCCAACGAGTTCTGGAGCAGCCGCCGCGGCATCGACGAACAGCACGCCACCCCCGAACCCGAAGAGATCGCCCGCCGCGTCGCCCTCTTTCGCCGCGGCCGGCACGAAGAGATCGAGGGCGCCGGCCACATGGTCCACTACGACGCCCCGGACCGGCTCGTCGGGTCGATCCGCCGCTTCCTGGATCGGCTGCCGGCGGCGTAGCGACGGAGGCGGGACCCGCCTGCGTGGCGGGCCGGGGGAGGGGGTCCCGGACGGCCGCTCACGCTTTCCTGGTTCAAGGGAAGTCGGCGCTCGCTTCGGTCGCCTGCGCTTCTCTACGTTCTCGATCGGGGGAAGGGCATGGGCAGTCGCTTGGCTCCAGCCCGCCGGGGCCCCCTCCCCCGGCCCTCCAAGCAGGCTGGACGTCGTTGCCGCTTGTCACAGCGGCAGGTCTCGACAGGAATCCAGTGGGCGAACGGCTTGCCGACACGATCACAGACCACTCCTGAGCAAGGAAACGGAAACCGCCGTCCTCGGGT
>JAPVWO010000306.1 GCA_027493375.1 Candidatus Multivorans thiocomprendens | reverse complement strand
CTCCGGTCCCTCTGGTTCCAGTTCGCCCTGAGCGCGGGCGGTGGGGTCTGGTGGGCGTACTGCTTCGATCAGCGGCCCGGGTTGCTGTTGCCGCTCGCCGCGGCGGCGCCCGTGTTCGCCGTCGCCGCCGTGCCGGCCAGTGCCCGGCGACGGCTGTTACTCGGGTGGTTGCATGGCCTGGTGGCGTGGCTGGTCGCGGTGCCGTGGATCGCCAGCACGCTGGAAATCTACGGCGGTCTGCCCGGCTTCGCGTCGGCGCTGCTCCTGGGGTTGCTGGCGCTCTACCTGGGGCTCTACCACGGCCTGTTCTGCTGGCTCGCGGGCAGGCTGCTCGCTCGCGGCGATGCGCTGTCCCTGCTGCTCGCGCCGGCCGTCTGGGTCGCTCTGGAGTGGGTTCGCGGGCTCGGCCCCTCGGGGTTCCCGTGGAACCTGCTCGCGTACGCCTGGGTGGACGTCCCCGGGGCTCTCGACGCGACCCGCTGGATCGGGAGTTGGGGCCTCTCCTTCCTGGTTGCCGCCACCGGTCTCGCCCTGTTTCTCCTCGTTGACCGGGAGCGGCGCCGCGGGGCGGCAGCGGCTCTGGTCGCGGTCGCGGTCATCCTCTCGATCGCGCGTTGGACCAACCTGGATCGGCCGCCCGGGGACGAACGCCGCTTCGACATGGCGGTGGTGCAGCCGAACATCCACATGGCGACCGCGGCAATGGTCGATGGCGGACCGGACGAGCAGTTCGCCGACCTCGCCTCGAACCACGAGCGGCTCTTCGCGCTCAGCCGCGAGGCCTGCGAACCCGGGCGGCTCGTCGTCTGGCCGGAGAGCGCCGGCTGGCCGTACCAGGTGGAGCGGGACGGCGCGTTCGCCGCCGATCTCGAGGAAGTCGTTTCCAGGGGCTGCTCCCTGCTGCTCAACAGCGCACGCTGGGACCGGTCGGCTCCGGAGGAGCGGGCGTTCAACGCGGCCTGGCTGTTGACGCCCGGTTCGGGCCGGGCCCGGCGCCAGACTTACGACAAGATGCACCTCGTTCCCTTCGGCGAGTACGTGCCGTTCGGCCGCGTGCTGCCGGCGGTACGCCAGTTGGCGCGCCAGGCCGGCGGCTTCTCTCCCGGCGACGAGGTTCGCCTCCTCGAGGCGGACGGCGCCCGGCTGGGAGTGTCGATCTGCTTCGAGATCGTCTTCCCGGAGCAGGTTGCGGCCCGGGTGCGGCGCGGAGCGAACCTGCTCGTCACGATCACGAACGACTCCTGGTACGGCCGGACCTGGGCGCCTCACCAGCACCTGCGACCCGCCCGCTTCCGCGCGGCGGAGAACGGACGGCCTCTGGTCCGGGCCGCGATCACCGGCATCTCGGCCGTGATCGACCGGCGGGGCCGGGTGCTGGCCGACTCGCCGATCGACGAGGCGATGGTCATGAGGGCGCAGGTCGTTCCCCTCGGCGGAATGACTCCCTTCGCCCGCGCGCCGCTGCTGGTGCCTCTGCTTTGCGTGGCGCTTGCAGGCTTTGCCATACTGCGCCGATGATTGCGGCTGACGCGAACCGCTCGCTCTCCGATCTGAAGATCCGTCTGGACGGCCTTCGGAGGTATCTTTGACCCGGCGGAGGTCGAGGAACAGCTAGCTGCGCTCGATCACGAGATGCAGCAGCCGGGCTTCTGGGACGAGCCGAGGAAGAGCGCGCCGCTGCTGCGCCGCCGCCGCGCTCTCGAACGCCGGCGCAAGACCCTGGAACGGCTGAACGCCGACCGGGATGAGATCGAGGCCTGGCTCGAACTGCTGGCTGAGGATGCCCTGGGAGCCGAGGATGACGCCGAACTCGGTTCCTTCATCGACCGGGTCGGGCGCGAGTCGACGGCGCTCGACCTGGAGCTCAAGCTCTCGGGGGAAGACGACGACCGCAGCGCCCTGCTCGCCATTCATCCCGGGGAGGGGGGTACGGATTCCCAGGACTGGGCCGAGATCCTCCTGCGGATGTACCTGCGATGGGCCGAGCAGAGCGGCTTCGACGTCACGCTGCTGGAGCGGCTGGACGGCGAGGAAGCGGGCCTCAAGAGCGCGACCGTGGCGGTTCGGGGCGAGTACGCCTTCGGCCGTCTGCGCGGCGAAAGCGGTGTCCATCGGCTTGTGCGCATCTCGCCCTTCGACGCGGCGAAGCGGCGCCACACGTCGTTCGCATCCGTCTACGCGTATCCCGAGGTCGAGGACGACATCGACATCGAGGTCGAGGACAAGGACATCCGGATCGACACCTTCCGGTCGTCCGGGGCCGGCGGCCAGCACGTGAACGTGACGGACTCCGCGGTCCGGATCACCCACATGCCCACCGGCATCGTGGTGAGTTGCCAGAACGAGCGCAGCCAGATCAAGAACCGTTCGATGGCGATGAAGATCCTGAAGGCGAGGCTCTACGACCGGGAAGTGCAGAAGCGGCGCGAGGAACAGGCGGAACGCGAGGGGCAGAAGATGGAGATCGGCTTCGGTTCCCAGATCCGCAGCTACGTGCTGCACCCGTACCGCATGGTCAAGGACCACCGGACCAGGCTCGAGGTGTCGGCGGTAGAGCGGGTGCTCGACGGCGACCTCGATCCGTTCATCGACGCCTGGTTGGGCCAGCAGCTCGAAGCTCCCGATGACGGTCAGTCCTAGCGCCCCCGCGGTCGACTTCGTGTCGCCGCTGCCTCCGGTCAGGTCGGGGATCGCGGACTACAGCGTCGACCTGCTCGAGGAACTCGCACCATTGTGCGACCTGCGCCTGATCCGACTGCCGGGGCAGGAGATCGCGCCCCACGTCCTGGACCGGTACCGGGTGGTCGACACCGCGGCGCTCGACCCTGCCGGACGCCTGCCCTTCTACCAGATGGGCAACAACGTCTACCACGAGGGCGTCCGCCGGCTGGCCCTGGATTCCCCGGGGGTGGTAACCGTGCACGACCTGCGCCTGCACCACCTGCTGGTCGAGTCGACCCTGGCCTCCGGGGATCTCGACACCTACGTCAGCGGCCTCGGCGAGGAGCACGGCTGGGAGGGCGCAGCCGCGGCGCTGTCGATCCGTTGGGGCGGCCACGGCCGGGCGCGGCTGTTCGAGATGCCGGCGCACCGGTCCCTGCTGCTCCGGCAGCGGGGCCTCCTGACCCATAGCGACTGGGGTCTCCGGTTCCTGGAGGAGGAGCTGGGTCAGGAGCAGGAGTCGGGACGGGCCGCGGGCCGGCTGCCGCCGATGCGCCGGGTGCCGATGCCGATGCCGGCGCCCGACCTGCCCGAGCCCGAGAGGGCGGCGTCCTGGAGGCGGCGAGCCGGCGTTCCCCGGTCGGCCGTCCTGATCGGCTCTTTCGGCTTCCAGACCCCGATCAAGCGCACGGACGTGCTGCTGCGCATTCTCGCGGAGCCGGGGATGGAGCAGGTGCATGCGCTGGTGGCGGGAGATGTGGCGGCGGAGCTCGATCTCGGCGCCCTGGCCCGGGATCTGGGGGTCCAGGACCGGGTCATGCTCACCGGCTTCCTGGACCCGGGCAACTTCCCGACGGCCATCGCCGCCTGCGACCTGTGCCTCAACCTGCGTTACCCGAGCGCGGGCGAAACCTCGGCTTCGCTGCTGCGCATTCTTGCCCTGGGCCGGGCCGCGGTGGTCTCCGACTATGCCCAGTTCGTTGAGCTGCCGGACGACATCGTGGTCAAGGGTCCGCTCAAGGACGATCCGGCCGCGGAGGCCGGCGCGCTCGCGGGCTTGCTGCGAGGTCTTCTCGCCGCGCCGGATCGGCTGGCCGGGATGGGCGCCGCGGCGCGAGCCTTTGTCGAACGCGAGCACCAGCCGGCGGCGGCGGCGCGGGCGGTCTTCGAGGCTCTGGAGGAGTGGTCCCGCGCTCCGGCCGGACAGCGGCCGGCTCCGCCGCCGCCGCAGCCTGCCGCCCCCACCTCCTTGACCTGGGGTTGGCTGCCGGGGCGGATCGAGGTCGATGGTTGCGACCCGCCGTGGCCGGATGGCGAGCGGCGCTCGATCGAACTCGTCGTCGCGAACACGGGCTTCGCCACCTGGCTCTCGGGTCACAACCAGGACGGCGGCGTCGTGCTCGAGCCTCAGCTCTGGAGCGGTGGGCGGGATCTGTTCCGGGGCAGGCCGTGGATTCCGCTGCCCCGGGACCTGCCGCCGGGCGACGCGTGCCGCATCCCCCTCAAGCTCCGGCGACCGATCGGCCGGGCGCGGCTCCGGTTCGAGCCGCACCTCTTCGGCGGCGGTTCGATGACGCTCTGCGGCGCAACAGCCTTCGACCGCGAGTTGTGAGCCACGGCACGGTCGGCCGGCGGTGGCCGTGGATCCTGCTCGCCGGACTGCTGCTCGCCCTGTTCGCGGCCGCGATGCGTTCGGATGCCGTCGTCGCCGGGGAGCGGGAAACCACCTTCCGGATGGCGGCGCTGAGTCTGGCCTGGGATGGCGACCTGACCTACGGGCGCGCGGACTACGACCGCTACGTCCGGCTCTTCGGGGCGGAGCCCGAGGCAGTCGCCCTGGAAAGCAGCGCCGGCGGCGCCCGGATCGGCTTCGCGCGGCCGCCGTCCTACGCCGTGCTGGCGGCGCCGTTCGTCCGCATCTCGCCGCGGCGGGGGCCGACCCTGCTGAACTGGCTGCTGCTGGCGGTTGCCGCGGCCGGTTCGGCCCTGGTGCTCGAGCGACGCGTCGGTCCCTGGGCGCCGGCCTGGATCGCCGTGTTCGTCGCCGGCACGACGGCTTTCACGCTGTTGCCGCTGCCATCGCCGGGGATGTTCCGCCTCGCGACGTCGGCTTTGGCGTGGGCGCTCGTCGTTCACGTGATGCCGGCCTCGGACCGGGCGCGCCGTCCTTCGCCGGCCGTCTCCCACTGGCCGCGCCGTTCTTGGCTGGCCGCTTCCCACTGGGTGCGCCGCCGTCCCCGCCGGCTGCCGCCGGAGGCGGCCAGAGAGCCGCGCCGGCCGCAAGGCCGGCGACCTCCCCTCTCCGGTGCGCTCCGGTGGTCCCTCGTCGGGCTCCTGCTCACCCTCGCCACGGTCGCCTCCGTCGACGGTCTGAGCCTGTTGCCGGCACTCGTGGCGGCGGCCTGGCTGGTGCTGCTTCAGCCGCGCCGGGGAGTCGCCTTCCTCGCCCTCACCGTGGCGGCGGTGCTGGCCGCCGGCGCATCGTTCGGGACGTCGGCGCTGGCCCGCGGCGGCTTCGAACCGGTGGAGCGGGCGGTGTTCGGTCCTTCGACCGGCTTTCCGGCGGTCGACTTCGAGGCGGAGGAGTGGCGGCTCGACCCGGTACCTGCCGGCGGCGTCGAGCGAACCCGGCCCGGTCCTGAGCTCCGGGCCGGCGGCGCGGGTCCGGAGACTCTGCTCCACGCGGTCGCCGGCCGGACCGTCGGGATCGTCCCCTACGGCGTACCCCTCGTAGCGGCGGCGCTCTGGGGTCTCTTTGCCCCTGGCTGGCGGCGGGCGCTCCTGCTCTGCGGTCTCGCCTCGCTGGCCGCCCGTTTGGTTCTCTTCCCGTTCGACCTCGGCGATGAGTCCGTGCTCAGCGGCCCCGGCGGCGTCGGCGCCGTCGTCCCGATGTTCTGGTTCCTCGCCGGCCGGCTTGGGCCGGCGAAGATCGCCGCCGTCGTCGCCTCCTCGGCGCTCTTCCTGTATCCGCTCTGGCTGCGGCCCGTCGCGGCGCTCGGGCCGGCACCGGCGCCCGAGGGCGCTTTGCACCGTTTCCTGCCGGCGGAGACCGGCCAGCGTCCGCGGGCCGGAGAACCGGCGGACCTCTTCGCCGGCGACGTGTGGCTGCGGCCCGTCGCGGGCAGGATCACTCCGTTCGGTGAGTCGGGTCTCCTGGTCGAAGGCGGGTCGGCGGAGTTTCTCGTCGCGTGGGAACCGGCCGCGCCCGCCAGCCGGGAAACGGACGGCGAGGTGAGCCGGCCGCGGCTCCGGATTCTCCTGGAGCCCGAGGGCACGACCCTGGAGGTCGTGGGCGCCGAAGTCGAGGAGAGCAGGCCTCCTCCATCCGGCCGAAGGTCGGTGCGGCTGCTCCTGGACGCACCCGAGGCGCGCCACCGGATGTGGTGGTCGAACGGGTCCGTCGAGCTGTTTCGACTGGGCCTGACTCTGGACGGAGGCGACGATCCGGCGTCGCACCACGTGCTGGGGATAGGGTCGGTTCCATGAGTTGGATCCTCCAGGTTCGGCGCCGGCTCGAGGGGTCGAGGCGGCTGCCCGCGGCGCCGGACGGCAACGGCACCGGCATCGCGGTCGTCGTGCCGCTGTACGTCGAGTCGGCGGAACTCTGGACGGTGCTGCGGGAAGAGCCGAACGAGTCGCCTCCGCTCAGCTTCCCGGCGGCCACCTTCGAGGGCGACGACCCCTGGCCGACCGTGGCGCGGCTCGGCAGCGTCGGTCTCGGCGTCGACCCGTCGCGGATTCTCCGGCTCGGCGAGCTGGACGAGGTCGGGGGCCGTGGCGGCTTCCGGATGCGGGCCTGCGTGGTCGCGGTTCCGTCTTCCGAGGACGACGGCAGCAACACCGAGGCGCCGGGCGTGCGGCTGCCGCTTTCGGCGCTCCGGCACCCGCGCCTGGTGGAGGAGCGGACGTTCGAGATCGAGGGACAGCCGGTGCCGCTCGCGGTCTACCACCTCGGACGGCACCGGCTGTGGGGGCCGGCCCTCGACGTGCTGCTCCAGCTCCTGGAGGTGCTGGAGCGCCCGGAAGCAGCGCGGGAACCGCAAGCCGCCAGCCTGAACTGACTAGAATCCGCTCGATCCGACCCGCCGGGTCTCTGAACCAGGGGAGAACATGGCCGATATCGCGCGAATCGAAGAGCTTCTGGGCAGTGAGGCGGAGAGCCTCCTCGGACACGTCTGCACCGGGATTCCGAAGGACCACCTGACCGTGCCCGGGCCCGACATCGTCGACCGGGCGTTCGGGCCTTCCGACCGGAACAACCGCACCCTGGCGAGCTTGGAACGTCTGCTCGGCCACGGCCGCCTCGGTGGCAGCGGCTACGTGTCGATCCTGCCCGTGGACCAGGGCATCGAGCATTCGGGAGCCGCTTCCTTCGCGCCGAACCCGATCTACTTCGACCCCGAGAACATCATCCGGCTGGCGATCGAGGGCGGCTGCAACGGCGTCGCCTCGACCCTGGGCGTGCTGGGCAGCATCGGCCGCCGCTACGCGCACCGGATCCCGTTCATCGTCAAGATCAACCACAACGAGAGCCTGACTCACCCGCATACCTACCATCAGGTCCTCTTTTCGCAGGTCGAGCAGGCTTGGGATCTCGGCGCCACCGCGGTGGGCGCCACGGTGTACTTCGGCGCCGACGTCTGCCGCGAGGAACTGGTCGAGATCGCCGAGTGCTTCCAGCAGGCGCACGAACTCGGCATGGCGTGCATCCTCTGGTGCTACCTCCGCAACAGCGCGTTCGTCGTCGACGGTGTCGACTACCACGATTCGGCCGACCTGACCGGGCAGGCGAACCACATCGGCGTCACGATCGAGGCGGACATCGTCAAGCAGAAGCAGGCGACGAAGAACGGCGGCTACCCGGCGGTCGGCTTCGGCAAGACCCACGACCTGGTCTACAGCGACCTGGTGTCCGACCATCCCGTCGACCTGGTGCGCTGGCAGGTCGCGAACTGCTACATGGGCCGGGTCGGGCTGATCAACTCCGGCGGTTCGTCAGGCGGCGCCGGCGACCTGGCGGCCGCGGTCCGGACGGCGGTCATCAACCGCCGCGCCGGCGGCCAGGGACTGATCTCCGGCCGCAAGGCGTTCCAGCGGCCGATGGCGGAGGGCGTCGAACTCCTGAACCACATCCAGGACGTTTATCTCTGCGAGGACATCACGATCGCGTAGGCGATCCGCCCAACAGGTCCGCGATCTCCTCGTGTCGCGCTTCAGCGTCCCTTTCGCCCACCTGGATCAGAGCCCGGATGTAGTCGGGCTGGAACATCAGGAGACTGAGCAGGTCCGGGCTCTTCGTGTCGCGGGTGCCGAGACCGCGGGTCATGAAGCGGAACGCCTTCGGCAGCCGGGGCTCGAAACGGCCGGCGAGCCGGCCCAGGTCCTCGGAGGGCCGCAGCAGCACGAGGTCGACCAGGCGGAGCGAACCGCGTTCGGACTCCGGCATGCGGGCCAGCAGACCGTTGACGAGTTCCATCCGGTTCGCGTCCTGGTCGAGCTGATCAAGAAAGACGGCGTTCAGCAGCACGCCCGCGAACTGGGCCGGCGGCGGGTAGTCGGCGGCCGCGGCCCTCTCCGCCAGGGGCTCGTGGCGCGTGGACACCGCGATCAGCCGGTCGCAGCCCAGGTGCAGGGCCGGCGACAGGGGTGAAGTCAGGCGGACTCCGCCGTCGCCATGCCAGGCGTCGCCGATCCGCACCGCCGGGAAGATCAGCGGCAGCGAGGCGGAGGCGAGGACGTGGTCGAGGGTCAGCAACGCCCGCTCCGAGCGGCGCTTCGGCCGTTCCCAGGTCTCGATCTCGCGGCCCTGAACCCAGGTGACGGTCTGCCCCGTCGACCACTCGACCGTGGTCACGGCGACCGCGTCCAGCCGGCCGCGGTCCAGGTTCTTCGCGATGCCCGGCAGAACGCGGCCGCTGCCTGAGTCGGCGCCGAGCACTTCGCCAAGGTGCCCACCCAGCGGCGACGTGTCCACCAGACCGCGAACCTGCGGCCGGTAGCGCAGACCGCCGGAAGCCAGGTTCAGCAGCCAGCGGACGACCATGCCGCCCAGCGACCAGCCGTCGTCCCGGAACACGTGATCGGGCGTCAGCTCGAGCCAGATCCGGCTCAGTTCTTCGGTTGCCTCGGCTGCGCTGCCCTGATGGGAGGCGAGGAAGGAAGCGTTGATCGCGCCGGCCGAAACGCCGGTCAGCACGTCGAAGTGGAAATCGGGAAGCCGTTTCGCCAGGTGGCGGACCAGCCCGACCTGATAGGCCGCCCGCGCGCCGCCGCCGGTGAGGACGAGGCCGATTCTCGGCTTCCCGCCGTCGTTTCCGCGGCCGTTCCCGGCGGGCTGGCGCTCGGGTGTTCCTCTCGTTGGCAGCGGCACGCGCTCAGCCCTCCTGCTCTCCGGCAGCCTCGTTCAGATCAGTTCGATGCGGCCTTCGAGCCCCGGAGCACCGGCAAGTCTCCGATCCGCCGTCAGCAGGCTGGTGGAGAGGGCTTCGGCCAGGGCCACATAGACCGCGTCATACGCCGAGACGTTATGCCGGAGTTCCCAGATGCGGTCCAGGAACCGGTGATGCCCGTATCGCTCCGCCTGAAGGTGGCGCCAGTGCCGCAGGGCCCGGGCCCCCCGCTCGGCGTCGAGGGCTCCTCGCCGCACATAGCTTCGAAGCGCCTGGGCGATCTCCAGATCCACGAGGTGAGGAACGTGGATCTCGACCGACTCCGCCGACAGTCTCGAACTCAGACGGCGTCCGTGCGTGGTGTCCAGCAACAGCTCGACGGCCGCCGAGGCATCGATCACCACTCGCGGGAGTCTCGCGCCTCCCTGACGACTTCCGCTGGCGTCTCGTGGAGCGTAACGGGAGGCTGACTGCGAATCGCGTCCAGTACTTCCCGGCGGCTCGGCCGGCGGACGATCCGCTCGATTTCGCGCAGCACGAAGTGGGACATGGACACTCCTTCCAGCGCGGCGCGGCTCTTCAGGAGGCGGTGGGTCTCCTCGGGGACGTTCCGGATCTGGAGCATCTTGGACATGCTCCGAACAGTAGTTTCATGTGGAAGACATGTCAACCGAGTCTCTGTTTCCCGAGAAGGAAGAGTTGACTAATGGTAAAGATTTTACTACCGTCCTGGAACGGACCATCGGACCCCGGAGGAGGGCGCTTTCATGATTCGAGTGTGTGGCGGGAACGGACCCGGCTTCGGTCCCCTGGTACTGAGTTCGGTGCTATTGCTGCCGGCGGCGGCGCCAGCTCAGGAAGGCGATGAGACGGAGGGCGAAGCGGCGCCGCCGGCAATCGTCAGCGAGACGATCGTGGTGACCCCGCGGGCTCGGGAAGAGAACCTCCAGGAAGCGCCCGTCGCGGTGACGGCGATCACGTCGGAGGTCATCGAGACCGCGGCGGTGCGCCGCGCGACGGACTTCATCGCTCTGACGCCGAACGTGACGATCGCGGACGCGCAGGATTCCGGGAACGTCGCGATCAATGTTCGGGGCGTCGGCCAGATCCGGAACGGCGAGACCCCGGTCGCTATCTCGGTCGACGGCGTCCTGCTGGCCAGTCCCCTCCAGTTCAACCAGGAGCTCTTCGACATCGAGCAGATCGAGGTGCTTCGGGGACCACAGGGAGCTCTTTATGGGCGCAACGCGATCGCCGGTGCGATCAACATCACCACGCGAAGACCGCAGAGCGAACGGTCTGGTGCGCTTCGGCTGGGGGTCGGCAACGGGAGTTCCGCCAACGCCTCGTTGTCCCTTGGCGGGCCGGTCGCCGAAACACTGTCGTTGCGTGGCGGAGTCGCCTACGCGAGGTCCGACGGCCTGATCGAGAACGCCGCCACCGGGACCGCGGTCGACGACTTCGAGGACCGGACCGTGCGGCTTCGGGCCGACTGGGATGTCGGCGAGCGGGCGAACCTGGACTTCAGAGCATTCGCCAATGGTCGGGAGGGCGGCGCCGCGTACTTCGCGCGGCCCCTTCTCCAAGCGGCCGGCACTCCGTTCCTTGATCCCCCGGTGGACCTCGACGTAGCCAACGTCGTAGTTCCTCCGCAGTCGAACGTCACGGGTTTTGACGATCGGGATCTGCTGGACTTTTCGCTGAAGTTGGACCTCGAAACGCCGGCGGGTCAACTGCGGCTGACAGGCGCCTACAGCGAGGTGGATCATGTGGTCGCCTTCGATGGATTCGACTACTCGGACAACACGCAGTGCTATCTGTACGGCTTCGGGCTGGCGTCCGACGCCCTGGTTCCGTGCGCCGGGCCGCGACTCCTCGCCTTGGGGCCGAGCGGCGACCCGGACGGCGAGGACGCCCTCTTCCCGGTTGGCTTCAACACCACCTTCCAGGACAACGGTATCCGCTCGTGGAGCCAGGAGATCCGCCTCACGTCCGCGGACGACCGGCGGGTTCGCTACATCGTGGGCGCATACTCGCTGCAACGGGATCGCGCCCTCGTGACGGGCACCAGCGAGGATCTGGGCGGGAAGATCCTCACGACTCTGGACTTCGATCCCGCGACCCCGGAGTCCACGCGAGCTTACTTCGCGGAGGAGAACGACGACATCGCGTATGCGCTGTTCGGTCAGGCCAGCTTCGATGTCGCGGAGGATGTGGAGCTCACTCTCTCGGGACGCTACGACGAAGACCGGAGAGAGCAGACGGATCCCAGACCGAACGGCAAGAGGGTAGACGGCTTTGGCATCCCGATCGCGGCGCCCGCCACGCGGGAGGCGACGTTCTCGAAGTTCCAGCCCAAGGCGACTCTGCGCTGGACGACTTCGGACTACTCGACCCTGTATCTCACCTACGCGGAGGGCTTCCGGTCCGGGGGCTTCAACGCCCCGGGGACCGAGATCGCGCCATTCACCGGCGAATCGATCGCCGACTCGGTTTACGACCAGGAAGAGACCCGCAACCTCGAGGCGGGCTTCAAGACCGTCTGGCCCGCGAGCAACCTGATCCTGAACGGTGCGGTGTTCGTCGCCGAGGCCGACAATCTCCAGACCTTCAACTTCAACGGCGCCGTGAACGCGCAGATCGTCAGGAACATCGATGCGGTCGACATCTCGGGGGCCGAAGTCGAGTTCACGTGGCTGGCCGCGACGGGCTTTTCGGTGCACGGCGGCGTGGGCTACAACGACGCCGAGATTGTCGAGTTCGCGGCGAATCCGGCGGCCGTCGGCAACCAGGTTCCGTACACCTCGAAGCTGACGTCGAGTCTCGGGTGGCAACTCGAGCGCTCGCTGACGCAGTCGGTCGACCTGGTGACGCGAGTCGACTGGGAACGTCGAGGCAAGACCTGGTTCCACGAAGGGGGAACGATCGTGGGCGTTCCGGTCAGGAACCCTCTGGACCTGGTTTCGGCGCGCGTCGCCTTCCGCACGAACGCCTACACGTTCGCCTTCTGGGGAAAGAACCTCCTTGATGAGGAGTACTACGAGGAGGTCGTGGCGCCGGACTACAACTACCAGGGGCGACCGAGGTCTTACGGCGTCGGCTTCTCCTACAACTTCTAACGTCAGCCAGTCGAACTTGTGGGCTACCGGGAAGAACCTGGCCACGCAGGCGCGCGACATGTGCACGAAGGTCTTCGTGTCCCGCGGTCGCCGGGGAGGCCCGTACTGTGTCGTGAGCACGGGACTCGGGGACTTCGAGTTCGAGTTCGCGATCGAGGAAGCTCCCATCACCTCGGCCTACTTCATCGGACTCATCCAGGGCGGTGGACTCGACGGCGCCTCCATCTACCGCATCGCGACTCGCCACAACCAGGGGACCGGTGTTCCTTGGCCGATCGAGGTCGTGCAGGGCGGTCTGGCCGGCACGGATGTTCCGGTTCGTACGACGATCGGCCACGAACCCACCGTCGTCACCGGCCTTCGGCACGAACGGTGGTCGGTCTCGATGTCGAGATACGAGCCGGGAGAGCCCTATGGGAGCTTCTTCGTCTGCATGCGCGACGAACCGGAGCTGGACCACGGCGGACGCCGGCAACGGGACGGCATGGGGTTCGCCGCTTTCGGCCGCGTGACTGCGGGGTTCTCGGTCTTGGAGTCGATCTTCCGGCGGGCGGAGGCCTCGGAGTACCTCGCCCGCCCCATTCCGATCGTTCGTGTCCGGATGGCGCTAGAACCGGCGGCCCCGCGGAAGGGTTAGCAGCTCGTGGCGATTCGCCCCGCCGTGCGCTGCCTGCCGTGACTACTCGCCCTGACCGAACACGCTTGGCGTGCCGACGTAGAGCAGCTCGACCTCGGAGTCCGACAGGTTGCTGGCGTTGTGGACGGTTCGCGCGTTGAAGTGCATCGAATCGCCTTCCGACAGAGTCACCTTCTCGTCCCCCAACTCGCAGTAGAGCTCGCCCTTGATGACGTACAGGAAATCCTCTCCCTCCCGCTGGTCGTCGGGAAAGACGTGGCCGGGCGGTATCTTCATGAAGATGGCGTCCATCTGCTGGAACCGCATGCAGGCGCTCAACTGGTGGTACTCCACGGGCGAATCGACTTCGATCTGCTGCGGGTCGGAGCGGCGACGCACATGCGCCTCGCCCGCGGGAACCTCCATGAACGTCGAAACGTTGACCTCCAGCGCTCGGGCCAGGTTCACGAGGGAGACAAGAGACGGAACCGCCTTGTTGCGCTCGACGAGAGAGATGAAGGCCGGGGAGAGACCGGCCATCTCGCCGAGTCGCTGCAGCGTGAGCCCGAGTTGGACGCGCCGCGCCCGGATCATCTGCCCAGCCTGCAGGAGATCCCGTGAAGCCGCCTTGCCCTCTCGCTTCAACATCGCCGCTTCCGCCTTCGGACCCTACCAACGGACGCGGGAACCGGAAGCGCGGCGGCCTCTCCCGATCGGAGGCGAGCCCCGATGATCCGGGTCGCCACGGATGTCGGAGGCACCTTCACCGACCTCGTGCACCTGGACGATCGGGGCCTGCACGTCGCCAAGGCGCACACGACGCCGCCGGACTTCGAGCGGGGACTGCTCGCGGCCATCGACGGGTCGGGGCTCGACGGCAAGGACGTCGAGTTCTTCGCTCACGGCACCACGGTGGTGATCAACGCTCTGCTCTCACGCCGGGGCGCGAAGACCGCTCTGGCGACGACGGCCGGATTCCGCGACGTGCTGGAGATCGCCCGCGGCAACAGGCCGGACCTGTTCAACTTCGCGTTCGCGAAGCCGCGACCGTTCGTTCCCCGAGCGCGCCGCTTCGAGGTCGATGAGCGGATCGACTACCAGGGGAAGGTCAAGCGGCCGCTCGGCGACGATGCCCTTGAAGCGCTGGCGGAGCAGGTCGCGCGGGCGAACGTCGAAGCCGTCGCCATCTGCTTCCTCCACGCCTACCTGAATCCGGCTCACGAGATCAGGGTCGAGTCCTTTCTCCGCCAGAGGTTTCCGGAGCTGTCGGTCGTCAGCTCCCACAGCGTCTGCCGGGAGTGGCGGGAGTACGAGCGAACGAGCACGGCCGTTCTGTCGGCGTACGTCCATCCGCTGGCGACGTCCTACCTTGGCGCATTGTCGACCGAACTCCGGGTCCGCGACGTGGAGTCCGAACTGCTGGTCATGCAGTCGAACGGCGGAGTCGCGACCGTGCGGGGCGCATTGAACAACCCGATCTCCATGGTCGAGTCCGGCCCGGCGAGCGGGATGCTGGGCGCCGCCGAACTCGGCCGCCGGATCGGCGAGCCGAACGTTCTCGCCCTGGACATCGGCGGCACGACGGCCAAGACGACCTTGATCGCGGACGGGAAGGTCCGCATTTCGTCCGACTACAGGATCGAGTGGGATCGAACGAACCCCGGCTATCCGATCCGTATCCCGGTCGTGGATCTGGTCGAGATCGGCAATGGCGGAGGATCGATCGCCTGGATCGACGAGGGAGGCAGCCTGCACGTCGGTCCGGTCAGCGCGGGCGCGGAGCCGGGTCCGGCGGCCTACGGACAGGGCGGCACGGAACCCACGACGACCGACGCCAACCTGCTGCTGGGCCG
Source organism: Candidatus Multivorans thiocomprendens (assembly GCA_027493375.1). Classification (GTDB taxonomy): domain Bacteria; phylum Acidobacteriota; class Thermoanaerobaculia; order Multivoradales; family Multivoraceae; genus Multivorans; species Multivorans thiocomprendens. The sequence continues at coordinate 7,960 of JAPVWO010000306.1, read as the reverse complement.
GATCAACCCGGACCTGTTCCTGGGCGGAGAGCGACGGCCGGACATGGAAGCCGTCGAGAGAGCGTTCGACGGTCTCGGGCGGCGCCTGGGCGGCAGCCTGAAGGACGTGGCTCGGGGGGTCGTCCGGATTGCCAACGCCAACATGGTGAACGCGCTCAAGCTGGTTTCGCTCAACCGCGGCCGGGACACGAGGGACTTCGCGCTGGTGGCCTTCGGCGGGGGCGGCGGCATGCACGCCGCGTTTCTGGCCCGGGAGCTCATGATCCCCAAGGTCATCGTCCCCGCCCAGTCGTCCGTGTTCTCGGCGTGGGGCATGCTGATGTCGGACCTGCGGCGCGACTTCGTCCGGACCCGGGTGGAGAACTTGAGCAGGCTTCCCGTCCGCTCGGTGAGGAAGACCTTCCTGACGATGGAGGCGGAGGCTCTTCAGCAGTGCCAGAGCGAGGGAATGCCGCTTGAGGACTGTTCCACGGCGCGGTTCGCCGATCTCAGGTATCGGGGACAGGAGCACACGGTCAAGGTGGCCTTTCCCTCGGGAAAGATCGACGAAGGCGCCGTCGAGGAGGCAATGATCCGATTCCATGCGGCGCACGAACAGGAGTTCACGTACCGGCTCCCGAACCCGGTCGAGCTCGTCAACTTCCACGTCGTGGTGACCGCCCGGGCAGGCAGGTCGGAGCTGGCCCGGCTTCCCGCGGGCGAGACGGACGCGGCCGCCGCCCGTACCGGATCGCGCCTGGTCGACTTCGACCAGGACGGCGAATGCATGGCGGACGCCTACGACTGCTCCCGCTTCCGGCCCGGCATGAGGATCGAGGGGCCGGCGGTGATCGAGGACGGCACGGCCGCGGTGCTGGCGCCGCCGCGCAAGGAGGCCGCGATGGACGACTTCGGCAACATCCACATCGACATGCGGGCGTCGCCGTGACGCACGGAGCGCGGCAGGACCCCTACGACCAGGAGATCATCAGGAACGCCCTGGTCGCCGTGGGTGACGAGATGTTCGATGCCATGGCGCGTACCAGCATGAGCCCGATCATCTACGAGGCTCTGGACTACTCGGTCGGCGTCACGGACGGCAAGGGCGATCTGATCGCCCAGGGAAACGGAACGACCGTCTTTCTCGGGATGATCGACTCGCTGGTGCGGGACATCCTCGCGAAGTTCGGCGAGCGGGGCGACATCCGTCCGGGCGACGTCTTCATCAGCAACGATCCGTACGAGGGCGGCGGCACTCATCTCTCCGACATCGCCTTCGCGAAGCCCGTCTTCTGGGAAGGGGAGCTCATCGCCTTCACGGTCAACAAGGCCCACTGGGTGGACGTCGGCGGCATGTCTCCCGGGAGTTTCACGACGGATGCCACCGAGATCTTCCAGGAGGGCCTGCAGATCCCGACGGTGAAGCTGATCGACGAGGGTCGGGAGCAGGAAGCGGTCTTCGAGATCCTCCGATCCAACATCAGGCTGCCCCAGGACTCGATGGGCGACCTGCGGGCGGCCACCGCGGCCTGCTCCGTGGGCGAAGCGCGTCTTCACGGCCTGCTCGAGCGCTACGGACGGGATGCCGTGTTGGCCGCGATGGCGGGATTGCTCGACCACGGCGAGGCGATGATTGCCGCCGAACTCAGGAAGCTGCCTCAGGGCGTCTTCGAGGCGGAGGACTGGATTGACGACGACGGTCTGAGTGACGAACCCTTGAAGGTTCGGGTCCGCGTCGAGATCTCGGAGGACAGGTTTCTCGTCGACTTCAGCGGCAGCGCGCCTCAGGCGCCAGGTCCAATCAACAACTCGAGGACCGGTCTGGTTTCCGCGGTGCGGACGATCTTCAAGGCGCTGACCAATCCACGGATACCCGCCAACGGCGGCTGCTTCCGGGCGCTCGAGGTCGTCTGCCCGGATGAGACGGTGTTCACCGCCCGGCGTCCGGCGCCCGTTTCGACCTACTGGGAGACGATGCTGTATGCGGAGGATCTGATCTGGAAGGCCCTTGCCGAACTCGTCCCCGACCGGCTGACGGCCGGGCACGTGCTGTCGGTTTGCGCCATCATCATCGCCGGGGACCATGCCGACACCGGCGAGCCCACGATCCTGGTCTGTCCCTTGGTGGGCGGTTGGGGCGCGATGCACGACCGCGACGGGCTGAACGGCCAGTTCTCGGTGGCCGACGGCGAGACGTACAACATCCCGGTCGAGATCACGGAGGCCCGCTACGGGGTCCACGTCGAGGAGTACGCGTTTCACGACGAACCCGGAGGGGAGGGCCGCCATCGTGGCGGCAAGGGCGTCGTGCTGGCCTACCGGATTCGCTCGGAGAGCGCGACGTTCACGGGCAGTTTCGGTCGCTTCAAGTTCCCGCCCTGGGGGGTTGCGGGCGGCCGCAACGGCTCTCGGAACTACGCGGAGATCCTCCGGCAGGGCCAACGCTCCGACCCACCGGAGATCTACGGCAAGGCGGCCCGGTTTCCGCTCAGGCGAGGCGATGTCGTCCGCTGCGTGACGGCGACGGGCGGCGGCTGGGGCAAACCCGAAGATCGTCTGCCCGAGTCGATCGCGGAGGACCTCCGAAACGGCTTCGTGACGGAGGAACAGGCTTCCAGCTACGGTGCGTAGCCCGTCCCGACGCCGGCGACGCTTGCTGCCAGTGATAGGAATGAGAGGGGCTGCATTGGCGTTTGAGCGGTCACTGCCGGAGTGGACCCGAGGCACCTCACCAACGATGGAACCGGGCAACGGCACAACGATCCGCTCGGTCTACCTGGGACGGGTGGGCTACGAGGCCGGCGTCGAGCTGCAACACCGGCTCCGGCAACAGCTCCTGGACGGCGAACCCGATGCCTCGGGTACGTTGCTCCTGCTCGAGCATCCGCCGACCTACACGGTCGGCCGGAACTGCGACCGGAGCGATGTCGTGGCGGACCCCGACTGGCTGCGGCAGCGGGGAATCGCGGTCGCCGAGTGCGACCGGGGTGGGCGCGCGACGTACCACGGCCCGGGGCAACTCGTCGGCTACCCGGTCATTGATCTGAGGTCCGCTCGCCGCAACGTGCGGGCCTACGTCCGGGACCTGCAGGAGGTCCTGGTTCGTACGTTGGCGGCGTTCGGCGTCGACGCCGTGGGCGGCGAAGAGCGGGAACGCATCGGCGTCTGGGTCGGTCGCCGAAAGATCGCCTCGATCGGCATCCACCTCCGGCGCTGGGTCACCACCCATGGCTTTGCGCTCAATGTCTGCACCGACCTGAACGACTTCGCCGGCATCCTCTCCTGCGGCTTCGATGCCGGTGTGATGACTTCGATCGAGGAGCTCACCGGTCGCCGGCCTGGTCTGGAGGACGTGGCCGGGTGCTGCGCGGAGAACTTCGCGCGTGTCTTCGAGCGCCGTCTGGTCTCCGTGGAGCCGGCCGGGATCGGCTTCGGGCCGGCGTTGCGCACGGCTAGGATCCGAAACGACACGCGGCCGCTCGAGAGTCGGTTGCCCGAGTTGTAACGCGCATGGACGAACTCGTTTCCATCGGCGCTCCGCCCGTCGGCGGCGCGCCGCGTCTGCCGCGGCCGGACTGGCTCCGCATCCGGCTGAGCACGCCGGAGCCGTACCAGCGTGTCCGCCGGTTGATGGAGGGGCTGAACCTGAACACGGTGTGCGAGGAGGCGCGCTGCCCGAACATCTACGAGTGCTGGGGCGAGCACGGCACGGCCACGTTCATGATTCTGGGCGACGCCTGCACCCGCCGCTGCGGGTTCTGCGCCGTCCACACCGGCCGGCCTGCGCCCGGTGTCGACGCGGGCGAGCCGGCCCGGGTGGCGGAAGCCGCAACCGCCATGGGCCTCCGGCATGTCGTCGTCACCTCGGTGGATCGGGACGACCTTCCGGACGGCGGCGCCGGGCACTTCGCCGACACGATCCGTGCGATCCGGGACCAGCTTCCGGAGGCCGCGGTCGAGGTGTTGACCCCGGACTTTCGGGGCGTGGAGGATGCGCTCGACATCGTGCTCGCCGAGCGCCCCGAGGTCTTCTCTCACAACATGGAAACCGTGCCTCGGTTGTACCGGCAGGCGCGGCCCGGCAGCAGCTACGAGCGAAGCCTCGCGCTGCTGGCGGAGGCGGCGGTGAGGCGCGACGGCGGCGGCTACGAGGGCAGGGTGAAGACGGGGCTGATGGTGGGCCTGGGCGAGACGACGGCGGAGCTCGAAGCGGCGATCCGGGACATTCGCTCGGCCGGAACCGGGATCCTGACCATCGGCCAGTATCTGCAGCCGACCCGCGAGCACCTGCCGGTCGACCGCTACGTGCACCCGGACGAGTTCGAACGGTTGCGCGGGTTCGCCCTCGGCCTTGGCTTTAGCCACTGCGAGTCGGGTCCGCTGGGCGCTGGGCGGCCGCGCCCTACGTGGCCGGTGACGAGCCGGCGGACGCCCTCGACTGCGCCGCCGCGCTCAACCGCCGCGGTCTTGCCGGGACGCTGGCGCTGCTCGGCGAGGAGATCGACAGCCCGAAACTCGCCGCCGAAGGAACGAATCTCTATCTCGACCTCGTCGACGCGCTCGCCGACCGGGGGCTCGACTGCAACGTGTCGGTCAAGCTCACGCTGCTGGGCCTGAAGGTCTCCCGCTCTCTCTGCCGCGACCATCTCTTCGAGCTCGTCCGGCGGGCGGAGGCCCGCGGGAACTTCGTCCGGATCGACATGGAGGATCACACCTGCACGACGGCCACCCTGGACCTCTACCGGGAGGCCGTGGCCGCTTCGCGAACGCGCGCCGCGGTCGGGGGACCGACCGGTTCGGCTGCCTCTGGCGACGCGGTCGGCGTCGTGCTCCAGGCCTACCTGCACCGCACGCTCGCCGACGTCGCGGCGCTGCCCGAGCGCGCCAACGTGCGGCTGTGCAAGGGCATCTACGTCGAGCCGCCGAGCGTGGCGATCCAGGACTACGGCAAGGTGCGCCGGAACTTCCTTGCGACCCTCGAGGCCCTGTTCGACTGCGGCGCCTACGTCGGCATCGCCACCCACGACGACTACCTGCTACGGGAATCGGCGGCGATGATCGGGCGCCGCGGTCTGGCGGTCGACCGCTACGAGTTCCAGATGCTGCTGGGGGTAACCGAGGAACGTCGCGACCGGCTGGCGAGGGCCGGGCACCGCGTGCGCATCTACGTGCCCTACGGCCGGCAGTGGTACGCGTACTCGACGCGCCGCCTGCGCGAGAACCCGAGCATCGCCGGCCACGTGGCGCGGGCGTTCTTCCTGCGACTGATGCGCGGGCAGACGGGCGCTGACTGGGGCAAGTGAGGCAGAATCGTCGCCTTCCGCGAGCGCGCCAGCTCCGCGGTTCATGCCATAGGGAGACGAGAAGGTGACTACGACCGACAAGGCCGCTTCCCGGAGCGGCGGACCCCGCGTCGCCGTGATCGGCGCGGGCGAGATGGGACGGACGTTGATGAGCGGCTGGCTGGACGCCGGCGCCGTCGCGGCGGAGTCCATCTTCGCCACCGCCGGGCACAGCGAGCGGATCGCGGCCGTGGCCGAGAGGTTCGGGATCGAGGGTGCGGTCGACAACCGCCGCGCCGCCGAGTTCGGCGACATCGTTCTGCTGGCGGTCAAGCCGCAGACGGCGGACCAGGTGCTCGAGGAGATCGGCGACCTGCTCCATCCGGGGCAGATCCTTGTTTCGATCCTGGCTTCGGTCAGAACGTCCTACATCGAGGATCGCGTGCCGGCCGAGATTCCGGTCGTGCGCGCGATGCCGAACACGCCGAGCCGGGTCGCCGCCGGCATGACCGCGCTGTCGCCGGGCCGTTTCGCGTCCGCCGACCACGTGGCGCAGGCGGAACGCCTGTTCCTGCCGCTCGGGCGCACCGTGGTGGCCGACGAGAAACACATGGACGCGATCACGGGGCTGTCGGCTTCGGGCCCGGCGTTCCTCTACATCGTGATCGAGGCGCTGGCCGAAGGCGGCGTGAAGGCGGGGTTGCCGCGGAAGATGGCGATCGAGCTCGCGGCTCAGACCTGTCTCGGCGCCGGCAAGATGGTGATCGACACGGATCGGCACCCTGCCCTGCTCAAGGACGAGGTGACCACGCCGGCGGGCTGCACCGTCGACGGCATTCTGCGCCTGGAGGAGGGCGGCCTCCGCGTGACGCTGATCAAGGCGATCATCGAGGCGGCCGCGCGCGCCCGCGAACTGGTGCCCGACGAGTAGGGGCAGCCGTGCTTCGCTCCCTGCACGTCCGGAACCTGGCCGTGATCGAACGGGCGGAGCTCGAGTTCGGACCCGGGCTGAACGTCGTCACCGGCGAGACGGGAGCGGGCAAGTCCCTGGTCGTCGATTCGCTTTCGCTGCTCGCGGGGGGGCGCGCGAGTTCGGAGATGATCCGCACGGGCGCCGGCACGCTGGCGGTCAGCGGCGGGTTCGAGCCCTCGGATACCACATGGCGCGGCCGGCTCGAAGAGGCCGGCGTACCGGTGGACGGCGACGAACTCCTGGTGCGCCGGGAGGTCACCCGCGAGGGACGCAATCGCGTGTTCGTCAACGACCATCCGGTCACCGCGAGGCTGCTCTCGACCGTCGCCCACGGTCTGATCCGTATCTTCGGCCAGCGGGACGAACTCGGCATGCTGTCCGCGGATCTCCAGCGGGCCTGGCTCGACCGCTCCGGCGGGGACGCGTTGACCGCACTGGTCGATTCGTGCCGCGAGGCCCACGGCGCCTGGCGCGAGGCGGCGGACCGGCTCGAGCGCCTCTCCCTCGACGACCAGCTTCGCCAGGAACGGATCGACCTGCTGAAGTTCCAGACGTCGGAGATCGACGCCGCGCGCCTGCTTCCCGGCGAGGACGAAGAGCTGCGGGCCGAGCGCGAGGTGCTCCGCCACGCCGAGGCGATCGCGGGCGCGCTCCACCGGGCCATTGCCCTGCTCAGCGACGACGACCTGGCGGTCGACGCCCGAGTCGCGCAGGCCGGGAACGCGCTCTCGGACATCTCGCGCTGGCAGCCGGAGGCCGAGTCCTGGGCCGAGACTCTGGCCGGGGTCGGCGCGACCGTGAACGACCTCGCGCAGGAGCTGCGGACGTGGGCGGTCGGCTGCGAGTCGGACCCGGCGCGCCTGAACCAGATCGAGGAGCGGTTGAGCGTGATCGAGCGTCTGACCCGCAAGCACGGCGGCAGCAGCTCGGATGTCCTGGAACACGGCCGCCGCCTGTCGGAGGAGCTCCTCGAGCTGGAAACGGCGGATGTGCGCCGGGAGGAAGTGGAGCAGGAGGCCGCCGCGCGCCTCTCCGAGTACGCCCGGCGGGCCGAGACTCTCTCGGCTGCACGGCGGGAACGGGCCGGCGCTCTCGAGCGCGAGGTCCGCGGTCATCTCCTGGACCTGGCGTTCGAACGGGCGGCGTTCGAGGTCGAGGTCGCCCGGGAGCTTCGGGCCGGCAGCCCGCTCGAGCTCGATGGCGAGCGGGTTGCTTTCGACGCCCAGGGCGTCGACCGGGTCACCTACCGGTTCAGCGCGAATCCGGGCGAGGACCTGCGACCGCTGTCCCGGGTCGCTTCGGGCGGCGAGCTGGCGCGCCTGTTCCTGGCGCTTCAGACCGCGGTTCGGGGCGGCGGTCCGGCCGAGGGTTCGACCCTCGTGTTCGACGAAGTGGACTCGGGCGTCGGCGGCGCCGAGGCGGCGATCGTCGGCCGCAAGCTCCAGCGACTCGCCGCCGGCGGCCAGATCCTGGCGGTGACCCACCTGCCTCAGGTGGCGTCCCGCGGCAACCTCCACCTCGAGGTGAAGAAAGAAGTTCACGACGGCCGAACCCGAGTCGACGTCCACCACCTCGACCACGAACGCCGCATCGAAGAAGTCGCCCGCATGCTCGCCGGCGAAGAAGTCACGGACGCCTCCCGCTCCGCCGCCGCGGAACTGCTCGCCGCTGGCGCTGAGTAGGCGGGTAAGCCGCCCTCATCGGGTCCGGGGGGGAGGGTCCCAGG
>JAPVWO010000305.1 GCA_027493375.1 Candidatus Multivorans thiocomprendens | reverse complement strand
GGCACCACGCCGGAAGAGCAGGAGAAAGGTCCTCAGGTCGTCCTCGTCCCCACTCTCCAGGATCGCGCCCAGGTCCGCCTCGAAGTAGCCGCTGGCACGCGGGCGGGCCTGGTGATCGTAGAGCCGCCAGACGCGACCGTTCGTCAGCACGCCCCGACCGATCCGGCCGTCCGACACGCTGTAGGCCGTCGCCAGGTACCGGAGGATTTGCCCGTGGGGTGTACCGAGAACGAAGCGATCCGAACGGTCTCGGGCATCCAGCGGCAGGCCAAACCGCTTGCTCTCCTGGACAACGAGCGCGTCGAGATAGCGGTCATCAGGGATGGGCCGCTCGGCCGCCCGCGCCTTCGAGCCGGAGTCCTCGAACAGGAGGTGATCCGGGACGTCCTCGCCACGTGCAGCTTCCTGCTGTGGCAGGTAGTCCATCCACCCGAGCAACCGGAGGATCGGCCTGATCAGCTCCTCCTCGGTGACCGCCTCATTCGGGTTGCTGAAGCGGCTGAAGCAGGCGAAGCGCCTCGCCGCCTCGGTCTGGAATCCGGCGAGAGCGTCCGGAGCACGAGCGGACTCGCTCCACTCGGGAGTCTCGCGAACACCCTCGGTGAGGAAGTAGTGGGTGAAGAGTTGGCCGGTCAATGGCTGCTCAGCGAAGGATCAGGAAACAGCGGCGCAACGTAGGCGCGCTGACGGCGGGCAAGCGTGGAGTCTAGGACTTTGCGCGCTGGACGCAAGCCCGTCAGCAGGTCCAGACCTCCTGCTGGCCGCCTGGACGTGCCGGGATTGCCTCTGGGGCTCGCCGATCGTTACGTCGGGATCCGGTGCCTCCAGGAGACCGAATCCGCTCTCCACTACGTTGGATTTCCTTGTGATTGTCAATGCCCAAGTGATAGATTCAGCCTCCCAAACGGAGGTCCCCGACGGGCCGGTCTCGCGACCTCCAACACCCGCCGAGCCGACCGCCAGGTCCAGCAAGGATGACAACCCCAATGATTGACAAAGAAACCGGCATGGGTCCCGAGGAGCGCCTGGGCGAGGAGATCGCCACGCTAGCAGCGCGGATCGACGCGGCGACGTACGAGCTGCTTGTTCTGATTCGCAGGTTCGACGTGGAGGAGGGCTGGAACTGCGGCTTTCTCAGTTGCGCGCAGTGGCTTACCTGGCGAATTGGACTTGCACCCGGCGCGGCCCGCGAGAAGGTGCGGGTCGCCCGCGCCCTGGGCGAACTGCCCCTGATGAGCGAGGCGATGCGACGGGGCGAACTCTCGTACTCCAAGGTGAGAGCGCTAACCCGCATCGCTCGGCCCGACACCGAGAAGGACCTCGTTGAACTCGGGAAGGCCGGAACCGCGGCCCACATCGAGCGGGTCGTCCGGTCCTGGCGGAGGATCGACCGTTCGGTCGAGGCTGCCGACGACGAGCTGCGCGACGCGTCGAGCCATGTGACGAGCCACATCGACGAGAACGGCATGTTCGTGATCCGCGGGCGTCTGGCGCCGGAAGCGGGCGAGGTAGTGATGAAGGCGCTCAAGGCGGCGGGTGAGAAGCTCTACGCGGAGGGTCAGGAGGACTCCGGCGAACGGTTCGGCGATTGGCTGCACGTCGTGCGTTTCCGCGGAAACGCCGCCGGCGCACCCGCATGAGCACGCGGCCGTAGCGGCCGAAGCCGAACACGTTTCCGCGGAAACGCTAGCGAGTCGCCAACCGGCAACTGGCCGGTCTTCACCCCGCGGCGCCTGGCTCGGGGACTCGCACATCCCGGTTTCCGCGGAAACAGCCAGACGGATCGCCTGCGACGCCGGCAAGTTCCGGATCACTCTCCGATCGGGCCAGATCCTGAGCGTCGGCCGCAAGACGCGCACCATTCCACCCCCGATCCGTCGCGCTCTGGAGTTCCGCGACCAAGGTTGCCGCTTCCCCGGCTGCACTTCGAAGCACTGCGATGCCCACCACATCGTTCACTGGGCCGACGGCGGCGAAACGAAGCTCTCGAACCTCGTGCTCCTCTGCCGGCGGCACCACCGACTGCTCCATGAAGGCGGCTTCAATGTACGGCTGAGCAAGGACGGCGCCGTCCAGTTCTTCCATAGCCGGGGACGGCCGCTGGAACAGAGTCCGGCGCCGCCGCCGATCGGACTCCACGCTGCGCGTGAGCTGGTCGAGCACCTGGAGGACGCCGGCATCCTGATCACGGGGAAGGAGTCGCTGCCAACCTGGGACGGTCGGCCGCTCGACCTGCCCTACGTGATGGAGTGCCTGTGGCAGCCGCCACCGCACCTGGAGGCTTTGGTGGCGCGGGCATCGGTGGGTGGGTCGGCTCCGGCGCATCGTTCGCGCGAAGCTGCGTAACTTAATCTCCTGGGGTCGACTCCAAAGTAGTTCCCGGCCGCGGGGCGTCGCCGGTTGAAGTCCTGCATGGACCTTGGGCTGCGAGTGAGAAGCCACAAACGAGCGAGACCACGACGACTCCCTATCTCCAAGCTAGCTCGCTGTGGCCCCCGGGCGTTCCTGTCTCCTACTGGCCGACCCGATACTCTCCCGCCGACGTTGACGCGATGCCTGCTGATACTGAGTCAAGCGCCGCCGATGTACTCCCAGTACGTTTCGTTGGTGAGCACCGACTCCACGAATCTCTGAACATCCTCCAGTGTTCCCGGTGTCCCCGGTCCTTTGGCGGAGCCACCGAGGTCGTTGTCTGAATAGCCGCCAAACGCCGCACTCAGAGGATGCACGGTTAGCGTTCCATCTTTGAGTATCGTGATCCACCTGCCATCCAGGAGGCTTGTGTTGCGCGCTTCGACTACGCCTCCCTCAAGAGCGAACGTGAAGGGAATGGCCTCTTGGGGCATGTGCTTACGCCAGAAGGCCAAGTGGGCACTTCGCGGCGTGTCGGCCTTGGGCGGCTCGGTCCGGGGAACCACCTTGACCTTAATGCGAAAATGTATGGAAGGTGCGCCCGCTGTTACCCACAGCAGGTCCGTAGCGCCGAGTTGTTGGTAGTGGAAGGCCTTATCGCACATCACGGCGGTCTGGACGTCGGGCCCAAGACCTCCAAGCAAAGTGAGCACCGTAGAGCGCAACGCTCCGTAGACCTTCTCGGCGAGCGCGGAAGAGCCGTCTATCTCTTCCTGGACGCGAGCCTCGGCGATGCGTCTCTCGGCAGCGCCACGCGCCGTGGCCTCGGTAATGGCGTTGGTGTCGATTCTGCTTGCGCTCTGGCTGCGGCGGGGCGGGAAGAGGGATCGAAGCAGCGCTAACGCTTCCTCGCCATCGGCAGGCGATGTGTCAGGGTTCGAGCAGGCGCCGGTGAATGCCCTGACGGATAGCTCTAGGTCGGGAGGGACCTCGGCCCCGTATCGGGCGTACCTCCAATGCACCGGTCTTTGCCAGTGCTGCTTGGAAGCCTTGGTATCGAGCATCCAGATCAGCATTTGTGCCAGACCGAAGAGGTCGAGCCAGGGAAGCACTTCCGGAAGCCGGTCACGCATCTCGTCTGGGCTGAATCTCGCGTTACCCACTGCATCGCCGGTCTGGGTCAGCCGCTGCCCGTCCTCGTTGTGGGCGATCCCAAAGTCGATCAGGATGGGCCATGGCTCCTCGACGTCTGTCTTCACCACTACGTTCGCAGTCTTGACATCGCGGTGCACCACGCCCTCCTGGTGGCACGCGGCCAGAGCCGAGGCCAACTCCTCGACGACAGAGACGGCCCGGTGGACGAGATCAACCTGGTCGTCGCGGAGTTCCTTCTTTGCGCGCTGCTACCAATCCTTGAACGAACCACCCAGCTCGCTGATGTACCAAGGTCTTTGCGCTTCTCCGTCCCATTCGTACAGGCTGACGATGGATCGGTGACGGACCTGCCGAGAAAGGACGTCCAGTTCCCGTTTGAATCGGGCTCGGTCGACCTCGCGGATGGGCTCCTTGAGCTGACGATAGACGCCCTTGCGTCCATCCTTGTGGACGACCGCCAATGCCGTTGCTTGCCCGCCGGCCTTCAGGTATTGCCCTTGGAGAGGGTGCCATCCATCGGGAGGTTGTGCGGATGTTCGGTCGGAGCCTGACATTTCGTTGCGGCTTGGCTGAACGAACCGTCTTCAGTCCTCTACCAGGAGATACGCACCGGGTACTGAGAGATCAGCCGGTCCGGCGTTAGCAGCGTCATGCCGTGCTCGATCGCCTGGCAGATCAGGATCCGGTCGAAGGGGTCGCCGTGCAGGGGCGGGAGCCGCCGGAGCTGTAGTGCGCTCGCCTCGTCGATCGGTAGGGACTTGAAGTCGTACCACTGTCGCCGCGTGGGAACGAAGACGTCGGGTGGCGCGGGCAGATCCAGTTTGCCGAGCCCGTGCTTGACCGCGATCTCCCAGGCCGTGGCCGCGCTCACGTGGACCTCGTTGGCCGGGTCAGCGACGAGCCGGCGGACTTCCCTGGGGACTTGGGGGGAGCCCAAGCTCCACCAGAGGAACGCGCAGGTGTC
>JAPVWO010000304.1 GCA_027493375.1 Candidatus Multivorans thiocomprendens | reverse complement strand
CCGCAATGAGCAGATCACCTCCCGCAGCGAGATCCAGTTCCACCAGATCGAGGGGCTGGCCGTGGGCCCGGCGATCACCTTCGCCGATCTCAAGGGCACGCTGACCGAGTTCGCACGCCGCCTCTTCGGAGAGGGCCGCGGCGCCCGCTTCCGGGCCAGCTACTTCCCGTTCACCGAGCCGAGCGCGGAGATGGACATCGCCTGCTTCCTCTGCGACGGCGAGGGCTGCCAGTTGTGCAAGGACACCGGCTGGCTCGAGATCCTCGGCTGCGGCATGGTCCATCCGACCGTTCTCAGGAACGGCGGCTACGACCCGGACGAGTGGAGCGGCTTCGCCTTCGGCATGGGGCCCGAGCGGATCGCCATGCTCAGGCACGGCATCCGCGACATCCGCTACTTCTGGTCCAACGACCTGCGTTTCCTGCACCAGTTCCAGCGGTTCGTCTAATGCCCGTTTCCTCGTACAGCGAACTGCGCTTCCTGCGCCAGTTCCCGGGCGTCGCCTAGTGCGCGTTCCACTCAACTGGCTCGGCGATTTCCTCGACCCGGGCCTTCCACCCGACGACCTCGCCGAGCTGCTCACCAACGCCGGCCTCGAGGTCAAGGCGATCGAACGCTTCGGCGTCGCCGGCGCCGAGCTGCCGTGGCCGGCGGAGCTGGTCATGACCGCGAAGGTCCTGCGCGTCGACCCGGTGCCGGACGCCGACCGCCTGGTGCTGGCGACCGTCGACTACGGCGCCGACTCCACCCGGCAGGTGATCACCGGAGCGCCCAACCTGTTTCCGTATCTCGGCGAGGACCTTGCCGATGCCGATCTGTGGGGCGCGCTGCTGCTCGCCGGGGCCAGCTACAGAAACCCCTACCGCGACCTGAAGATCACGCGGCTCAAGCCGAAGAAGCTGCGCGGCATCACAAGCGACGCGATGCTCTGCTCGGCCGCGGAGCTCGGGCTCGGCGAAGACCACGAGGGGATCATCCTGTTCGAACCGGCCGATGAACTGCCGTCGCTAGAGCCCGGGCGGCCCCTGGCCGAAGTGCTCGGCGACGTCGTGCTCGACATCGACGTGATTCCCAACATCGCCCGCTGCGCCTCGATCCTGGGGGTCGCGCGCGAGGTCGCGGCGCTCACGGAAGCCGCGTTCCGGCCGCCCACCGTCCCACTCACGATGGACGGACCGCCGATCGCCGGGCGGGTCGAGATCGAGACCGAAACCCCTGAGGTCAATCCGCGCTTCGTCGCCCTGCTGATCGAGGGCATCGAGCAGGGCGCGTCTCCGTACTGGATGCAGCACCGCCTGCAGCTCACCGGGCAACGGCCGATCAGCAACGTGGTCGACATCAGCAACTACACGATGCTGGAAACGGGTCAGCCGAACCACGCGTTCGACTACGACCTGCTGCGGCAGCGGGCCGACGGCTACGCGGACGGCGGCCCGGTGCGGATCGTCACGCGACTGGCCCACGAGGATGAACGTCTGACGACGCTCGACGGCGCCGAGCAGAAGCTGCGCACGAACCAGATCATGGTCACCGACCCCGCCGGCTCGCTCAGCGTCGGCGGCGTGATGGGAGGCCGGGACAGCGAGATCGGTCCGGAAACCCGCAACGTGCTGCTGGAAGCGGCCGCCTGGGAGCCGCGAAGCATCCGGCGCACCCAACGCCAGCTCGGCGTCCACACCGAGGCCGGGTTCCGCTTCAGTCGCGGCGTCCACCCGACCCAGGCGCTGCTCGGCGCCCGGCGGGCCGCCGAACTGCTCCGGCTTCACGCCGGCGGCACGATCGCCGAGGGGATCGTCGATCACTACCCGAAGCCGGCCCCGGGCGTCACCGTCGACTTCGACCTCGGCTACCTGCGCCGGCTGAGTGGTCTCGATCTCGACGCCGAGGAGACCGCGAACCTGCTACGACGCCTCGAGTTCGAGGTCAAGATCGAGGACCCCGCGGCCGATCTACGGGTCACCGTCCCGGACCACCGCCTCGACATCGAAGGTCAGCACGACCTGGTCGAGGAAGTGTGCCGCATCTACGGCTACGACCGCATCCCCTCGACCGTGCTCAGCGACGTGCTGCCGCCGCAGCGCGGCAACCGGGAGCAGGCCTTCGAAGACCGAATCAAGGACACCTTCGCCGACCTCGGGCTGCAGGAGATCGTCAGCTACCGGCTGACGACGCCGGAGGCGGAAGCGAAACTGCAACCCGAAGACGGCGAGCCGCCGCCCTACCTCCGGCTCGCCAATCCCTCGACCCTCGACCGCGTCGTCATGCGCCGCAGCCTGCTCGCGTCCGTGCTGGAAGCCGCGGCGTCGAACAGCCGTTTCACGGACCGGCTCGCCCTGTTCGAGGTCGGCCGCGTGTTCCCGGTCGCCGAAGGCGATTCGCTGCCCGAGGAGCGCGAGTGCGCCGCGATCGTGCTGACCGGTCCGCGCCGGGCAGATCACTGGCAGGCAGCCGGCGCCAGCGATGACTGCTTCGACTTCTTCGACATCAAGGGCGTCGTCGAGACGGTCCTGGACCGGCTCGGCCTGACGGTCGAGTTCAGCGCGCCGGAGGCGGACTCAACGCCACCGTCGTACCGCCCCGGACGTTCCGCGGCGATCGGAATCGGCGCCGACTCGAAGCCAGTCGGCTGGCTGGGCGAAGTCCTGCCGGCGGTGGCCGCCCGTTTCGATCTGGAGCCCGCGGACGGTCACCCCGTCCTCGCCGCCGAACTCGACCTCGACCGCATCCTCGAGCTCGTCCCCGATTCCCTCCAGGTCGAGCCCGTGCCCGTCTATCCGGAAGTGCGCGAGGACCTGGCCCTGATCGTGGACGAGGCGACACCGGCCGCGGCCGTCGAGGCCGCCCTCCTCGCCTCCGGCAAGCCCCTGCTCTGCGCCGTCGAGCTGTTCGACGTGTTCCGCGGCGAGGCGATCGGCAAAGGCTCGAAGAGCCTCGCCTACCACCTCACCTTCCGGGCCCCGAACCGCACCCTCCGCGACCGCGACGTGAAGAAGCTCCGCCGGCGCATCCTGGGACAGGTCGAGAGGTCCGTCGGCGCGAAGCTCCGCGAGTAGGCTCCAGGCCAGCCAAAACAACATCTAACGTCCGACCGAATGAAGAAGCCGCACACTGGGTGCGCCGGCGTCCTCGCCGGCTTTCCGGACGGCGTCCCGGGGCCACGATACGCACCGCGGCATCTGGCTCAGATCGCCAAACGCGACAGCAGGGCCACGACCGCGTGCTCGACCCGCAGCGCCCGCCGGCCGAGACTCACGATAGTCGCGCCGGCGTTCTCACACGAGGCGAGTTCCTCGTCCAGGAAGCCGCCTTCGGGGCCGACCAGCAGCGCCGTCGGGCCATCGACGCCCAGCGGACACGGCTCGTCACCGGCGGCATCGGCCACCAGGACCTGCTCGTGGTCCTGAACCAGGCCGGGCAGCGCCTCGGTCAGGTCCCGCGGCCCTCTCAGGCACTCGATCTCCGGCAGCACTGTGTCCCGCGCCTGCGCCAGACCCAGCATCAGGTGACGCCGCAGGGCCTCCGGCTGCATCACTGAGCTCTGCCAGTAGCTCTTTTCCACCCGTGCCGTGTGGACCAGCAGGATCCGCTTGACGCCGATCGCGGCCGCCGCCTGCAGGATCCGGCTCACGAACTTGGGCCGGGGCAAGGCCAGCACGAGCGTCACCGGCAGTGGCGCGGGCAACTCCCCATCGAGCGGCCCCAGCTCCAGCACGACCCGCTCGCGGCCTAGCTCGACGATCCGTCCGCGGCCAATGCCGCCGCCGAGGCGGCCCACTTCCAGCGTGTCGCCGACCTCCGCTCGCAGCACCTTGCGGACGTGCTTCAGGCGTTCGCCGGACACGACCGCGCGCGTACCTGAGCCAGCCGTCCGATCGAAGTCCGCGTCCTCCAACAGAAGCAGGTTCATGCTGCTACAGTCACGCGCTCAAACCACGCACCAGATTGCGCTTCAGAGACCACTCGAAGAGGAGGACGGAACCGGAATGGCAGCAAAGAAGTTCCCGGTCGAGGCAGGCCACATCATGATGTTCGCCCGCGCGGTCGGCGACCCGAACCCCATCTATCACGACGCCGAGGCGGCGGCGGACACGGAACCCGGCAAGACCATCGCGCCGCCCACCTTCTACCAGGCCTCGGCCCAGTTCGACCCCGACTACTTCCTGCGCCCCAAGATCGGCGAGCCGTGGTTCGGCTCCGGCAAGGAGCCGACCGGCGTGCCGCCCACGCGGACCGGCGGCGATGGCGGCACGGGGCTGCACGCCGAGCAGCGCTTCGAGTACTTCCGGCACGTGAGCCCCGGCGAGACGCTGACCCTCAAGACCCGGCCCGGCAAGAGCTGGGAACGGCAGGGCAAGCGCGGCGGCAACCTCAAGTTCAGCGAGAACATCACCGAGTACTACGACGAATCCGGCGAACTCGTCGTGCGCGCCACCGGCGTCGGCGTGCGCACCGAGAAGGTCGTCGAGAGCGACTGAGGAGACAGCGAATGGCACTTCAGGCAAGCAAGGTCCAGGTCGGCGACACCTACACCCAGAAGCTCACCGACGACCTCTCCCGCACCCAGATCGTCCAGTACGCGGGCGCCTCGGGCGACTACAACCCGCTCCACTCCGACGAGATCTTCACCACCAAGGTAGCGAAGTACCCAACCGTCTTCGCCCACGGCATGCTGACGATGGGCATGACCGGCCGCATGGTCACCGACTTCGTCGGCGACGGCCGGCTGACCGCCTACGGCGTCCGCTTCACGCGGCAGGTCTGGCCGGGCGACGCGCTGACCGCGACGGCGAAGGTCGACGCGGTACGCGACGAGGACGGCCAGAGCCTCGTCGACCTGTCGGTCACGACGGTGAACCAGGATGGGGATGTCGTCGTGATGGGCAAGGCCACGGCAAAGATCGACCCGTAGCCTCAACACTGGGTGCGCCGGCGTCCTCGCCGGCATCCGGGCGCGGCCGCGAAACGGCCCGCGCTAGTCCAGCACGTCTGTAACGGCGACGTGGCGCAGGCCGTGGTCGGCCAGCACCAGGGCGATCATCGCCTCCCCCATCGGCACGAAGCGCGGCAGCAGACACGGGTCGTGACGGCCCCTGGTCGCGATCGTCGTCGGCTCACCCGCGCGGGTCACCGTGTCCTGGGGCTGCGGCAGGCTGCTGGTCGGCTTGACGGCGCAGCGCAGCACGATCGGCTGACCTGACGAGATGCCGCCCAGCATCCCGCCGTGGCGGTTGCCGCGAGTGGCGACGCTGCCTCCCCGCATCTCGAACGGATCGTTGTTCTCGCTGCCGCGAGCGGTCGCCACGCCGAAGCCGGCGCCGTACTCGACGCCCAACACCGCCGGCAGGCTGAACAGCGCCTTGCCCAGGTCCGCCTTCAGCTTGTCGAACACCGGTTCGCCCCACCCCGGCGGCACGCCGGTCGCAACGAGTTCCGAAACGCCGCCGACGGAGTCGCGCTCCGAGCGCATCCGCTCGATCAATTCCGCCATCCGCACCGCGGCTTCCTGGTCCGGGCAGCGGACGGGGTTCGATTCGACCTGCTCCAGGGTCAGGGCGGCCGGATCCTCGATGCGCCCCTCGATGTCGCCGATGCTCTTCACGTAGCCGACGATCCCGACCCCCCAGCGCTCCCGCAGGAGCTTCTTCGCCACCGCCGCCGCGGCCACCCGCACCGACGTCTCGCGCGCGCTCGATCGACCCCCGCCCCGGTAGTCGCGGAAGCCGTACTTCGCGTCGAACGTGTAGTCGGCGTGGCCCGGTCGGTACTTCTCCCTGATCTCGCTGTAGTCCCTGGGCCGCTGGTCGCGGTTCTCGATCAGGAAGGCGATCGGCGTGCCGGTCGTCCTGCCCTCGAACACGCCGGACAGGATGCGGGCCTCGTCCGGCTCCATGCGCTGCGTGGTCAGCTTCGACTGCCCCGGCCGGCGACGGTCGAGGTCCGGCTGCAGGTCCGCCTCGGACAGTTCGAGGCCCGGCGGCACTCCGTCCAGGATGCCGACGTAGCCCGGCCCGTGGCTCTCGCCGGCCGTGGTCAGCCGCAGCGCGGTTCCGAACGTGTTCCCAGCCATGACACGAGGACTCTGCCACAGCCCCGCCGCAAGCCGAACCGGCGTAGACTGACGGGTGATGCAGACGTCGACTGCCACCGCGTCATTCGAGTCGCCGCCAATCGATGCCGTCGGCGTCGAGGAGCGGGTGGCGAGGCTCTGCTCGCGCTCGATCAAGAAGGACGCCAAGCTCCAGGCGCTCCACCTGACCCTCTCGCTGATCGACCTGACGACGCTCGAGGGCGCCGACTCGGAGGGCAAAGTGCGGCAGCTCTGCGCCAAGGCGCTCCAGCTTCACGCGGCGTTGCCCGACCTTCCGCACGTGGCCGCCGTATGCGTGTACCCGGCGCTGGTCGGCGTCGCCAAACGGGCGCTCGAGGGCAGCGGGATCAACGTCGCCTCGGTCGCCACCAGCTTCCCCGCCGGTCAGGCGCCGATCGAGATCAAGCT
>JAPVWO010000303.1 GCA_027493375.1 Candidatus Multivorans thiocomprendens | reverse complement strand
CCACAGGCGGTCTTCGAGGGCCAGCACGGCGGCGCTGGCGAGAATGCGGCCGCGGACGTCGGTGATGAAGCCGAAGCGGCCGGTGCCGGGTTCGAGGCCTTCGATTGCCGCGGTCACCATGCCGCCAAAGAAGCGCTCGCGGTCGGGGCCCATCAGTTCCAGCCGGGAGGCCGGCGTCGGCTCGCACAGGGCGGCTTCAGTGGTGAGCAGTTCGACGTCGCGTTCGAAGCTCATGGCGTCCGTGCCGAGCGTCCGTGGCCGTCGAGGAGGATCTCCCGTACGGAAGCGTGGCGGAGATCCGGCACGACCCAGCGGGCGCCCGCTTCTTCCAGTCGGTGATTGGGGGTGAAGCCGGTGGCCACGGCCAGCACCGGGACGCCATGCGCGTCGCCGCAGGCGATGTCGCGGACCGTGTCGCCGATGATGACGACATCGCTCGGCTCCGGTGGGGCGCCGATACGCCGGGCGGCCCGCTCGACGGCCACCGGCACCAGCTCATTGCGCCGGACGCCGTCCTCGCCGAACGCGCCGAAGTCGAAGAAACTGTTCAGGCCGAACGGTTCGAGCTTGGCCCGGGCGCCGATCTCCCAGTTGCCGGTGAGCAGGGCCACGCAAACGTCCTCGGCGGCGGCCAGTTCCTCGAGGAGCTCCACGACGCCGGGCAGAAGCCTCATCCGGTCCGGGTCGAGCCGCTCGAGCAGGTCGCTGTAGTGCGACCGCACCTCGCCGAGGCGGTCTTCGACCTCGTCGCGCGGCAGTCCGGCCTCGGTCATCAGGTCGATGACCGCCTCCGTGTCCGTCCTGCCGCCGAAGTCGTAGGCGCGGACGTTGCCCGTCTGGCCAAAGGTGCGCTTGAGCGCGCCCATGAAGATCGGTCCGATCTGAGGGCCGCACCGAACCAGGGTGCCGTCGATGTCGAAGAGCAGGAGCCGCATCGTGTAGCCGGTGTTCCAGCGTAGGCGCGGAGACTATCCGCCCTGCTAGCCTCTCCCATCTTGATCGTACGGGTGCTGAGCTTCGCCACCGCGCTGGACGCTGTAGGCAGCGCCGAGACGGCGCACGACCTCCCGGACGGCAGCACGGTCGCCGATCTGGTCGAACGCCTGACGGCGGCATATCCGGGTCTGGAAGCCCTTTGGCCGCGGCTGGCGGTGGCCGTCGACGGGGAAGTCGCCGGGGATCGGACGACGCCTCTCCATGACGGCGCCGAAGTGGCTCTCCTGCCGCCGGTGTCCGGCGGTTCGTGCGGCGCCGGAGTTGGCCGGCTACGGGACGGCGCCGTCGACGCGGACACCGTTTCCTCCGTGCGCGCGGGCGTAGAGGACGCGGGCAAGGGAGCGGTCGTCGTCTTCGTCGGCAACGTCCGCAACTCCTTCGGCGGCCGCCCCGTCGAGCGCATTTCCTACTCCGCATATCCAGCGATGGCGGAGAGGCGCCTTGAGCGGATCGTCAGCGAACTAGAGGCCGCGGAACCCGGAACTCGGGTAGAGGTCGTCCACGGCCTAGGCACCCTCGAAGTAGGCGATGCGAGCGTAGTCATCGCCACCGCCTCCGCCCACCGCCGTCAGGCCTACGAGGTGAACCGCCTCGCCCTGGAGCGTCTGAAGGCGGAAGTTCCCATCTGGAAGCGAGAGCACTACGCCGACGGCGGGGCCGCCTGGCGCGAAGAAGAACCGCTGGATTAGGGGCCTACGGCGTTGACGCGTCAGGCCAGCCCCACAGCGTCGAAGAGCCTAAGCTCCCGTTCTTCGCGCCGGTCGAGCGCGCCCCGTCTCCATTGATCGGCCAGTATCCCGATCACAACGCTAGCCCCCACCCCAACGGCAATTGGGGCCACCAGACCAGAAGCGATCGATCCAAGGCCCGCAGCTGCGGCCAGCTTGCCGCCACCGATCGCCGCGGCGGACACTGCGGCCCCGCGCAACGCCTCCTCTCCGGTCTTGGCCGTTCCCCGAACTTGGATGGAGCGGGCCAGTGCGACACCGGACACGACAACGGCAAGGGGATTCGCCGAAGCGGCTCCGACCAGTCCGAGCGAGCCCGCGGTACGCGCCAGTTGGACTGCCTTGTCCTCCTTGAACTGGAAGACCACGATTACGGCGCCCAGCGACGACGTGACGAACTCGGTAGCGTCCCAGGTCACCCAATCCCGCACAAACTCGCTGCTGATGGGTAGGCCCCGTTCCGAAAGGCGCGATGCGACCGAGGTCGCCTCGTTGTACCAATCACGGCTCAGGGTCACAAACGGCATGCCCTTTGGCGTTACCGAGTCTCTCCAGATTGCGCTCAGAGTGCCGCCGACGTTCTCCATCCAGTTGGCGTCGGGAACAGCGTCCCACCCGGCTTCCAGCGCACCCTTGATCGAATGCCCGCCGTCAAAGAGGCGATGCAGGTTGCCGTGTTCTCGCGCGGCGTTGTAGACGGCATCCATTGCCCGATCCCAGGCTGTCGGCGTTGACACGGCGGCGCCCGCTTCCAAGAGGTCCTTGAGCCACTGGGCGTCCAGCGCCGGCCACCAAGCGAGCGCTGCGCCGCCACCCGCGCGACGCACAAACCTCGACTCTCTGTATCGCTTGGCTAGGAACCGCATTGCCGCTTCGTTCGTCTCGCCCACGGAGCTTCTGGTGCGCTTTACCACGCTCTCAAGCGCCTCGCTGGTTGTCTTCGACGTCGCTCGGCCGGCGTCCCGGAAGAACCTGTGCGCTACCGAAGCTCCTTGCCTCACGACCTTCGCCGTCTTCTGCGCGGTAGGAGCGGCAGCGGCTTGAGCATCCACCGTTGCTCGGCGCGCCTTGTCCAGCCCTTGCTTGACCAAGGCCTTGCCCGCCGCGGCGCGGGTCTGGACCTTCTTCTCTGGCATCCGAGCGACGATACAGGATCGGCTCCGGGGCAACGCTGTTGCTCGGCCTTGGGCAGGACACTCAACAAGGTGACAGACGGCTCGACTGCGTTGTTCGCTTCAAGCGGCTTCGAAGCGGCCGCTACTGCTCACAGGCTACGCGGACTAGAATCCGCGCGAACAGAGGAATGACCGGTCAGTCACCAGCGTCGCTCAAGTCGGGGGATCGCGTTCACCATCCCAAGCTCGGCCTCGGCCAGGTGCTCGATGTGGACGGTGGCAAAGCGGAGATCTTCTTCGTGGACGCTGGCCTCAAGAAGATCCTGCTGTCGAGGTTCTCCTTGTCTCCGCTCGTGCCGAGACCTGCCGATCCGCGTCTCGACCGACTCGACCTGGGGGCTTCAGCGAACGAATCGTCGCAGCCGTACCGCAACGTTCCGGAGTGCATCGAGTACTTCCTCACGGAGTATCCCGGAGGGTTCTACGGCGAGAAGTATCTCGCCGGCGAGCGGAGCTACAAGGTCGACACGCGCCGGGAGGCGCTGGAGCTGCTGAGCCGTGACGCCCTCGACGGTCTGCTAGAAGAAGGCGACCACAGTGAGGTCTGCCGGCGTGCCAAGACGAGCCTTACGAACGTGGTCAACTGGCGCGAGTCCGACCTCCTGTGGAAGCAGGTTTTGGGCGATGACGCCAGAGAAAGGGCGTTCGCCACGAGACTTCGCACGCTGCTCTACGGATCGCGGAGTGCTGGAACGGCCTTCGAGCAGTTCGTCTCGTGGTTGGACAGCCTCGGAGCTGCAAAATGGCCGCTCTCGACGTACTTTCGGTGGATCATGTTCCCCGAGATTGAGGTGCTGGTTCAGCCCAACAGTGTCAAGACCGCGGCCGCCGCTTGGCGGTACGACGTGGGTTACCGCTCGGAAGTGACGTGGAATGGCTACCGCCAGATCCGGGACTTCTTCCAGGTGGTCCGCGATGAACTAGCGGAAGTCGAACTGGCAGAAGTCGAGCCGCGCGACTTCATCGATGTCCAGTTCTTCATGTGGGTTGTGAGCTGGCAGGACGGCTGAAGCCAGCCCCAGTTACCCGCTGGCCTTTCCCGGTAGCGGAACCGGACAACGGTTCGCATCGACCGTCGGCCAGCCGTAGGAGACGCCGCAGCGACACCGACCACGCGATCCGTCTTGTTGCTGACCGGTGGCGACGCGCGCCATCCGTGGAACCCCGTCGCTGATCCCTTCCTTGAGGGTGTCCGAAAGCTGGTTAGAGTTCCGACCGTCGAGAGGTGTCGCCATGGAACGTCTGAGCGAAGCGGTACTGCGGTCCGCGGAAGAACAACCGGAAGGCACCCCGGTGCTGGCGAAGGGGCTGTTGCATCTCGGCAGTAGGGGGGCGATTGACCAGGCCCTGTCACGTCTTGTGCGGCGCGGCGCGTTGCTGCGGGCGGGGCGGGGTGTGTACGTCCTTCCGGTAGAGAGCCGTTTCGGCCGTCATGCACCGTCGGTCGAGAAGACAGTCACGGCACTCGCGGCCGCGCGCGGGGAGCGGGTCGCGAACAGCGGCGCGATGGCGGCCAACGTGCTCGGACTGACCGCGCAGGTGCCCGTCAGGCGCGTCTTTCTGACGTCGGGGCCCAGCCGGACGTTGACGCTCGGCCGCGAGCGGGTCGAGTTGCGCCATGCGCCGCCGTGGCAACTGGCGCTGGCTGGCCGGCGTGCCGGAGAGGCCGTCCGGGCGCTCGCCTGGCTCGGGCGTGACCGGGCCCGTGAAGCGACGGGGCTGGTGCGGGAACGGTTGAGCGAGGAGGAGCGCCGGGAACTCGCCAGCGTGAGCGCGCGGATGCCCGGGTGGCTGGCCGGGCCGGTGAACGCAGTGGCCCATGGCTGAGCGGTATCTGGAGCCGCTAGCGAGTCTTCAAGCTCGCGGGCTTCCACTTCCATCTCAGGAACGCCGGAAGTCTGCTTCCCGTCGCGGCCTCGCTGGGACGCAGCTTGAGAACAACGGCGGGTTACGCACCCATGTCCCTGGGTCATTGGGATCCGGAAAGCCGGGATAGTCCTGCTCTGGAGCCGGGTCACGCCTGGGCTGACCCTCCTTGTAGAGGATCTTCTTCCCTCCCTTCGGTGCGCGGCTTCTGCGGATCTCCCGCTGCGGCTCTCCACATCGCCAAGTGAGGTTGACGGCCGCGTTCGTCGCGAAGAACACCATCTTCGAGTACGGGAGGTGGTCATGGATGAACCAGGCAAGAGCCCGCCAGTCGTGGTGTTCTTCATGCCTCTCCAGCCAGTCAATGAACCACGGGATCACGATGCAGGCGGTCGCCCCGATACGGCCCTCAACGTCCGGGTGATCCCAGATGTGGTGAGCGAAGTTCGCTTTGTTGCTGGCGCAGCCCATGCGCCCATGCTTGGCCGCGAAGCCGTTCACGTTGGCGCTCCGGAAAGCGGACCGGATCGTCACATGGCCGAAGACGCTGCGGAGCGGCTCCAGGAGGTTCTCGCAAAGTCCGCGGCCGGCCCTGATCGCTAACTTCGCGTTGTCCGGGACGTTCGCGATCCCGTGAGCCACTGCCACCTCCGAGTACAGGAAGTCACGCATGAAGTAGTGCTTGGAGAGCCGTACCCGACCGAGGTCTTCGAGAGCTGCGAGGACCTTCCGATTCGGTTTGAGGCACGGCAAGGACAGCTTCCTCTGTTCGGCTGCGAAGTCCCTCAGTGTCTCCGCTTTCTTCTTCGTGATCTGTGTGTCCACCTGCCAGGTCCCCCCTCTGTATGTCTCAAGAGCTGTCGCTGGTAGCCGTCCCGACAACGCAGAAACGCTGCACGTCCGCTTGGTGCCGGCAGACAGCCGCGCACCGGCAGTCGGCGGGCGCCACCCTATGCCGAAACCTGACGCGAAGCTGACGCAGCGTGCGAGCCAAGGGGCGCGTTCCTCGTCGATTCAGCCGCCGGGAGGACTAGGGTCGCCGCTGCGACCATCCTGTAGTCTGCGAGGATGAGGTCAGTGATCCGCAATGGCTCCCAGGTAGTCCGGGAGCGCGTGCGGCTCCTCGGCGACGGCTTCGTCGCGCGTACTGCCCATGGCTTGCGACACCTCGGCACGGCGGCCCGCTGGACTGGAGTCGCGATGACGCTGGGCCCGCGGCTGGCGGCTCTGCCCCGTACATTGGCCCAGATGCCCAATGTGTGGCAGACGCTGTCGTCCCGCGGTGCCAGGCTTGAACTCACCCCGGAGAAGCTATGGAAGCTCATTCCTGAGGGCGTGAAGACGAGGGAGGCAGACGTGATGGCGTTTCTCGGGAAGCGCCACCTCAGTCACATCAAGTCCAAGTTCCTTCACCCCGAAAGGGCAAGCGACGTCAAGAACGTCTTGTTCGAGAAGTGGCAATGGAACCTCGAACGGGGAAGCCAGAACATGGAGCCGTGGGAAGTCGCCCGGCTCCGACTGAACAACTTCGCCGAGGGAGTAGCCAAGGGCGCCCGCGCGACTACGGTGGCGGCTGCTCGAGGCGCGATTCTGGGTGCCCTGATGGAGCTGCCCGTTACGGCAGCGGAGAACATCATTCTCGTTAGGGGCCGAGGTAAGACAGGGAAAGAGGCATGGGCGGACGCCGCTCGTGACGTGGGCAAGGGCGCGGCGGCAGGAGCAGCGGGAGCAGTTGTGGTCACGGGCATCGCCATGGTCGGGGTTCCGATGGCTCCGGCGGTAGCGGTTCCGATCGCCGTGGCCGGGGGTACGCTCTACGCCTATTCGTCAGCACGGCGGATCTGGGAGGCACGGGCCAGAGTTGCTGCATCAGCGAGCCGTGGCACGGAAGCCCTCCTGGTGGGCGTAGTGAGCGAGGGCCAAGGGCTGCGGTCCGGGCTTGGCCATGTGCAGACACGGATCAGAGGGCGGTTCGAACCTCCTGGGATCCGTCGCTACCGTTTCGCACGGCGCAATCTGACAACCCGAGCAACCGCGACGCGGCGCGTTCCGGCCAGACCGTCTCCCCAACTCATCGGGCGGCCGACCCTCGACCTCTGACGAGCAAGCCGTCCGCTAAACCGAGTTCATCCCCGCAACTGACTGACGTTTCGGGATTCCCCGTGAGTCCGAGCGCGGGGAGGTGAGCGCCAGCCTCCCATCGTCCCCGATCGAACGCGGGGCAGCCGCGCGGACTCCGCCATGGTCACCGGACGGGCGGGTGCTACCTCCGATGCCGTGCCGCGCGGCGGCTAAACCGCGAACGACGACCCGCAGCCGCAGGTGCCGACGGCCTTGGGGTTCGAGAACTTGAAGCCGGTGCCGGCGACGCCGAGCTGGTAGTCGATCGTCGTGCCCTTGAGGTAGCGGGCGCTGATCGGGTCGACGTAGACGCGCAGCCCCTCGTAGTCGAAGACCTCGTCCGTCTCGCGGCGGTCCTTCTCGAAGTCGAGCGCGTACTCGAAACCGCTGCAGCCGCCGCCGCGGACCGCTACCCGCAGCCCGTGGTCCGCGGACAGGCCCTCGTCCTCGCGGGTGAGCTTGATCATCCGCACCGCCTTGGCGGTCACGTGCAGGGTGTCCGGCGCCTGCGCGGGAGCGGGCGTCGGTGCCGGCGGGGTCGGAAAGTCGATCTCAGGCATCGGTTCAGGGAGGCGCGCGAATGGGCGGCCTCGTTGCCCGAGAGTATCATCGAGGCGTGCTGACCGGGACGTTGGAGGGTTCGATGAGGCCCGCCGCGGGCAGCCGCGACGCGACGGGAGAAGGCCCGTGATCCGGGAGCAGGGCCGGGGCGACGGCGGCTGCATCGAGGTCATCAGCGGCGGCATGTTCTCCGGCAAGAGCGAGGAGTTGCTGCGCCGGCTCCGCCGCGCGCTGATCGCGCGCCAGCGCGTCCAGGTGTTCCGCATCGCCACCGATACGCGTGGCGGCGAGGCTGACGTGCTGCGCACTCGGGACAACCGCAGCCTGTCCGCGGAGACCGTGGCCTCCAGTGCCGAGATGCGCGAGAAGCTGATGCTTGGCGTGGAAGTCGTCGGCATCGACGAGGCCCAGTTCTTCGACAGGGGCCTGGTCGATCTGGTGACGGAACTCGCCGACCTGGGCGTGCGGGTGATCGTGGCCGGGCTGGACCTCGACTTCCGGCGGCGACCGTTCGGGCCGATCCCGGAGCTCATGGCGATCGCGGAGTACGTCGACAAGATGCACGCGGTCTGTGTGCGCTGCGGCGCCGCCGCCCAGTACTCGCTGCGGATCGCTGGCGGTGATCAGCAGGTCCTGGTCGGGGACATGGAGACCTACGAGGCCCGTTGCCGGCGTTGCTTCAACTCGTCGAGCGAGACGGACGAAGTCCGCGCCAGCTAGCACCCGCCTGTCCGGAGGTCGTGGGGGAGGGCTGTCCGCTAGGCTTGCGACCGTTGCCCGCAGGGGTGTAAGACAACGTTCATGCGGTGCCTGGAAGCTGGTGCGCGTCGAGTGGTCCTTCGTCTTCGGAAAGCGCCCGCAACTCGGCGACGTCGTGGCACGTCCGGCACGGTCTTTCTTGCCGCTGGCACCGAATCCCCGACGCTACGGGACCGCTTGCTCTCCCGTTACTGGCTCTGGCGAGCACGACGGGACTGGAGCCGGCAACTGCGGAAGCACGACCTGCCGCGCTTCTACCGGCAAGCGAAACAGAGCGACGTGCACGGCTTGGTGGTGCCCGGCCCGAGCGGGACGGTGGGCGACTTCCTGCCGGAGGGGTTCGAGGCCTATGTGCGGCTCCCCAATCCGTTCTGGAAGGTCGTGCCTGCGCAAACCGAGACCGCGATTCTCCACCGGGCCGACAGTGACGACAGCCGCGACACCTGGGCGAAACCAGTCCCCTGCGCCGCGGTTGCCGAGGAGAATGGGTTGCGCATGACCCATGAAAGCAGGTGGGGTCAGATTTGCGGACCGCATGACGGTCACCTCGCCGCGAGTCCAGATCAAGCCTGGAGCTGGGCGCCGCACGAATGCGACCTCGATCCCGTCAGGGCGGAGCGGTTGTTCGCGCTGCTCGCGAGCGAGACCGGCCCGAGGGACCGTTGCCTGTGCGGCCAGTGGGAGGGTGGCAGCAGCGGATGGGACACGGACGTGCTCCTCGTCACGCCGTATTGGAACTACTTCGTCTGGCGTGCGCGCTTTCGCGATGTCGCTGAGTGGCTGCAACAGCCGGACTCGTACGAACGACACCTGCATGTTCCCCACGTCGTCTGGCCGGCCGACCGCCGGTGGTTCCTGGCGACGCTGTACAGCGGATGTTCGAACTACCTCGCGGGGTCGCGGCCGCTGATCGACACTGTGCTGGCGAGCGGGCTCGAAGCCTACGAGGTGCGGCTGGCGGACGAGGCGCACTGATCGAGTACGGCGCACGGTTACCGTTGTCACCCGCAACCCGCTCCTCCTCCCGGTTCTCTCCGCACGCCGGTCCGGCCGTCGCTTGCTTCGAGGCCGCTGGGACCCTCCCCGACGACCTCCGGGTCCGTGGTGAACGCGTCGAGCTGGCCGTAGACGACGGCGACGGGGACGGTCGCGGTGGTGGCGGCCTCGAAGTCGTAGTGCGTCAACGGCGGCGCGATGAGTAGCACCCCGCCGGGGGGATCCTGCGCTGCCTCCGACTGGGGCAACCGCGCCATGGTGACGACGGCGCCGAACGAGTAGCCGATGCCGATGCGCGGCAACCTCGGGAAACGGCGCCGGAGTTCCTGCTCGCAGGCTCCGAGGTCTTCGATCTCGCCACGCCCCTCGTCGTGGCGTCCCTCACTGCCGCGCGTGCCGCGGAAGTTGAAGCGGAGCGCCGCGCCTCCGAGTTCGACGACGGCGTCCGCTGCGGAGGTCACGACGTGGTTGTCCATGTCGCCACCGTAGAGCGGATGGGGGTGCGCGACCGTGGCGACGAAGGAAGGCGCCGCGTCCGGTTCGATCAGTTCGGCCTGGAGCGCGCCGGCCGGGCCCTGCAGGCTGAGAGGGGTGATTCGAGGCATTCGTGGAGCGGTCCGTTGGAGGCAGCGCGGAATATACTGCTGTCCGCGCCGGATTGACCTTCGCGCAGCCCTGTAGCGGTGCCGGGTCGCTTGGACGCCTCGCGAAACACTGCCCTCCACGGGAGTCCGCTCGATGATCTTCGATCCCATGTACTTCGTCTTCCTGGCGCCGGGCCTGCTGCTGTCGCTGTGGGCCAGCTTCCGGGTGAAGCGAGCGTTCAACAAGTACTCCAAGGTGCGCTCGGTGACCGGCATGACCGGGGCGCAGGCGGCGCAGCGCCTGCTCGCCTACGCCGGCATCACCGACGTGCAGGTGGTCGCTACCCGCGGCCGGCTGTCCGACCACTACAACCCGGTGACCAAGAAGCTCGCCCTGTCCGAGCAGGTCTACGGCTCGAACTCGGTGGCCGCGATCGGCATCGCCTGCCACGAGGCCGGGCACGCCATCCAGCACGCGAAGAAGTACGCGCCGCTGTGGCTCCGGTCGACCCTGGTGCCGATGGCCGGGATCGGCAGCAACCTCGGCTACTTCGTCATGTTCTTCGGCCTGATCCTCGGCTCGATGCAGATGTTCCTGGTCGGCGTCGTCATGTTCTCGGCGGTCGTTCTCTTCCAGCTCGTGACGCTGCCTGTCGAGTTCGACGCCACGGCGCGGGCGAAGCGGCTAGCGGTCGAACAGGGTCTGATCCTGCAGACGGAACGGGTTGGCATGGACCGGGTTCTCAACGCGGCAGCGATGACGTACGTCGCGGCCGCGGTGACCTCGCTGTTGACGCTGGTCTACTTCCTGATGCGGGCGGGGCTGCTCGGAGGCCGGGACTAGCTAGAGCGGGTCGCCTAGCTGAGCGGTCAGTTCGGCCTGGCGGGCGGTGAGTTCCTCGGGCGTCGAGGCCTCCAGGACGAGGCGTAGCAGCGGTTCCGTGTTCGACGGGCGGACGTTGAACCACCAGTCGTCGAAGTCGATGCGGATGCCGTCGAGGCGGTCGAGCGCGCCACCGCCTTCCGTGGCGTAGCGCTGGACCAGGGCTTCCATCGTCCCGTCCTTGTCCTCGACCTCGAAGTTGATCTCGCTGCTCTTGGCGTAGCGGCGAAGGGGGGCGGTGATCTCGGAGAGGGACCTGCCCGAGCGGCGGAGCAGGTTGAGGGAGGAGCGGATGTCGTGGATCACGGCGCCTCCGGACTCGCGCTGGAGCATCTGGCCGGCGATCAGGGCGGTGATCAGGTCGGAGCCGATCGGTTCGCCGAGTTCGTCGACGAAGGCGGCGCGATCACCGTCGCCGTCGAAGCTGACGCCCAGGTCCGCCTCCTGCTCGACGACCAGCGCGCTCAGGTCGCGCAGGTTCGCAGGCAACAGCGGATTCGCCTCGTGGTTCGGGAAGCTGCCGTCGAGCTCGAAGTAGAGAGGCAGCAGCTCCACGCCGCAGGCCTCGAGCAGGGGCCGGTAGATCGTGCCCATGCCGTTGGCGGCGTCGGCGGCGAGCCGCAGCTTCGGGGCATCGCCCGCCTCGAAGGAGCGGTCAAGGAAGGAGAGGACGTGTTCGGCGTACTCCGCCTCGATGCTCCTCGCCTCGACCCGGCCGGGGACTGCGGCCGGCGCCGGCTCTTCGCCCAGAGCATGCCGCTCGATGATCGGGATGCCGTGATCGCCGGACACCGGCACCGCGCCGGCGAGGCTGAACTTGAGGCCGTTGTACTCGGCGGCGTTGTGGCTGGCCGTGACCTGAATGCCGCCGGCCGTGCCGAGGTGGCCGGTGGCGAAGTAGTTCATCGGCGTCGTGGCGAGGCCGATGTCGAAAACGTCGAGCCCGGCCGAGGTGAGCCCCGCGCACAGTGCCGCGGACAGCGGCACGCTGTGGTCGCGCATGTCTCTGCTGACGACGACGGTGCGGGGCAGGGCCGCGCCCTGGTCGCCCTCGAGCGTGACCAGGCGCTCGAACGCCATGCCGACCCGCCGCGCCAGCTCCTCGTTCAACTGCCCCGGGTAGAGGCCGCGCACGTCGTACGCCTTGAAGATCCCTGCCATGTCGCCCCCTTGGCTCCTTGTTCAGCCGCTCCTGCTCAGTGGGGCTGCACTTCGATCGCCAGGGCGAAGGCACGCCCCTCGATCGGCGCTTCTTCCAGGCCGTCCGGGCCGTCGCCGTTCACCGGCTGCAGGGTCACGGCGAGCGTCTCACCGCGGATCCAGTCGCGGTGCGTGTCGATGGCCGCCTCGACGTCGTCGGCGGCCCGGTAGCGGACGACGATGCGGTCGGCGTAGTCGAGATCGGCGGCGCGGCGCCGGTTCTGGACCCGGTGCACGACTTCTCGCGCCAGGCCTTCGGCGATCAGTTCGTCGTCCAGTTCGACGTCGAGAGCGACCAGCAGTTCGCTGTCGCCGTGGACCGCCACCCCGGGCCGCTCCTCGAGCCGTACCTCGACCTCATCCGGCAGCAGGTGAGCCGTCTCGCCGTCGACCTCGATCGCGATGCGCCCTGACTGATCGAGTTCGCGCTTCAGCTCCAGGCCGCCTCGGGCGGCGAGGGCGGAGCGCACGGCCGGCATGGCGCGGCCGAAGCGGGGCCCGCACTTCGGGTAGTGCGGCACGACGTCGAAGGACACGTACTCCGAACTGTCCGCCGCCCAGCGAACCTCGTGCACGTTCAGCTCGTCCTGGAGCAGGTCCACATAGGGAGCGACGAGTCCCTCGAGTTCCGGGTCGGCGCTGACCAGGGTGACGGTGCGAAGCGGCTGCCGGATCTTGATCCCGTTCGCGTTCCGCGCGGAGCGGCCGTTTCGGGCCACCTGGAGCACGGTGGCCATCGCCGCCTCGAGGCGCTCGTCGGAGCGGTCCGCGGGCGGTTCGGGCCAGGACTCGAGGTGGCAACTGACGCTGCCCCTGCCCTGGCTCGAGACGAGGCGCCGGTGGAGCTCTTCGGCTACGAAGGGCACGAACGGCGCGATCAGCAGGCGAATCGTCGTCAGCACCTCGTAGAGGGTCTGGTAGGCGCTTTCCTTGTCCGCTCCCGGTCCGTCGGCGCCAGTCCCTTCGTCTTCGCTGGACGCCCAGAAGCGGTCGCGGCTGCGCCGGATGTACCAGTTCGTCAACTCGTCCAGGAAGGTCTCGATGCCGCGCGCGGCGGGCGCCGTACGGTAGGCCCGCAGGTGATCGGTGGTGGCGCGGACCAGCCGGCGGAGCCGGAGCAGGATCCAGCGGTCCAGCGACCCCCGCTCGTCGAACGGAATCTCCGCGCGCCCGGGCCGCCAGCCGTCGAGGTTCGCGTAGATCACGAAGAACGACAGGGCGTTCCACAGCGGCAGCAGGAAGGTCTGGGCCGCCTCCCGCACCAGGCGGGCCGAGAACCGCGACGGCTGCTCGGGGTTGTTGACGCAGAAGTACCAGCGGAGCGCGTCGGCGCCGGTCTCGGCCAGCACCTCCATCGGCTCGACCACGTTGCCGAGGCGCTTGGACATCTTGCGGCCGTTCTCGTCGTTCACGTGGCCGAGGACGATGCAGTTGCGGTAGGCGGGGCTGTCGAACAGCAGGCAGCCCAGGACGTGCAGCGTGTAGAACCATCCCCTGGTCTGGTCGACCGCTTCGGAAATGAAGTCGGCCGGGAAGCGCGAGCGGAAGATCTCCTCGTTCTCGAACGGGTAGTGGTACTGAGCGAAGGGCATGGCGCCCGAGTCGAACCAGGCGTCGATCACGTACTCGACGCGTTTCATCGTGCCGGGGCAGCCCGAAGCCGCGCACGGCCACTGGAAGTCGTCGTCGATGAAGGGCCGGTGCGGATCGAAGCACTCGCGGTCGTAAGGGTCGTCCGGTAGAGGCCGCTCTACCTTGCGGAAGAGCTCCTCGAACGAGCCGACGACGTCCACGGCATTGCAGTTCGCGCACTTCCAGACCGGCAACGGCGTGCCCCAGTAGCGGCTGCGCGACAGGGCCCAGTCGACGACGTTCTCGAGCCAGTCGCCGAACCGGCCCTCGCCGACATGCTCCGGGTGCCAGCGGACCTGGCGGTTCTTCTCGATCAACCGGTCGCGGGCCGCGGTGGTGCGGACGAACCAGCTAGTCGTCGCGTAGTACAGCAGTGGCTGGTCGCAACGCCAGCAGAAAGGGTAGCTGTGTCCGCGCCGCTCGCCGTGGAGCAACCGGCCCTGCTGCCGCAGCGAGCGGACGATCGCCGGGTCGGCGTCCTTGAACCACTCCCCGTTGATCTCGTCGATCAGACCCCGGATGGCGGGTTCCTGGGAGCTTGCCTCCGGATCGAGCGCGACCTTCCCTTCGTGGTCGACTGCCTGGAGCTCGGGCAGGCCGTACTCCCGGCCGCTCCGCTCGTCGTCCTCGCCGAACAGCGGCGCGGTGTGCACCGCGCCCGTCCCTTCGGCAAGGGTCACGTAGTCCGCAAGCAGTATGCGGAAGCCGGCCCGGTCCGACACCTCGGCGGCGCGGTAGGGGCGGCGCGGTTCGACCGCGAAGGGCCGGTCGTAGAGCAGACCCTCGAGGGCCCGGCCGGAGAAGCGGGCCACGGTGCCGGCCTCACGGAGATCGACTCGCGTCGGCTTGCCGTCGCCGGGCAGGAGCACGGGGACCGGCTGCTCCAGGCCGTCCGCGATGAGCAGCAGACGTTCCGGGTCAGTCGGGTCCTCGACGGCCCGGTAGATCAGATCGGGATGCACCGCGATGCCGGCGTGGGAGAGCAGGGTCCATGGCGTCGTCGTCCAGGCCGCGATGTCGACGGGCCGGTCCGTGCTGAAAGCGCCTCCTGCCTCCCCGCCATCATCGTCGGGTGCGGCGTCGACCGCGGCGATGGACTGGCCGGGTCGCAGGGGAAACCGCACCCAGATCGAAGGATCCTCCGTGTCGCGGTAGTTCTGCGCCACTTCGTGGCTCGACAG
The DNA here is from genome assembly GCA_027493375.1 of Candidatus Multivorans thiocomprendens. Taxonomy (GTDB): domain Bacteria; phylum Acidobacteriota; class Thermoanaerobaculia; order Multivoradales; family Multivoraceae; genus Multivorans; species Multivorans thiocomprendens. The sequence continues at coordinate 15,992 of JAPVWO010000303.1, read as the reverse complement.
GGTCGTGCCGCAGCGGGCGCAGTAGGGCTGGATCTTCCGGCCCTCGTAGAGCAGGTCCTTCTTCCAGAGCTCGGCCAGCGCCCACCACTCCGATTCGATGTAGGCGTTCCTGTAGGTCAGGTAGGCGCCGTCCATGTCGAGCCAGTAGCCGACCCGCTCCGTCATCCGCCGCCACTGCCGCTCGTAGGCGCTGACGCTCTCGAGGCAGGCGCTGTTGAACTTCTCGATCCCGTAGTCCTCGATCTGCTGCTTGCCCGAGAAGCCGAGTTGCTTCTCGACCTCGATCTCGACGGGGAGGCCGTGCGTGTCCCAGCCGCCCTTGCGCGGCACGCGCCGGCCGGTCATCGTGCGGAAACGCGGGTAGAGGTCCTTCACCACGCGCGTGACGACGTGGCCGACGTGGGGCACGTTGTTCGCGGTCGGCGGCCCCTCGTAGAAGGAGAACTCCGCTTTCTCGCTCTCCTTGCGAGACTCGAGCGAGGCTTCGAACACCCGCTCGCGGCGCCAGAACTCGAGCGTCTCGCGCTCGAGCTCGGGGAAGGGATAGCCGCCGGGAACGGACGGAAACGCGGGATCCCTGGACACGGCGAAGGCCTTGGGAGCGGCGCCCCGTTCAGGCGGCGAAGCGCTGGCGCTCGATGAACGCCGTCAGCGCCGCAGCGAACTTGGCCGGTCGTTCGACGTGGGGCAGGTTGCGGCAACCGTCGAAGACGTCCAGGTCGGCGTTCGGCATTTCCTGTAGCCAGAGGTCGGCGTTCTCGAGCGGTGGGTTGGTCGCCTGGCGGCCCCATGCCAGCCATACCGGCTGATTGACTCTGTCGCCGAAGCCGGCCTCGAGCCGGTGTCCGAGCCGGCCGCAGAGCGAATCGACCAGGGCGTGGCTGGCGCCGGGGAGATGGCTCGCCCGGTAGAGCTGCTCGATCATGGAGTCGCCCAGGCCCTCGGCGCCGAACAGAGTCTCGCGCCGCAGGTGGTTCTCGAGCGCCCGCTCCCCGGTCACCAGGTTGAGCGCGGACCTGCCGAGCACCGGTGCCCGGAGCAGTGAGTGAATCACCGGGTCGCTGCGCTCATCGGTGACCTCGGTGCCGATGTCATGGGGTCCGACGAGGGCCAGGGCGGCAACCAGTTCCGGCGCGTTCAGTGCGGCCTCGACGGCATAGGCCGCGGCGCGGTGAGGGGCGACGAGCACGGCGCGCTCGCCGACGACTTCCTCCAGGAACCGGCCGAGCAGGTCGATGTAGAGCTGGGCCGTGTAGCGCTGGTTCGACCGTTCCGAGTCGCCCCAGCCGAGCCAGTCGGGCACGAAGCAGTCGTGGCTGCGGGCCAGGCGTTCGGCGCTTTCGCGCCACAGCAGGCCGGTGTGCCCGGGACCGAAGGTGTGGAGCAGGACCATTGGCGGCTTGCTGCCTCGGCGGGGAGACTCCAGGTGAACGAAGGCCAGCCGGTGGCCGTCGACCTCGATGTGCCGGGTGGAACCCCATCGGGGTCGGGGCAGGCGACCCGCCTTGCGCGCCACGAGCGCGTTGAACAGGGCCGGAGCCCCTAGCGCGATGCCGCCGATGACCAGGCCGTTCGTCAGCCGCCGCCTGATCAAGCGCCGGGATTCCTGGTTCGCGGAGCGCGCCATGGCGCGGAGAATAACAGTGAGGGGTGTGCATAATCGGCTCGTGGCGTTCGAGATCGTGGTCGCCTGGGTGGGTCGCCGCCGGGAGCCCTGGGAGACGCTCTGCGGCGACTATCGGCAGAGGATCGAGAGGTTCGCGCCGGTGCGCGAACTGGTCGTTCGCCCCGCGCGTGGCGACGACCGGACTCGATTGCGGCTCGAAGGGAAGGCGATTCGCTCGGCCCTGCCTGCCGACGCCTGGACGGTCTGTCTGGATCGGAACGGACGGCGTCTCAGCTCGAGCGGCCTCGCGACCGAGGTGGGTCGGCTGCGCGCGGAGTGGCGGCGCCCCATCGTCTGGATCGTGGGCTCGGACCTGGGACTTGACCGCAACCTCCTGGAATCGTGCCGTTTCCGGCTCTCGCTGGGGCCGCTCACCCTCGCTCATGAACTCGCGCGGCTGACCCTCTACGAGCAGATTTACAGGGCGTTCACGATCCTTGAGGGAATCAACTATCATCGGCGCCCGTTTTACTGAGCCGCGTGCGGAGGGATCAGGTGGCAAACGCGGACGAGGCCTCTCGAACCGACGGATCGAACGACTTCAAGGAAGCGGCAGCCGCCGCGGCGCGAAAGCTCGCCACGGCGCGGTCCGCGGCCAAGAAGGCCAGGGCCGCGGCGGTTCGCAAGGCAGCCTCAGCCGAGCGTGCCGCGAAGGCAGCGTCGGAGAAGAAGGCGGCGGCCCAGCAGGCGGCTCGGGAGCAGAAAGTCGGAGCCGCGACCGCGGCCAGGGCCGGAAAGACCGCCGCGACCAGGAAGGACGCTGCCGCTGCCGCTGAGAAGGAAGCGTCGGCGCGGCGCGCTGAGGCGAGGAAGGCCGAGCGGACGGCGGCTGCTGAACAGGCAGAGGCGGCCAGGGCGGCTGAAGTGGCCGCTGCACGAGCCGCCGCCGCGAAGCAGGCGGCAGCCACCAGGAAGAGCAGTGGCGCGCTCGCGCTGAAGACCGCGAGAGAGGCCGATGCCGCGAAGGCGGCTCACGAGTTGGCGGTGAAGAAGGCGGCCACGGGCAGGGAAGAAGCAGCCGCGAAGAAGAAGGCCGCTACGCTGTCCGGCCGACTGGCCGCTACGAGCGGAAGAGCCGCGGCCAGAGCCGCGAAGCTGCTGGCGGAACGGAAGTCCGCGGCGCAGGCGGCTGCCAGGGATGCCGCGGCCAAGGGCACAGCCGCGCGGAAGTCGGCCCGGACCTCCGCCTCCAGGGCGGCGGCGTCCGAGAAGGCCGCGAAGGCGGCGGTGGCGGCGAAGGCCGCTGCCAGGGATGCCGCCCGGGCCGCCACCGCGGCGGAGAAACTCGTCGTGAAGGCGGAGGCCGCCGAGAAGGCGGCGGCGGATAAGGCGGCCGAGCAGGCGGCGGCCCCGCCCGAAGAAGTCCAGGTCAAACCCGCGGCGAAACCGGCAAAGAGCCGGCCTGCCCGGAAGAAGAGCGCCCGCAAGAAGCCGCAGCCGAGAAAGGCGCCGACGCTGCTGCTTCGGCCGCAGCGTGCCAACGGCGGTCGCGGCGGGAGCGGCACGAGAAGGAACGCGGCGATCGACTTCGATTGGGTGCGGGAACGGCTCGAAGAGAAGCGTCGGGAGCTGTTCGGCCGCTACAACCGCGATCTCACCGCCGGCCTCAAGGCGTCCACCGGCGAGGGCGCCGAGGACCTGGTCGACCGGGCGAATCACGCCTACAGCCGGGAGTTGAACTTCTCGCTCTCGGATAGCGACGGCATCCTGCTGAACCGGATCGTCGAAGCGACGGCCCGCCTCGACGAGGGTACGTTCGGCATCTGCGTGCACTGCAGCAACGAACTGGGCCGCGCCAGGCTGGAGGCCGTGCCGTGGGCGCCCTACTGCATCGACTGTCAGGAACTCGAAGAGAAGGGCCGGCTCCCCGCAGACGAGTGAAGGCACCCGAGATCGACGCCGCGGTCGAGCGAATCGAAGGCGGCGACCGCCAGCCGGTCTACCTCGTGATCGGTGAGCAGGTGCTGGCCACGCGAGAGGCGAGTCGAATCGCGGAGGCGTTGGCTGCCGCGGCCGGTTGTGAGGTGGCGGTTCACAAGGGGGCTGCCGGGTCGGAACTGGGATCGATTCTCGCTGATCTGTTCACCTTTTCCCTGTTCGAGCCGGCCAAGGTCGCCTTGGTCGTGGGCTGTGCCGAGTTTGCCGACACGGATGCGGCGGCCGAGCTGATCGACGAGGCGGCCAGGGTGCTGGGCGATGACTACGGCCTGGTTGGCGTGGCCGGCGAGGGGCTCTCCGTGGCCGAAAGAAGGGCGGCGGGTCCGCTTCTTCAGACATTGCGGCTGTTCGGAATCGACCCGGTTGCCGGCGCCGCCGAGGAGGCGATCGCGGCGCTGCCCGACTCGGCTCTTGCAGGCGGAAAGAGCCAGCGCAAGGGCGGCCGGCGCGGCCGGCCGAAGAAGGAGCGGGTCCAACTTGCCCGGGGACTCTCGGGGCTACTGGAGGCTGCGCGAGCGGAAGACTTGACCGGATGGTCAACGAGCAACCTTGCGGAACTCGACCGGGCCGCGGAAGGCGGCCTGCCGGAAGGCCACGCCCTGGTGTTTGCCGAACGCAGCGTCGATCGCAAGCACCCCCTCGTACTCCGTCTGTTTGAACGAGACGCGGCTTTCGAGGTCGAGCAACTTGCTTTCGATCGCAGTGGCAAGACCACCGGCCTCGACCCGGTCGTGGCCGAGTTGGAGCGGGAGACGGGCGTGCGAATCGAGCCGGCCGCGGCCCAGGAGTTGGCGCGGCGTACGTTGCGCAAGGAGGGCTGGGGTCCCTCGGTGGTGGACGCGGCCTCGGCGGCGCGCTTCGCGGCCGAGTACCGGAAGATAGCCGCCGGCATTCCGGAGGGTGCCGGCCGCATCGACCGCGCCACGGTGGAAGAGTCCGTCGTGGACCGGGGCGAGCAGGACGTGTGGGATGTCTTCAACGCGATGGAGGGCGGGAAGCCCGGCGCGGCGTTGGCGGCACTTCGTCGCTACCTCCACAGCGCGGCAGACGAACAGGGTGAGCGGTTCCGGTTCCTGAGTCTGCTGGCCGGCCGCTGTCAGCAGTTGACCGCTGTCCACGGTCTCGCCATGGCTCACAGTCTGCCGGAGGCGGGGAACTACAACGGCTTCAAGGCCCGGGTGTTGCCGAAACTGATGGCGGAGTGGCCGGGCGCGGTGAGGAAGCCCGGCCCGTGGCCCCTCTTCCAGATGTACAAGGCGGCTATGGCCCGTCGCAGTCCGGAAGCCGTCTCGGCGATGAGTGAGCTTCCCTGGAAGGTCCTCGAGGCGGAGATTCGCTTGCGGGGCGGCAGCGGTGAAGGCGCCGCCGCGCTTGAGGCTCTGGTTTTGGCGGTTGCCGGGGCCGGGGTGCCAGACGGCGGGGACTCCGCTTCATCGTCGCTACGAAGGGGCTCTCCAGGGCCGAGTTCCCGGCGGGGCGCTGGCGGCCCCGCTCGCCGTGCCTCCAGGCGCCGCGCGGGCTGACGTGCCCGAACTGCCCGAAGTCGAGGTCCTGCGCCGTAGCCTGGAGCGACCCCTTGTCGGCGACCGGTTCGAGGCGGTCCGCGTCCACTTCCCGACCTTGCGCGAACCGCTCTGCGAACGGCGGCTGCGCCGCCTGGAAGGCCGCAGGGTCGTCGGCCTGCGCCGGCGCGCGAAGTACCTGTGGATCGACGCTTCCGGCGGCGAGACCCTGGTGGTGCATCTCGGGATGAGCGGCCGGCTGACCCTGGTCGACCGAACGGCGCCGCTCGCGGACCATGAGCACCTGGGCTTCGAGCTCGCCTCTGGACGCCGACTGCGCTTCCGTGATCCTCGTCGTTTCGGCGTCGCCTTCGTGGCCTCGACGGAGGGCCTGGACTACGACCGGCACTTTCGCCATCTCGGTGTCGAACCTCTGGCGCCCGGGTTCGACGGCGCGACGCTGGCCGGTCTGGCCACCTGCCGAACGGCCCCGGTCAAGAGCTTTCTGATGGACGCCTCGGTTGTCGTCGGCGTTGGCAACATCTACGCTTCCGAGGCGCTGTACCGGGCGGGCATGCATCCCCGGCGTTCGGTGGCGCGAGTCGCGCGCCGCCGGTTCGACCTTCTCGCCGGTGCGGTGCAGGCGGTGCTGGGCGAGGCCATCGAGCAAGGCGGGACGACGCTCAACGACTTCGCCGACGGCGAGGGCAACTCGGGCTACTTCCAGGTCTCGCTCGACGTGTACGGCCGCGAGGACGAGTCCTGCCCGGCCGGCTGCGGGGCGAGAATCCGCCGGATCGTCCTCTCCAACCGCAGCACGTACTACTGCCCGCGATGTCAGAGGTAGGCGGTTCTAGGTCAGTGGCCAGAACTGCGGAATCAGCCAAACCGACAGAGCGCAGAAGACGATCTTGAGCGGCGCGCCGAACTTCACGTAGTCCATGAAGCGGTAGCCGCCGGGGCCGAAGACCATGGCGTTGGTCTGGTAGCCCATCGGGGTCAGGAAGCTGGCCGAGGCGGCGAAAGCGACGGTCATCATGAATGGCTTCGGTTCCAGGCCCATCGACGCCGCGGCGGTGCCGGCGATCGGCACCATGAGCACCGCGGTCGAGTTGTTCGAGACGATCTCCGAGAGCAGGGCCGTCGCCAGGTAGACGAGCGCGATGACCGCCCAGGGCCCGTAGTCGGCGCCGGCATTCGCGATCGTCTCTCCGATCATCGCCGCGAGGCCGGTCTTCTCCATCGCGATCCCCATCGGCAGGATGCCGACGAGCAGGAAGATGACGGTCCAGTTGATCGCCTCGTACGCCTGCTGCACCGAGATGCCGCCGAAGACGATGAGCGCCACGGCGCCCAGAATCGAGGCCTTCAGGATCGAGGTGACTCCGGTGGCGGCGACGACGACGACGATCGGGATGATCACCACGGCGAGCCACCAGCGCCGCGGGATGACGAGGCGCAGCTTGACGTCCTGCTGCAGCGGTATGAAGTCCTCCGTCTCGTAGAGCGCCTCGATCCGGGAACGGGGGCCGAAGACGAGCAGGGTGTCCCAGTTGTGGAGGACGATGTGGGCCAGCTTCTCGCGGATCGGCTCGCCGGTGCGGTTGAGCGCCAGCACGAAACAGCCGAAGCGGCGCCGAAAGTCCAGCTCGCGGATGGTCGAACCGGTGATCCGGGAGACCGGCGAGAGCTGGATCTCGGCCATGATGTTGTTCTTGTCGGAGAGGTCGCGGTCGCCGATCTTCGTTTCCGTGCGAAGGCGCAGGCCGTAGTGGTCCCGGAAGCTGACGATGTCGTCCATCCGGCCCTCGACGATCAGGAGGTCGCCGCCCTGCATCGGCGTGGCGCGGAGTTCGACGGCGATGCGCTCCTCGCCGCGCAGGATCTCGAGCACCGTGAGGCGGAAACGCTCGTTGATGTGCGCGTCGACCACGTTGCTGCCGACGAGCGAGCTCCCCTCCGGCACCTGGACCTCGGTCAGGAACGAAGACAGTTGGTACTTGGTGGTCAGGTCGGAGGCGCCGGCGCGATCGGGGAGGCGGCGCATCGGCACGAGGACGATGTAGGCGAAGCCGACGACGAGGAGGATCAGTCCGAGCGCCAGGAACTCGAACATGCTGAAGGCGCCGAAGCCGTACTGCGCCGACATGGAGGCGACCAGCAGGTTCGTCGACGTGCCGATCAGGGTGCAGGTGCCGCCGATGATCGAGAGGTAGGAGAGAGGGAGCAGGATCCGCGACGGCGACACGCCGTAGTGCTTCCCGATCTGGATGCCGACCGGCATCAGGATCGCCAGCGCCGCGGTGTTGTTGATGAAGGCCGAAAGCACGCCGCAGACCAGGATCAGGGCGATCGCGGCGGCCCAGTGCGTGTGGCCGGACAACTGCGCGAGCTTCTGGCCGAAGCGGTCGATCAGACCGGTATGAGTCAGCCCGTAGCTCAGGATGAACATCATCATCACGGTGATGACGGCGTCGTTGCTGAAACCGCGGATCGCCTCCTGGGGCGTCACCAGCCCGAACAGGAGCAGCAGCCCCAGGCTCGAGAGGGCGACGGCGTCGATCCGCAGCCATTCAAAGCTGAACGCCAGGAACGTGAAGACGATGACGGCGACGAGGATCCAGATGTCCATCGGCGTTTCCGGCTCTCAGCCGACCGGCAGCCGCCGGTGCGACGCGACCGGCATCGAACGCCGGACCTCGGCGACGCGCCGGCGGTCGATCTCCGCGATCGCGATGCCGGGTCCGTCTCCGGCATCGGCCAGGACGTGGCCCCACGGGTCGACGATCACCGAGTGGCCGTAGCTGTGCCGGAGCCCGCGGTCGTCATGGCGGCCGGTCTGGGCGGCGGCCAGCACGTAGCACTGGGTCTCGATCGCCCGGGCGCGCAGCAGCGGGAACCAGTGGTCCTTGCCGGTCATCAGGGTAAAGGCGGAGGGAATGGTCAGGACCTCCGCGCCGTCGCGGGCGAGCTTCAGGTAGAGTTCGGGGAAGCGCATGTCGTAGCAGATCGTGAGTCCGAGCCGCGCGAGCGGCGTGTCGGCCACGACGACGTTTTCGCCGGGCACGGCCGTCTTCGACTCCAGGAACCGCACCTCCGGGGAGACGTCGACATCGAAGAGGTGGATCTTGCGGTAGGTGGCGACGATCTCTCCGGCCGGGTCGAACAGGACGCTGGTGTTGTAGCAGCGTTCGCTCTCGTCCGGCGCCTTCTCGTTGTAGGAGCCGAGCAGGAGATGGATGCCGCGATCCCGGGCCAGGGCCGCGAAGCGGGCGCAAGTTCTGCCCGAGGTCGGCTCCGCCAGCTTGACCTTCTCCTTGTGCGGCCCGAGGTAGTTCGTGTTCTCGGGCGTGGACACGAACGTGGCCCCTCGGTCCGCCGCCGTCTCGATCCAGTGCCGGGCCGTCTCCCAGTTGGTCTGCTCGTCGGACGTGGAGCCCATCTGGACCACGGCGGCGAGGAATGTCGATGTGTCGTTCATTCGGGTCCGTCCCTTTCGCGGGGAGCTTACCGTCACGTTCCGGGCTAACGCCCCGAAACCCCTCGCGGGCTCCGTGTTTCGGCCCATCCCGTCCTAGTCCAGGAGCTTGCGCCGAGGGACTCACACGTAGCGTTCTGCGGCGCAAGCTCCTAGACTCGGGCCCCATGTGCGGGATCGTCGGCATCCTGATGCGCCCCCACCCCGGACCGGCGATCGACTCGCGCGAGCTGCTGGAGGGCCTCGCGGCCGCCGGCCGAGTGGCCGAGGCCGCGGCTGCCGATTGCGACCGCGCCGAGGCGCAAGCGCTGGCCGCGGCGCTGGCCGCTGCCGCCTCCGGGCTGGCCGGCTGGGACCGGCGGTTGCGAGCTCGGCCGGCTGTTCGGTCGCTTGTGCGCGACGAATCGCTGCGAGCCGCGATCGCTGAAGCGTTGCGGCCCTGCTCGAAGGCCGTGACCCGGCTGGGGGCCAGCCTCGATGCCGGCGCCGCCCGCTTCGGCGATGCCGGACTGGAGGCGGTGAACCGTGCCGCCGCGGCGCTCGCCGACGCGGAGTGGGCAATCCGCCGCGACCGGCTACGGACCGCGGCCGAAGTGAGTGCGCTGGCGCCGGCCGGGGCCTGCGGCGCCGGGCTCGACGTGCTGATCGCCGTCCAGCAGGCTTTCTCGTCGCTCGACCGGCTCGAGATTCGCGGCCGGGACTCGGCCGGGCTGTTCCTGCTGCTCTCCGGGCACGGCCTCGACCCGGACGATCCGGCGATCCGTGCCGAACTCGACGGCCGCGCCGGGGATCCGTTGTTCGCTCATCGCGCGGTGAACCTGAGCGGAGGACGGATCGGCCTGGTCTACAAGTGCGCGGAGGAGATCGGAGAGCTGGGTGACAACGTCCGTTTCCTGCGCGACGCGGTCGCTTCCGATCCGTTGCTTGCGGCGGCGCTCAAGAGCCCGGAGGTCGAAGCGGCCGTGCTCGGGCATACCCGCTGGGCTAGCGTCGGCCGGATCAGCGAGGCGAACGCGCATCCGCTGAACGGGGCTGAGGCCGGGGACGACGCTGCCGTTGGCCGACCGTCGCCCCAGGTGATCGCCGGGATCAACGGAGACATCGACAACCACGCGGACCTGACGGTGCTGGAGAAGCTGGAGTTCGATCCCGGGATCACGACGGACGCGAAGGTGATGCCGGTCCTCATGTCCCGCCGGCTGGCCGCCGGCGACACGCCCTTCGATGCCTTCCGCGACACGGTGGCCGCGTTCGAGGGATCGCTGGCCGTCGGCGCGCTTGCCTGGGATGACCCGTCACGGCTCTACCTGGCGATCCAGGGCAGCGGCCAGGGCCTCTACGTGGGATTGGCCGATCACGCCTTCGTCGTCGCAAGCGAACCCTACGGCCTGGTCGAGGAGACCTCGACCTGGCTGCGCTTGGACGGCGAGGCGGAACCGGACCGCGCCGGTGCCGGTTGGGGCCAGATAGCCGTGCTCGACGCCGATCGCGCCGGGGAGCTGGAGGGCATCGAACGGTACTCCGCCGGGGGTTCGCCGCTGCCGGTGGCGCCCGAAGAGATCGACCATGCCGAGATCACGACCCGCGACATCGACCGGGGCGAGTACCCCCACTTTCTGCTCAAGGAGATCAGCGAGGCGCCGCGTTCCGTGCGCAACACGCTGCGCGGCAAGCTGCGGGAGGACGCGACCGGGCGCCTGCGGGTCTCCCTCGGCGAGCGGACGCTGCCGGAGGCGGTCGCGCGCGGCCTGCGGGACGGAACGACAAGCCGCATCGTCGTCACCGGCCAGGGCACCGCCGCCGTTGCCGGGCAGGGCATCGCCGCGGCGATCGAGGGACGGCTGCGCGAGCGCGGTCTGAGCCGTCCGCGGGTCGACGCGATGCCGGCGACCGAGCTCTCGGGCTTCCACCTGGGGGCCGACATGCACGACACCGTCGTCGTCGCGGTCAGCCAGTCGGGGACGACGACGGACACGCTGCGCACGGTCAACCTGGCCCAGCGGCGGGGCGCCCGCGCCATAGCGATCGTGAACCGCCGCAACTCCGACCTGGCGGAGCGGGCGGACGGCGTGCTCTACACCTCGGACGGGCGGGACGTGGAGATGAGCGTCGCGTCCACCAAGGCCTTCTACTCCCAGATCGCGGCCGGGATGCTGCTCGCCGTGGCGATCGCCGACCAGGTCGCCGGCGGCCCGGACGAACGCCCCGCCGCCGACCGTCTGCTGCGGGAGCTCGGGCGCCTGCCGGACGCCATGGAACGCACCGTCGCCCTGCGCCCCGCGATTGCCGAGGCGGCGAGGGAGTACGCCCCGCGGCTACGCGACTGGTCCGTCGTCGGCAACGGGCTCGACCGCGTTGCCGCCGAGGAGGTCCGGATCAAGCTCTCCGAGCTCTGTTACAAGGCGATCGCCTGCGACGCCACCGAAGACAAGAAGCACATCGACCTGTCGTCCGAGCCCCTGATCCTGGTCTGCGCGACCGGGGTCCAGGGCTCGACGGCGGCGGACACCCGAAAGGAGATCGATGTCTACCGCGCCCATCGCGCGACGCCGATCGTGATCGCCTCCGAGGGCGCGTCGTTTCCGTCCGCGGCGGCGGCGATCGAAGTGCCCGAGGTTCCGCCCGAGCTGTCCTTCGTGCTGGCGACCGTGGTCGGTCACCTGTTCGGCTACCACGCGGCCCTCGCCATCGACGACCTCGCCAGGCCGCTACGGGCGATCCGCACGGCGGTGGACGACGTGGCCGGAGACGGCAAGGCGCGGCCGGTGGCTCGACTGCGCGAGGTCGCCGGCGCCGAGATCGACGCCGCCGGCGAGGGTCTGGCCGGCGGCCGCTACGACGGCAACCTGCATGTCGGCCGGGCGGTGCGGCTTGCGGCGGCGCTCGACGGCCTGGGCAGAGCGGGCGACGGCGGCGAGGCGAGCCTGCTGGCGGTGTTGCGAGACGCTCTCGGCCCCGCGATCGACGACCTCACCCGGCACATCGACACGATCAAGCACCAGGCGAAAACGGTCACCGTTGGCATCTCCCGGCATGACCAGACCCTGGGCCGGATGTCCCTCGCGGCCGCCCTGATTGAGGCCGGCGCGCCGGAGGAGGCAATCTCGTCCGAAGACCGGCGCACGATGAGCGCGCTCGACCGCTTCGTCGACCAGGTGCTCGGCTACGTCCGTTACCGGCTCTGGGCCGGCGGCGACGGCCCGCCGCCGGGCGACGGCGCCACCATTCGGGTCCTGCGCGCCGGCGGCCTGTGCCGCGACCTGCAATCGCGCACGGTCCGGCAGCCGCTGCTCCAGGGCACCAAGTACGCGGTCGCGGTCGAAGGCCGGCTGATGGCGGCTCGCGGACGCACGGATGGCCGGGTGTTCATCGGCGTGCCCGAGTTCAGCGATGGCGCGGTCTCGGCGCTCAACCTGATCCATGTGCGGTTCCGGGAACGTGCGGCGGCGCCCGAACTGCGCCGCCTGCTGTCGGACTACCGAGAGCGTTACGACGGCCTCCGGGATCAGGTTCTCAGGAACGCTCCGGACTTCGACGACGGCCTGCTGGCCGAGCTCCCCGTCGAGGACCTGTTGATCGACCCGGTGGCCCAGCTCGCGGAGCGTTGGCAGAGCACCCCTTCCGGGGGCGTCTCGTGAGAGTCCTGCTGACCGGCAGCGCCGGATTCATCGGCTTTCATGTCGCCAGGGCCCTGCTCGAGCGCGGCGACGAGGTGATCGGCTACGACAACTTCAACCCGTACTACGACCCCCGGCTCAAGGAGCGGCGCAACGCGATCCTCGAGGAGCAGCCCAACTTCCGCCTCGTGCGTGCCGACATCGGTGATCGCGAGGCCGTGCAGGACGCCTTCGACGACCTCGTCCGCGGCGCCTCGGGCACGGAGACGAGGGTGTGCCACCTGGCGGCCCAGGCCGGAGTGCGGCATTCGATCGACCAGCCGAATCAGTTCGTGCGCGACAACGTGCAGGCTTTCACCTACGTCCTTGAACTGTGCCGCGACCACGAGGTCGGCGGCCTGGTCTACGCCTCGAGCAGTTCGGTCTACGGCAACAGCACGCTCGACGACATCGTGACCGGCGTCGTCTCGGCGATCGACCGCAACCACGAGGACCTCGTCTGCAACCTCGCCGCCGGCCGCACCGAGGAACTGATGGAGTTCATCCGGCAGATCGAACGCAGTTGCGGCCGCGAGGGCGACAAGGAGTTCCTGCCGATGCAGCCCGGCGACGTGGTGCGGACCTCGGCCGACCTGACCCGCGCCAGGGAGTACCTCGGCTACGAGCCGACAACCGAAATCGCCGACGGCATCCCCCGCTTCGTCGATTGGTATCGCGAGTACTACGGCCTCTAGTCCAGCCGCGCCGCCCACGCCGCGGCCCGCTCCCGCATCTCCGGCGCGTCCTCGGGCAGGATCATCCCCTGCTCGATCGTACGGTCCAGCGCCGCGTTCCAGGCATCGAGATAGTGCTTGCTGTCCGGGTACAGGGTCGCGAGCTGCTCGCTGTCGAAGTCGGTCGCGGTCCCGTACAGGAACCCGAACCGTGTCCCTTCCCTCTGCGTGCCGAACCCGCTGTGTGAGGCCGTCGGCGCCTCGAGCTCCGGCAGGCGGATGCCGCCGACGGCGTTGCCGTGTTCGTCCCGGACGACCTCGGGACGCGCCTCTCCGGCCTTCATCTCCACGCGCGGCATGCTCGGTGGTTCGACGCCGTCCGTGATCCATCGGTGCAAATGCCTGATCGCGGCCTGGTACACGGGGGAGTAGGACAGCCAGTTGGATCCTTCGACGGTGCGTTCCTTCGGTCTGGCGGCGGATACGTGCGACGTCCCCGGCACCTCCCAGAGACGGAAGCGGGCCGAGTCCGGCTCGCGGATGGAGTGGTAGCTGGTCAACTCGGTTTCCGAGTTCACGACGATCACCGGGACGTCCAGGTCGGATCGGATCGACGCGAGACTGCGTCCCCGGTGCCCGCCGCCACGCTCGGATGCGAAGGGCACGATGCCGCCGAAATCGATGAAGGGCAGGTAGCCGTCAAACAGCTCGGTCAGCGGATGCACGCCGTTGATGTAGGTGCGCAGGCGCGCCGCGGACTGGGAAGCGCCGGCCGCGATCAACCGCTCGACGTCGAGACCGCCCATCGGGTCCAGGCCCTGCCGGTCGCGGTCCGGGCCGATGGCGCTCGCGACCTGCGTGAAGATGTCGTAGGAGTAGGCGTCCCCGGGGTGTTCGAGCGAGCCGTAGCGCTTCGGGTCCCACGCCTTGAGTCCCCCGGGATTCTGGGAAAAGCCGTGGACGCCGACCTTCTGCGCGGAGACCCCCACCCAGGCATAGCCGCGCAGGGCCTCGTCGCTCGCGGAACCGAGTTCGAAGCCGGCGGTCACGTTCAGCCAGAACACGATGACCGTGCCGTTGAATGCCGCCGCGTCCTTCGGCCGAACGACCAGCATGCGCGTCTTGAAGCCGGCCTTCTGCCCGGAGGCCCGGGTCTGCCAGCGGCCGTCCGCGGAATGCGTGCCGTCGACCAGTTCGTACGCGGTCGCCTCGCCCTCGAGGAAGTACTCCTCGGTCAGATAGCCGCGGTCCGCCACGTTCACCGCGGCAAAGGGAGTGCCCCGTTCCCCGCCCGTGATGGGCCCGGACAGGGTTGCCGGGCTCGGTGTGGCCGCGACGACCGCCGTCAGGAGCGCTGCGAACGCCACGGTGCTCACCTTCGTCGGAGATGTCGAGGGACGGGACGGCTTCAGCGGCGAGTCGGTCATTTGGCGGAGCCTCTCAGTTCTGAAACGTTGCAGGTTCCGGGTATCGTAGCCGCCCGTTGACAACAGGAGTTCCAGCGTGAAGGTAGCCCAGGGCGTCGCCGAGTACCTCAAGCGGGAGGGCGTGGAGTTCATCCTCGCCTACCCGGTCAACCCGATCATCGAGGCTGCGGCGGTGGCCGACATCCGCACCGTGATCGTCCGCCAGGAACGGATCGGCCTGCACATGGCCGACGCGGTCAGCCGGCTGAGTTCGGGGAAGCAGCTCGGCGTGTTCACGATGCAGAGCGGGCCGGGGACGGAGAACGCCTTCGGCGGCGTCGCGCAGGCCTACGGCGAATCGGCGCCCATTCTGGTCATGCCGATGGGGTACAGCCGGCGGGCGATGCACGTGGCGCCGAACTTCAACGCGGTCGCGAACTTCCAGCACGTGACGAAGTGGTGCGAGCCGCTCAGCATGGGCAAGGCGCTGCCCGAAGTGATGCGCCGCGCCTTCAGCCAGTTGCGTTCGGGGAGTCCGGGTCCGGTGATGGTCGAGGTGCCGGCCGATGTCTTCGGCGAGGACGTGCCGGACGACCTGGGTCCCCGGCCCAACGGCAGAGTGCGGGTCGGCCCCGACCCCGACCTGGTACGCGAGGCGGCCGAGATGCTGGCGGCGGCGGAGCGGCCGGTGATCTACGCCGGCCAGGGAGTCCACTACGCCGAGGCATGGGACGAGCTGCGGCGCCTGGCCGAACTCCTGAACGCGCCGGTGACGACCAGCCTCGGCGGCAAGAGCGCCTTCAACGAGGACCACCCGCTTGCGCTCGGCTCGGGTGGCCGCGCCGTGCCGAAGACGGTCCACGAGTTCCTGGGCGCCGCGGACGTGATCTTCGGCATCGGCTGCAGCTTCACGACCACCGCGTTCGGCCTCTACTTCGGCAAGTACCCCCAGGCGAAGTACCTGCACGCGACACTGGACCCGGTCGACCTGAACAAGAACGTCGCCTCGGAATGCGTGGTGGCGGGCGACGCGAAGCTGACGTTGGCCGCCCTGATCGCCGAGCTGGAGGGCCGGTCGCTGCCCCACGCGGCGGCTCGGGCCGACTCCGTGCCGGCCGAGATCGAACGGATCCGCTCCGGCTGGCTCGACGAGTGGATGCCGAAGCTGACCTCCGACTCGGCGCCGCTCTCGCCCTACCGGGTGCTCTGGGACCTGATGCACACCGTCGACCGGGACAACGTGATCATCACCCACGACGCCGGTTCGCCGCGCGACCAGATCTCGCCGTTCTGGCGCAGCACGACGCCGCTCTCCTACATCGGCTGGGGAAAGACGACCCAGCTCGGCTACGGCCTCGGCCTGGCGATGGGCGCCAAGCTCGCCCAGCCCGACAGGCTCTGCATCAACGTCTGGGGCGACGCCGCGATCGGCTTCACCGGCATGGACTTTGAGACGGCCGTGCGCGAGCGCCTGCCGATCCTGTCGATCCTGTTCAACAACTTCTCGATGGCGATCGAACTGCCGATCATGCAGGTGGCGACGGAGAAGTACCGCAGCACGGACATCTCGGGGCACTACGCCGACATGGCGAAGGCCTTCGGCGGCTACGGCGAACGGGTGACCGACCCGGCGGAGATCGTGCCCGCGATTCAGCGCGGCATCGCGGCGACC
>JAPVWO010000302.1 GCA_027493375.1 Candidatus Multivorans thiocomprendens | reverse complement strand
GAACGGGATGTGAACGTAGAGCCCGGCCGCCTCCTTCTCAGCCATCCCCCCGCCCACGACCAAACCCTACCGCCGCCCCTCAGTTGTTCCCACCAGCGCCAGGCAGCGTTCGTTCCGAACGCCCGACGACGTCCAGCCGGTCCGGGGCCTGAGGGGGGAGGGTCCCAGCGGCCTCTGAACGAGCGACGCTCGACACCTTTCCCACAACCGCCGCCCAACCGGAGCGAGTGAAGCGGAGCGAAGCGCCAACCTTCCCTCTTCCGAGAGAGCACGAGCGTCCGCTGGGACCCTCCCCCCTCAGGCTCCGGACCGGCGGGTGCACAACGCGACGTCGCCGTCTAGCGCGGCTTCTCGCCGCCGACCCACCAGGGGCTGGACCAGGCGAGGTTGCCGTCGATCTGCTCGACGCGCAGGTAGTACCAGTCCTCCTCGGTACCGAAGTCGGTGAAGCGGAAGGTGACGTCGTCGCGGAGCCCCTCGATGAAGTCGACCCGGACGCTGTCCCGGTAGGCACCTTCGTGGAAGACGTGCTCGTTGCCGTCGCGGGCGCCTGCGGACGTGCCCGGCGCGGCCGGCAGCGCGAGCGTGAACTCCGCCGCGGCGAACTGCTGGGGAGTCCGCACCTGGGTGGGCGCCGTGCCGTACTCGACGGCGGCCGCGACGTCGAGGTTGAGCCGAACCGCCGTCGGATCGCCCTCCAGCACCAGCGCGAAGGAGCGGCGCGAGCCGCGGGTCGTGAAGTCGAAGCTGGCCACATTCCCGTCGACCCCGAAGCGGTCCGCCACCAGCGGCGTCCCGGTCAGACGACCGCCGACCAGCTTCGCGCCTTCCACCGTCACGGTGCCCCGCCACGGCCGCTGGCCGCGCGGGTTGTCCCGGATGTCGACCCAGGTCTCCGAGAAGAAGCTCACCAGTGCCTCGAACTGGCCCTCCGGCAGCGCCGAGCCGCCCGCGCCTCGCGTGTCGAACGTCGCCACGACTTCACCGTTGCGGATCAGGTCGACCCGGCGGATTGGACCCGTGCCGATCGCCCGTCCCTCGAGCACGCGGCGATCCGTCTGGTCCAGTTCGCTGCCCATCGGCGTACCGTTCAGCCGGGCGTCGAGCACGATCCGTTGCGCGCCGGTCGTCGCGTACGCGTGGCGAGACTTGAGAGCGCCGAACACCGCCTCCGTCGTGCGCGCGGGCGCCCAGGCCGCCGCCAGGCCGCCGAACTGGAAGATGTTCGATCGCCGCCCGGAGGCGCCCGCCTGATGACCGGGCGAGTAGCCGGGGTGGCCGCGATGGTCGTCGGACGCCGACACGAAGCCGACCCGGAAACCCTGCTCGAGGTAGCGGCTGCCGAACCACTCGAACGTGCCGTGGCCGGACATGATCTCGATCAGGTTCTCCATCTCGAAGTCGCTTTGCCGCCAGTCGCCGTTCTGGTGGGCGTGGGGAATGATCAGCACGTCGTCCGTGTCGAATTCGGCGCGCAGTCCCCGGTAGAGCTGGGAGAGGTTCGGCGCCGCCTGGACGCCCACCCGCTGCATGCCGACGTTCCGGAAGAACACGTTGTGGTGGCCGCCCCGCTGGCGCGGCGATGTCCACTCGTAGCCGGCGAAGACCAGCAGTTCACCCTCGCGGTGGTACTTCCGGACCGCCTCGTTCAGTTCCTCCCAGAGCCCGTCCGTCAGCCAGATGTCGTGCTCGCTCATCGTGATGAAGTCGAGGCGGGCATCGTCGCGGGCGAAGGAGAAGTAGCCATCCGGCGTTCCCTGTCCCTCCGCGAAGCCGGAGTGGCCGTGAGTCTCGCCCCAGTAGAGACGGTGTTCCGGGTCCGCCCGCACCCACACCGGATTGGCGGCGCCCGTCACCTCGCCGTCCGGGCTGCTGAACGTGTAGCGAAGGACACCCTCCGCGTCGGCCGCGAACTCCACCAGGTGAATCGCCTGCCCGGCCGGCAGTTCGGCCACCTGCTCGCCGTCGAGCAAAACCTGCAGGCCGGGGATGTCCCGGGTGGCTCGATTGTAGGCCCAGTCCTCCGCCCGCACCGAGATGATGAACGTCTCGCCGGCACCGACGATCGACGGGGCGAAACCGTGGACCCGCTCCGCGGCGCCGCCCACGACCTCGTATGTCGCGGGCGGCATCTCGTAGACCCTGCCGTCGCCCGGGTCGACGTGAATCGGCAGGGAGATCCGGTCGTTGCTGAATTCACCGATCCCGAGCCCGCGACCGCCACCGCTCCTGTCACCGTAGGTCAATGTGATCGTGTCGCCCGGCACGAGATCCCCGCCGCGAACCCGAAGTGTCGGGAAACCGGCCGGACCGCGGAAGCCGCCGTACGGGCCCCAGATCGGGTGCGTGTCCTGCTCCAGGCTGATGCCTTCCCGGCTCATCCGGGCGGACACGTAGTGATCGCCCGCTGGGTCCGTGGTCTGCAGCCGGCCGTAGCCGCCGGCGCCCTGTGTCGAGATGACGATGCCGCCGCCCTCCTCCATGCCGAGCGAACCGACCGTGTAGACGACCTCGAGGGTCACCCAACCGCGCGCCTCGAACGTCTCGGACCCGGTTCGCGTCACGGTGCCGAGAGCCTCCTCGTCCTCTTCCAACCAGGCAAGCTGCCGCACGTAGTCGTCCATCGACGCCAACTGGAACGGCGCCGGTTCCGATCCAGGCCGGGGAAACGGTCCGTAGAACGCGACGAGCGGCAGGTTCTTGGGCACGAAGCCGCCCTGCACGGAAACGGCATTCGCCCACTCCCACAGAACCGGAGTGCGCTCGGCGACGTTCGAGACGGTCGTCGGGGACCCGGCGACCTCCGCGATCAACGCATCGACGCGGGCCCTGAGATCGGGGTCCAGCTCGGCACTCGAGGCCGGCGACACCGCCACCCACATTCCCACCACAAGGACGAGTCCGCCCGTCAGTTTCCGCACAACGAGACCTCCCTTCGAGATCCGGAGCAAGAAATTTCAAACAGCGATAGCAGGACTACAATAGTAAACTGCCTCGACACGCTCTCAAGGAGAAGCCGATGAAGAAGCTGACGACGGTCGCGGCAGTGGCCGCGTTCTCCGTGTTCCTGATCACCGCCTGCGCGCCGAGCGACGACCCCGCCGACGGCGGCGAGGCGCCCGGCGGCACGGCTGAAAGCCCCAGCCCGAACCCCACGAAGAACGCCTACTTCGGCGATCTCCACGTCCACACGCGCTACTCGTTCGACGCCTTCATCTTCGGCACGACGACGGATCCGAACGACGCCTACGAGTTCGCCAAGGGCGGGACGATCAAGCACCCCGCCGGCTTCGACATGAAGCTCGACCGGCCGCTCGACTTCCAGGGCGTGACCGACCACGGCATGTACCTGGGCATGCTGCCGGCGATGACGGAAGAAGGTTCGCCCGCCTACGGACACCCGGTCGCGGCCGACATGCGCGCGGCTGAAGAGGCCGACGAGCGCCGCGGCATCTTCGTCGGCATGCGGCCCTACCTGGGCGCCCGGCAGGGCGAGGACGAGCATCTCAGCATGGACGTGGTCCGGGACGCCTGGTCCAAAATCGTCGAGGCCGCCGAGGCGCACAACGATCCGGGGAACTTCACGGCCTTCATCGCCTACGAGTTCACCTCTTCCGGCTACGAGCGGGACAACCTGCACCGCAACGTGGTCTTCCGCGGCTCCGACGCCCCTGAAGCGCCCTTCAGCCGGATCGACTCGCAGAACCCCGAGGATCTCTGGGCCGCTATGGACGGCTGGCGGGAGCTCGGCATGGACGCGCTCGCCATTCCGCACAACCCGAACGGCTCCGGCGGCCGCATGTTCGAGATGGAGCAGTTCTACGGCGACCCTCTCGACGAGAACTACGTCGACGTACGGACGCGCAACGAGCCGCTCGTCGAGATCACCCAGGTCAAGGGCACGTCGGACACCCATCCGGCGCTCTCGCCCAACGACGAGTGGGCCGACTTCGAGATCATGCCGTACAAGATCGCGACGACGATCATCAGCCAGCCGGAAGGCAGCTACGTCCGTAACGCGCTGCTTCGCGGCATCCGGCTCGCCGACGGCGGTCTGACGAATCCGTACAAGCTGGGAATCATCGGCGCCAGCGACACCCACGTCTCCGGCGGCGCCTTCCGGGAGGACGACTACTGGTCCAAGGTCGGGGTCCTCGACGCCACCCCGCAGCTTCGGGGTTCGGTGCCCGGCACCGGCGCCAACCAGACGCTGGGCGACCCGGCCCAGCAGTCGGACGCGTCGACGCGTACCGAGGACGGCTCGGGCAGGACCTTCCGCGACACCTACTACTACACCTGGGGCGCCTCCGGCCTGGCCGGCGTCTGGGCGGAAGAGAACACCCGCGAGGCGCTCTTCGACGCCATGCGGCGGAAGGAGACATTCGGCACGTCCGGACCGCGCATGATGGTCCGCTTCTTCGCCGGCGACTTCACGGACGATGACCTCGACGATGCCGAGTTCCTGACCAGGGCCTACGCCGAAGGCGTGCCGATGGGCGGCGACCTGCTGGCCGCGGATGTCGGCGAAGCGCCGACCTTCGCCGTCATGGCGATGAGGGACTCGATGGCCGCGCCGCTCGACCGCGTGCAGGTGATCAAGGGATGGTCCAGCGACGGCGAGGGCGCCGAGATGGTCTACGACGTGGCCTGCTCGGACGGCGCCGCGGTCGACCCGGCCACGCACCGTTGCCCCGACAACGGAGCGACGGTCGACCTCTCCACCTGCCAGATCAGCGACGACTCCGGGGCGGACACCCTGCAGGCGGTCTGGACCGACCCCGACTTCGACGCCTCGAAGCGCGCCTTCTACTACGTCCGGGCGCTCGAGAACCCGACCTGCCGCTGGTCGACCTGGGACGCCCTGCGCGAGGGTGTCGAGCCCCGGTACGACGTCTCGCCGACGATCCAGGAACGCGCCTGGTCCTCGCCGATCTGGTACACGCCGGAGTAAGCGTCTCGGATCGCGCCCCGGCGCGTATAGTCGGCCGCTCGAGACCATGAGCGTCGACGTCAAAGGCCAACTGGCCGCCGTAGAACGCGCCGTGTCGTCGCTCGAACGCGACGGCCGGGCCGCGCGCTCGGTCGCCCTCGGCCGCGGTTTCCCCGTCGACCTGGAGGACCTCTGGGACGCTGTCACGAACGGCGAACGCATCCCGTGTTGGCTCCTGCCGATCATCGGTGATCTCGAACTCGGCGGCCGCTACCAACTGGAAGGGAACGCCGGCGGCGTCATTACCGCCTGTGAACCCCCCACTCGCTACGCCGTGACCTGGGAGTTCGCCGGAGACACGAGCTGGGTCAAAGTCGGTTGCGCCGCGGACGCCGAAGGCGGCGCCCGGCTCAAACTCACCCACACCATGCTCCACTCGCCCCACTGGGACCAGTACGGCCCCGGCGCCACCGGCGTCGCCTGGGAACTCGGCCTGCTCGGACTTGCCCTCCATCTCACAGAACCCGACACACCAAGCCTGGACGAGGAAGCCTTCGCCGCCTCATCCGAAGGCAAGGCGCTGATCACGGGCAGCGCCGAAGCCTGGGGCGAAGCCGGGATCGCGGCCGGCGAGGACCCGGATGCCGCCCGCGCCGCGGCCGGACGGACGGCCGTGTTCTACACCACCCAGCCGGCAAACACCGCGGGGTGACCGAACGACAAGATGGCAACGCTGCCGCAGTTGCCAAGGCTTCAAGACTACGACTCGTTCCTCTGGTATCTGGCGAGAACCCCAAGCTCCGCGGCCGGTTCAGCACCACGACCGGGTTCAGGCCAGCAAGGCCAGTAGCGATCTCGGCGAGTGCACGGTGACCTTCGAACCGGCAAAGTCCCGCTCATTCCGCGTGACGATGCAGTCCACGTCGGCTTGACGTCCAGACTCGACGACGACTGCGTCTTCAAAGTCGCGCAGACCGCTCTCGGCCGCGTGCTCCAGAGTCGCCCTGTTGACCGGTGTCACGTCGAGCACGGACAGCAGGGACGAGATGTGTTGCCTGGCCTTCTCCCTGCCGAGCGCCTTCTGCATCAGGTAGAAGATCGTCGTGAACGAATCGGCGCAAGCCAGCCCCTGAATCTGACCGCGGTCGGCCCGCGAGAGAAGATCGGCGGCAGCATCCGCGAAAGGGGCCCGGTCAAGCAAGAAGTCGATCAGCACGTTGGTGTCGAAGAGCACCCTCATGCGCCCCGCCTTCTCAGAGGTGCTTGTCTTCAAGGTGCGTGTGGTAGTCGCTCAAGCCCACCACGCCGGCGTTCTTCAGCACTCCCCGCAGCCCGGCCACCGTCGGCGTCTGGGTGTAATCCGGCTGGCGCCCCGAAACAATCGCGGAGAAGTACTCGGCGACGATCTGCGAGAGGGACTTGCCGGTATCCCGGGCATAGTCCTTCGCCTGAGCGATCAGCCGGTCGTCAAGCCGCAGCGTGAGTTTGGTGTGCATGGCCAAAGGTGACGTACATCATGCGCAGGAGTATACGTCAACCACGCTGTCGGTCCATCGCGCCGGCTTTGCCGCGACATCATCCGTCGCTGCGCAGCACGGACACGAACGCCTCCTGCGGAATGTCGACGGAGCCGACACGCTTCATCCGCTTCTTGCCTTCGCGCTGCTTCTCGAGCAGCTTGCGCTTCCGGGTGATGTCGCCGCCGTAGCACTTGGCCGTGACGTCCTTGCGGAACGCGGTGATCGTCGTACGGGCGATGATCTGGCCGCCGATCGCGCCCTGGATCGCGATCTTGAACTGCTGGCGCGGGATCGTGTCCTTCAGCCGCTCGCAGTAGCGGAGCGCCCGCCGCCGGGCCTTGTCCCGATGGACGAGTTGGGAGAGGGCATCGACCCGTTCGCCGTTGACCAGGATGTCGACCTTGACCAGGTCGGTCGGCCGCAGTCCGATCAGCTCGTAGTCGAACGAGCCGTAGCCCTGCGTTACCGTCTTCAGCTTGTCGTAGAAGTCGAAGAGGACCTCGGCCAGCGGCAGCTCGCAGGTCAGTTCGACCCGGCCCACGGCCAGGTAGTGGATGTTCGTCTTGCCGCCGCGACGCTCCAGGCACAGCTCCATCACCGAGCCGAGATAGCGCTCCGGCAGCATGATCGAGGCCTTGATGCAGGGCTCGGAGACACCCTCGATCTCGGACGGATCCGGGTAGGCGGCAGGGTTGTCGATCTGCCGCTCCGCGCCGTCCGACATCGTCACTTCGTACCGCACCGACGGCGCGGACAGCACGAGCGACAGGCCGTACTCCCGCTCCAGACGCTCCTGCACCACATCCAGGTGCAGCAGGCCGAGGAACCCGCAGCGGAAACCGAAGCCGAGCGCCGACGACGAGTCCTTCTCGTAGGTCAGCGAGGCATCGTTAAGCGCCAGCTTCTCGAGCGCGCGCGTCAGATCTTCGTAGTCGTGACTCGAGACCGGATAGATCGAGGAGAAAACGACCGGCTTCGCCTCGCGATAGCCCGGGATGGGTTCCGCGGCTCCATCCGGGACGGTCGTGATCGTGTCGCCGATGTCGATCTCGGAGATCTTCCTGATCCCGGCGATGACGTAGCCCACGGCGCCGGCTTCCAGCTCCTCGCGCTGCCTGCGCTTGAGCAGCAGGGTGCCGATCTCCTCCACCTCATGCTCGCTGCCGGTGTGCATCAGGCGGATCTTCTGCTTCGGCCGGAGAGTGCCCTGGCGCACCCGGACCAGCATGACGACGCCGCGGTACGGGTCGTACTGGGCGTCGAACACCAGCGCCTGGAGCGGCGCCGACGCATCGCCTTCCGGCGGCGGCAGCCGCTCCACGATCGCGTCGAGCACGCCCTCGACTCCCTCGCCGGTCTTCGCCGAGCACAGCACCGCCTCGAACGGGTCGAGGCCCAGGTCGCTCTCGATCTCCTCCCGCACCCGGTCCACATCGGCGGACGGCAGGTCGATCTTGTTGATCACCGGGATGATCGTCAGGTCGTACTCGAGCGCCAGGTAGAGGTTCGCGACCGTCTGCGCCTCCACGCCCTGCGACGCGTCGATCAGCAGCAGCGCTCCCTCGCAGGACATGAGCGACCGGCGGACCTCGTGCGAGAAGTCGACGTGGCCCGGCGTGTCGATCAGGTTGAGGCGACAGGTCCGACCCTCCGCGTCCTGATGGCGAAGCGTCACCGTGTTGCTCTTGATCGTGATCCCGCGCTCCCGCTCGATGTCCATCGAGTCGAGGATCTGGTCGCGGAACTCCCGGTCCTCGACCGCGCCGCAGTGCTGGATCAGGCGATCGGCCAGCGTCGACTTGCCGTGGTCGATGTGGGCGATGATGCAGAAGTTGCGGACCGACATGACGAACCGCATCCTATTGCGCCGGCGACCTCGCCGGCATCCGCCGAAGGCGGACGCCGGAACAACCACCCCGTTCCGCAAGTTGCTAGCGTCGCACCATGCCCGCACCGGCTCCGGTTGACCAGACCACGATCCACATCGTCGGCGCCCCGCTCGACCTGGGCCAGTCGCGACGCGGCGTCGACCTGGGGCCGACGGCGTTGCGCTACGCCGGACTCAAGTCGGAACTGACCCGGCTCGGCTACCGGGTCGAGGACCGGGGCAACATCGAGACCGTCGAGCGCGACTCGCTGCCCGAAGAGCCCGGCCTGGGCTTCCTCCGGCCGGTCGTCGACGCCTGCGAGCGCATCTACGAGGCAAGCAGGCAGGCGGTGGCCGAAGACGCCTTGCCGCTGGTGCTGGGCGGCGACCACTCGATCGCCGTCGGAACGGTGGGAGGGGTCTCGCACAAGCACCGCACCGGCGTCCTCTGGATTGATGCCCACGGCGACTTCAACACGCCGGACACCTCACCGACCGGCAACCTCCACGGCATGCCCCTGGCCGCCCTGTGCGGGCACGGCGCGCCGGCGCTGGTCGATGCCGGTCGTCCCGGCGCCAAGCTCCGACCCGAAGACGTGGTTCTGTTCGGAGTCCGCGACCTGGACCCGGGCGAACAGGCGCTCATCCACCGGACCGGGGTCACCGTCTACACGATGCGCCAGATCGACGAGCGGGGCCTGGCTCCCCTGGCCCACGAAGCTCTCGAACGACTGGGCCACAGGGACCGGCTTCACGTCAGCCTGGACATGGACTCGATCGATCCCCGGGAGGCGCCGGGCGTAGGCACCCAGGCGCCCGGCGGCCTGAGCTACCGCGAGGGGCACCTGCTGATGGAACTGATCGCCGAGCACGGCGGTCTGGGCTCCGTCGACGTCGTCGAAGTCAACCCCATTCTCGACACCCGGAATCAGACCGCGAAGCTCGCCCTCGGCCTGCTGAGTTCCCTTTTCGGCCGCAGCATCCTGTAGCGGGCCACGACTGACGGGTCGCCCACGCGTCCCACCCGGCACCGATCACAGGATCGCCGCGCATTGCCGAAGATCAGGTCAAGACGAACTCAGAAGGAGACCACTTCAGCGATACGATGGTTCCGAATCTGGAGCTCAATCACTGCCGTGGCAACCGAAAACTCTCGCGCGAGATCACCTATCTGCTCGCTGTCGACACGCCCCGCGCTGATGCGTTGACGTAGCGACGTCGAGGGGGCAAGAAACTCTGCTGCGAATGCTCGTGACTCCGCTTGGCGTTCAGTTGCCAGAGAACTGAGTAGCCCGAATCCCGCTGTTCTGCGTCCCAGATAGTCGCCCAGTGCGCGCGCCTGAATGAACCTTCTGCCCGAGAGACTCCGCGGCGCCATTACACACGCGGGACCGTCATCTCCGACAAATCCCTGAATACGCATCGACGGCGGACTCACTTCCATGTGGGGCACAGCCGCGATGCCTTCCTGGAGGTCAATCGGACCGCCATTCTCATCGACTAGGTTGCGAGCGCGACGAGCGAGTTCATAGCCTCGCTCCCAAGGTCGATCACCGTCTGCGACTGCTGGCAAGCTATCACGAGCCTCAGTCCAATCGGTGTGTTGGTCCGTTTCCGACAGGGCGCTTTGAGCGCGCTTCAGCCAGTCAGCAACTACTGGCAACCCGGCGCCCTTGGCAAGGGCCAAGGCATCTTCCCGCACGGATGCGTGAGCGTTTCTCCAGAACTTGATGAGGAGCTCCGCATCCTGCTCGCCTATTTCGAAGGGATCTGCTCCGAACAGCGCGGCGGCACGGCTGAATTCGACTTCATCATCTTCAAGATTGTTGAGTGCACTCCAAACCCGACGAAGCTCGTCAGATGCCCCCTTGGTCTCGGGATCCTCCTGAGTACGCTGAAGAACCGCCTCGACAAGAGTCCGAAGCTCCGTGTCGAGTTCCTGTCGTTCGACGCTCCGGGCGCCCTTCTCGAGGAACTCGACACGGGAATGCTGAGGCCTGTGCCCTTCCCACTCCAAGTTCATTCGCTCAGACGATGCGGGCGAAATGAAGAGTCTCGGCAACGCGAATCCGTCACCGGCGACACCCAGGTTGTGCCGCGAGTCGAAGTCCAGAGAATGTTCGCCCGCGTCGGCAACTTCATGCCAGATGGAAAACCAGTTGAGTACCAGCCACTCCGCAACGCTGAATAGCGGCACGTTGATCGTCTCGCTGTATCTACGGTCAGAACGGTCAATGACAGCAGTGATTGTCGAACTCTCCACATCGATGCGAAGAGCAGCCATTGTGGCCTGGGCGAGTTTGTCTGGTGACGGCCCAGCATCTATCCAGTCAAACTGAAAGCGGACAGTCATCTCGGAAAGCCCCTTACCGTCTGCCAGGAATCCAGCGGGTATCCGTGATAGTCGCCGGAGCCAGGCGAACCCTGTTTGGCCTCGAAGACGATATCGCCTTCACGATGCCAGACGTATCTCGGAAACCCGCCTTCCCACTTTCCAGTGCGTCCACCGAGCACCGCGGCTCGAAGCCACTGCTCAACGAGGTCACGACAATCGGCCAGCTCCGAAGGGCATAGAGAAGCGTCGGGCCTGCGAACCGGCATGCCAGCGAAGCCTGGACGATCCTTGTGATAGGGGCTCCCGACGTACCGACAGGACTCGGCCACCTGGTCGAGGTCGATGCCGCCCGGTGGTGGCAGGACCTCCCGCACCTTGACGTTGTCGCGCCTGAGCGTTGGTCGTTTCACGGCTCTCTCGCCCGGATTCAGGGACTATCCGGCGACCTCGTCAACGTACTCTCCGACCAGGAGCAGGTCTTCCATGGAGCCGCCGACCATCAACGACATAGGGGACTTGCCCGCGAGAAGCTCGTGGGGTTCTCGCAGCCACTCGTTCTCGACTTCCAGATCCCGGAAGAGCGAGTAGAGCGTCTCTCTTATGCGGAACAGGTGGGCGATCCGGTCGCGCACGTCCCGACCGCGAAGCTCGGCCTTCCCCGTCAGCAGCGCCGCCGCGTGGGCTGTGTCCCCCGGGCCGAATCCAAGCAAGCCGGCGAGTTCGTCCTGGCTCAGACGCCACGACCCCGCCAGCTTCAGCACGAACTGAATCGGTCCGGGCAGCCGACGACGGGGGCTGCCGAGTGTCCCCGGACTCCGGTCAGGCCCGGCCTCGCGCACCCGTTCCGCCGAGGACCGGGTTCGGATCCGCGGATTGCGGAACAGCCCCGCGTATTTCCCCTTTCGGGATGAACCCGGCCGTGTCGTCGACCGCTCTTTCTTCATGGCCATCGCTGTCCGCGATGGTATCCGACCCTCCAGCCGAAGGCAGGGCAGAATACGGGGCTCCCGCTACAACCAGGAGACCGCCAATGACCGATGAACCCCGCCAATACTGGCTGATGAAGAGCGAGCCGGGCGAGTACTCGATCGACGACCTCGAGCGCGACGGCAAGACGTACTGGGACGGCGTGCGCAACTACCAGGCTCGCAACCTGATGCGCGACCGGATGCGGATCGGCGACGGCGTCCTTTACTACCACTCGAACGCCAAGCCGACCGCGGTCGTCGGACTGGCCCGGGTGTGCAGCGAGTCCTACCCCGATCCGACCCAGTTCGACCCGGACGACTCCCACTACGATTCGAAGTCGGACCCGGAGAATCCTCGGTGGTACCTCGTCGACATCGAGTTCGAGTGCAAGTTCGACGAGCCCGTCACGCTGGCCGAGCTACGGCACCGACCCGACCTGGAGGGGATGGCCCTGCTCCGCCGGGGCCAGCGGCTCTCCGTCCAGCCGGTGACAGAACGGGAGTGGCGGATCGTCTGCGCGATGGCCGGCGTCGAGGAGCCTCGCGTTGAGCAGCTGTAGCGGGCCCGAGATGCTGCTCTGGTTCGGCCCGGTTCAACGGGGTCCGCGAACCGCCGTGACGTAGACGATCGTCGGGTGAGCCGGATGGCGAGCCTTGACCTCAAGAGCCATCCGGTTGAGCGTCCGGGCCTGCCGCGCGGGAGTCGCGGCGAACTCGAAGGCCGCGCTCGCATCCCAGTAGCCCAAACCATGATCGAGGCGCAGCACCGCCGAGCGGCCCGAAGCCCATACGATCTCGAACTCGCGGGCGTGCGGAAGATGCCGGAGCGCAACCGTCTGGAAGCTCGGCTCGAAGCCTCTGAGGCGCGCCAGAGCGTCACCGACCCCGTCCCGGTCCGAAGCGAGCGGCCACGCGTGGTTGATCCGATGAGCCCACGCATGGCCCGCGTCGTAGCCGGCCGAGCTGACGGCCAGCCGAGTTCCCCTCCCGCCCTCTGGCATCAAGGCTGCCGCGATCTCGAGGAACAGGCGAAGAGTGAGCGGATGCCTTACGTAACGGTCCGCGTACCGGATCTCGGAAACCGGTCCTCCCGCCTCAATCTGGCGGCGAAGTCCCGGCGCCTTGCCCCTGACCAGATCCCAAAACCGGTTGCCGAATCCACCCGCGGAACCGTCCAGTTCCGACGCGACCCGCACTTCCTCCACGGTGCCTTCGGGCGTCCGCCTGAGGTTGGCCGCGCGGAACTCGACGGCAGCGCCGGATTCCGGCAGCGCCCTGGACGAAACGACCTTGACGCAAACGCCGCTACTTTCGCCTCTTCCCCAATCGCGACCGGGCGCTCGTCCAGTCTCGTCAATGACGGCCCACCTCACCGAGCCCGGTGCGCCCCCGACCTCGACGGCGGGCCCCCTTGCCGGCGGTTCAAACCGCCCCACCAGGAGCCTCGCACCGGAAACCTCGACCAAGCTCGCCAACGAACTGGCGACAGCGAGATCAAGTCCCTCCAACGCTTCTTCCGGGATCAACAACTCGACGTCGACGTCGCCTGCCCGCCAACGAACGAGGTCCGGCGCCAGGCGCCAATCCTCTACGTCCCAGTCTTCAAGCCGTCCGCCTAGGTGGATTCGTAGCCGTTCCATGCCAGGACGTGCTAGCTCCTCTCTGATCGCGCTGGGAAGACTCCGCGTCTCGAGCCTCGTGCGAGCCCCGAACCTCTTCATTTGGTCCGGCAGGTCAAGCCGCCTGAGGGCGGACCCGGAAAGCACGCCCGCAGCCCGATGTCGGTCCAACTGGTCCGCTCGATACTGGGTGTCGAAACTCAGCAGACAGCCGTGGCAGGCTGAGTCACACTGGCGCGGGCACTCGAGCTTGCGGCGGGCCGCCTTGAGGAGATCGACGATCTGCCGGGCAGCCGCGGCGGCGTAACCGGCACCGCCGCTCGCGGTGTCGTAGAGGAAGATCGCGCGGCCCGTCGAGCCCTCCCGATTGCGAACTCGCTGCGTGGCACAACCGAGTTCCCGCGCATCGACGCCCAAGGACTCGGCAAGAGCCAACCGTAGCGCCACCGCAATGGTGTAGGCCTCGACTTCATCGCTGACCGGCAGACCCGTCTCTACCGCCTCCAAGCGCAGCTCGAAGACATCGGTCCGCTCCTCGCCGCCAAGCCACACCCGCCGCTTGATCGCTCAGTCCGAGTCGTTCCCTTCGCAGAGAGGTTCTCCTCCGGAGGAACCCCTCAGCCGGCGATGCGCCTTCAGTTCGGAAGGCAACTCCCGCGCATCGGCCGATGTCTCCTCGGCTGCTCGCCCACAACGAAGGCAGACGGCGAAACCACGCTGGCGCCTGCCCCGGTTTCTGTGGAAGACCCGGCCCTCCGGGCCGTGGCGATAGCGCCCCAAACCTGCGGGAAGGTCCACCCATTCCGCTCCGGCTGCCGAAATCAGGGGTCCTTCCACCGGCACGTACGGCAGCTTTGTCAGGTCGTTGTGCGGCTTGTAGTTGAGATCCACGGCGAAGCCGGCGGGTTCGAGATACTCCCAGTGCCCCAGATTCTCGGAACCGCAGGAAGGACAATGATCGACCGGATGGCCGGCGGCGCCGACCTCACCGCAGCGTCTGCAGCGCCAGAAACGCCTGAAGGCCTGCGTTTCTCGAATGTCCGCTTCTCCCGCCGGTATGTGCCAGTTCAAGGTCACGCCGCCAGACTCGTAGACTCGCCCGTCAAGCACGATGCCAGCACCCGGGGAGTACTCCCTGACCGCGATGCCGAGTTGCCGGGAGGGGTATCCGCGGCTGCCGCCGAAGCGGCCCTCGGTTCGTGCCCTCTCAGACGCGGATTGTTTGACCGAGTGCCGTGTTGTGGTAACGAACGGGACGACTCCCGTGGGGAAGCCGTAGGCCGGAAGAAAGCGCCGGGCAATCAACTCCGCAAGCAGGTACTCGTCGCGGAGACGTTCGATTTGCCGCTCGATCGCCAGTTGGACGACAGAACGGTCGTTGCGCCCTCGATCGGCGTCCTCGCGCTGCTGTTCCTGCAACGCACGCAACTCAGCGGTCCAACGGTCAAGGATCGTCTCGATCTGGACCCTCGCGGCATCGAGCAATCGCCGCCCCGTACGGCCAGCCAGGACAGTTCGCTGAGTCAGACTGCGCACCGCCTGGGTCACCTCGTCCCTGGCGCCACGGCGCAGCCAGGTCGCAAAGCGCCCGGCCGGGCTGCGGGTCTCACCCGAAGGGGATTCGAAGAACCAGCCGCTCGTCAACCTGTGCGCGTCCTGGCCAGAGAGGAAACGCCCCAGCAAGAGCGAGTTCACGTGCCTGCCGACAATCCGCTCACTGTCCAGGGCCACTCGGGGCGAAGCGACCGAGGCTCTGAACGGCCACATGGGATCTCGAAACACCGCCTCGCCGTGGGGCGTCGCCGGACAGACCGTCAGGCTCGCGGCAGCGCTCTCGCCACGGCGGCCCGCTCGGCCGGCGCGCTGAACAAAGTTGGAAGGGCTCGGCGGTGCGTTGTTCATGCACACTGCGGTCAGGCCGCCGACATCCACACCCATCTCCATCGTCGTCGACGAACTGAGGAGGTTCACCTTCCCTTCCTTGAACCCCTCCTCATACTCCTGCAAGCGTTCGCTGGAGAGCTGAGCGGAGTGCTCCACGACAATGAAGTAGGGAGCGCGTCGCGCGATCCGGTCGTTCATGTCGCCCCAGACGCCCTGCCGCCGCGCCTCCCGAACCAGATCGTCTTCCCGTAGCCAAGCCTCGACTTCGGCTTCCGACCACTCCCGGCCGTCGCCATCGCGCCAGAAGCCGCAGGGCAACCGAGGCATGGTCACCCGCTCACACCGGCTCGACGCGCCGCCCTCGGCGCCGAGCAGGTAGGGCGTGATGCCGTCTAGGGCACGCGGCAGGACGCGTCGGGTGACCGGACATCGCCAACCCTCGCGGACGTCGCGCAGAACGGCGGCCCGCTTCAAGTCCAACTGGAAGCCAAGTTCCGACTCCACCAGAAGCCCCCTGATCTGCTGCCAGGCCGCCAGCAGGACATCGTTGATCGTGTCGGCGTCCGCCTGAGTACTCTGGCTCAAGCCGAGGTACGTCGTCAGCAACCAGACCAGTCGCGACCGCGAAGGGCCCTTCCTGACTTGCGGCCACCGGACGACTCGACGGTCCGCCGAAACGTCCGCGTGGGGTCCCTGGGTGTAGCGCTCGCGCCAAGGAACGCCCAACCATCTCCAGTAGCCATCCGGCATTCCGACGGCGCCATTGGCCCGCACCACGTGATCCAAGGCGACGGCGAGAAACGTCCTCCAGTCGGCGACAGGAAGCTCCCGAGCGCGCCACGGCGCAGGCCGGTCCCGGTCGCCCAACCTCTCGATCTTCTCGTAGCCGAGAGCCGCAAGACCGAGCGTCTCGAGCGAGTTCGCTCGTCGCGGACGACGCAGGAACTCGCGATAGAGGCAGAACTCCGCGATGTCGGCGCCGCTTGCCCTGCTCACCATCAGGTCCCGCCACCGGTCGCGCATCCACGGGTTCATGTCCTTGGCGGACGCCAATCTCTGGCGAGCTTCTTCCCACGCAAGCGTGCTGGACCCGGCATCGCTACCCTGCTCCCGAAGGCTCCTCCTGAGGCCTTCCAACGGCGGGGGCAACCGCCTCTCCCGTGCCTCGGCGTCCAGCGCATCGAGCTGCTCTCGTTGCTCAGGGGAAAGCCGGTCCTCCCCGCTCGTCCGTCCAGCAGCCAGCTGGTGATAGAGCACACTGCGCACCGCGTTCCGCTCGGCGCTCAGTTGCGCGCTCACGGCGAACCTAGCGGTCCCCTGTCGGCTGTCGCTGAAGGTCATAAGCCGCCGCCCCCGGTGCGGAAGCGACCGGCCCTGTTCCAATCCCGGCGTGTTGTCCAGGAGAGTCGGCGCGGCAATGTTCAAGTAGAAGGGCATGCCCAGGCGCAACGGGCGAAACGTCTCGCGGCCCGCTCTCGGCCCAGCGCCACAACGGGGACAGCGGAGTCTGCCCTTCTCGTCAGGCTGCACCAGGCCGATGGTCGAGGTTTCCCGTTCCTCCAGGAGTTGACCGGTTTCCAGGTTGACCGCAGCCGACTGGACAAGGCTGGCGGAGTTTCCGACATTGCGGATGTCGGAGCCCCTGGCAACACGCCCAACGATCAGCCTCCTGAACACCGGCTGTTCGCGCGCACGATCGGCAGCATCGACAGCTTCTTCATCCCCTTCCAGTGATTCGAACTCATCGTCGTCATCGGCGTCGTCGTCGAACCGAGACGCGCGGAGCGTCCAGACGCCATCCGCGGACCGCGACTCCTCGCACGTCAGCGCCGGCACTCCGCAGTCCCGACAGTTCGCGATCTCGAAGACGACCGAGTCGCAATGTTTGCAGTGCGTCCGACGTTCCAGGAACACCGCGCCGAAGGACCACGTCTCATCCGCCAGGTCGCCCGCCCGCCCCTTACAGAGCGAGTTGGCGCAAGCCCACATCCCGGGTTGCGTCCGGTGGAGGAAGTGGCCCCGTAGCGGCAGGAACGACTCCTTTCCACGCCGAGCGCGGGCGCCCGCGTCAAGCAGGCCGAGCAGATCTTCGACGGGCACGGACTCCGCAATCCCGAGATGCTTGCGGACATCACGCAGGCCCATCCCGTCGGCAACCAGCAGGTCGCGGAGGCTGCGAAGCTCCCGAACCGATGCCAGAGTGTCATACGGGATCTCCTCCCGCGCACGAACAGCGTCAAGAAGCGAGTCGAGATCAAGGCCGTTGGGCGGCGTCGCCAAGGGCGCGGGGGCCCTCGCCCCTCCGATTACCCGAACCCGACCCGCGCTCCCACCAGTCAGGTCCCCGAAGAAGTCCCGCAGCGCCTCCCGGGTGTCCGAGTCGTCGACACCAACCATCGCTGAAGTAGCGACGAAACGGACGCTGCGCGGGTCGACGCCGAACGCCAGGAGAACCCGGCGCAGAAGGAGAGCCAGCTCTGCCGCCTGCGTCCCCAGGTAGGTGTGGATCTCGTCGAGAACCACCCAGCGGAGCTTTCCCTGCGACGCCTGGAGGATCGGCTGATCGACGGAACGAACCAGCATGTACTCCAGCATCGACGCGTTCGTTACGAGAATGGGGGGCGGACTCTCGCGGAGCAGCTTTCGGGACAGAACCTGCTGAGGCGCCTGCGCCTGCTTCCGGGATGGCGCCTCCTCAGGTGTGTTCCCGTTGTAGAGGCAGAACCTCGCCTTTCCTCCCAAACCCGCCGTCCAGGCCGCGAGCCGTTGCCGCTGGCTGTTGATCAGCGCGTTCAGCGGGTAGAGGAACAGCGCCCTCACGCCAGGGTCGAACGGACGCGCCCGGCTCGAGCCCGCCAGATCGTTCAGGATGGGGACGAGAAAGCACTCCGTCTTCCCCGAACCTGTGCCGCTCGTCACCACGACCGAGCGCGGCCCAGGAGCGAGCAGGGTCCGCCATGTCTCGACCTGGTGAACGTACGGACGGCGGGTCTTCGGGAACCGATACTCCTTCCTGAACTCCGCCGGCGGTGCGTCCATCGATCGCACCAAGTCCGGCTCGAGGAGTTCACCGGCAAGATCGGACATGGTCTCTTCAACCGTCCGCCAAGGGAAGGTCGCCTCGAAGACCGGATCGGCGAGAAAGCTACCCTCGTGACCCGCCGGCCGATCCAGAACGGTCCGGAGGTGATCCCGAAGGGCTCCGGGCGCAAGTCCAAGCTGGTCAAGCATCGCTCTCGCGGCACGGGTCCGCAGATCATGGCTGAGGGCCAAGAAGCTGAGTTGCTCCATCTTCAACCCCCGTACTCGCGCCACGGAATCGCCAGAGCCAAGGTGGTCCACAACCCGGTCTCGAACCAGTCCGGGTCGAAGGCCCTCAAGCTGCGGAGCCCCAACACCAGTGACTGCGAGACCGGGAGTCCGAGCACCGCGCTTAGGGCGGCGACCCCAGGGGCGGAACGCGTCGCTCGGCGGAATCCGGCGATGTTCTCCGTTCGCGGCCAGGCAGCCCTCTGCTCGTCAGAGAGGTTCGCGTCAAGGCCATCACGCCATTCGGCGACCGCGGCAGCCTGAGGCCACTGGTCGCCATGCCGCCGGTGCAGAAGTTGCTGCCATGCCCTTTCCCGTTCCGAAAAGATGAAGGCCTTCGCCTCCGGGCTGGTCAGTGCTTGGCCGGCTACCTCGCCGCCGCGCGGCGCCGTCGCCTGAACGACGGCGAGGACCACCTTCATGTACTCGTCGCGCTCGGTAGCTCGGTGCCCGAACACATCGAAGGCGAAGCTCGCCAACCCCTCCCCGTACTCCGCCACGTACTGTCGATGGAGCTGTCGAGCGACGTCCACCCAGACGTGGACGGGAACCGACCACCAAGGATGAGGGAGTTGGTCTACGGTCGTCCAGACCGCGTCGAAGTCCTCATCGCCCGCCTGCAGGAGCGCCATGGCGGCGGCCGGGGCCGAACGGGCAACGGCCGTAAGTACGTCTACGGCCGAGGGCGGCACGTCCCGGTAGTTCAGGAACGTGCTTCGGACCAGTTCCCAGTCCTCGTGGTCGGGCCGCTCTGCAAGCCCGGCGATCACCGTGTCGAGAGCTTCGCGCCGTAGATCCGGCGTCCGCACGCGAATCGCCTCTTCGAGGTTCGGAAACGCCGGCACACGCTCCTCCGCGAGTTCGACCCCCGGCGACGGCGGCTGCCAGACGCGAGGCTGCGCTACGCAGAGATCGCCGTGCCGAACACTGACGAGCCACGGCCCCTGCTCAAGGTCCGGCGGCAAGAACCACCCCCCATCGACCGTTCTCGACAGCTCTCGACTCTCATGATCGGGACTCCACAACGGCCGCGCTTCGGCGTCCAACTCAATCGACGATTCCCGTTCGCCCGTTTCGCGCACGCAGGCAAGCGACCCGGACTCGTCCCAATCGATGCGAAGGCCGAATCGCTTGATCCGCACATGGGGGGCGCCTTCCACGCCATTGCAGGCAATCCGCAGGCGGACCTCAGCCGCGAGATCGCTCGACGATTCGAGCAGCAGGCGGATCGACTCCTGCAGGAACGCCAAGGGCAGCTCGTGCAGTCCGCCCGCCTCGCGCATTCTCTCCACTAGCGAGGCGGCGCTGCCGGTATCGAGAGGCAGATCCCCAGCCTCGAGCGAGCCGATGACATCGAACGTCGTTCCTCCGCGCGCCTCGGTCGCGATCGCCCGGACCGCGCTCAACTCGTCAACGCCGATCGCTTCATGACTCTGTATCCCGGCGCCGTCGCTGCGTACGAATCGGCCATGGCTCGTGGCAACCGGCTGGTCAAGCCGAAGGTCCCCACCGCCAGACGGGAAGCGGAGCAAGACGGCCAACGACGACAGGCGTCGGGCGTTCGACACGACGAGAGTCCGATCGGGAGAATGCTCTACCCGCGCGTCCTGCTCGCCCGGCAGGCCGATCTCGGCGCCGCCCAGCCCGTCGAGCAACGTCTCGACCTCCCGGTCGCCGGGCAGGGGGCGAGACGAGACGGCGGCCGCCTTCGGCACGACCGCGACGCGGCCCCGGTACTCCAGCACGCCGGCCACTACATGCCGGACGTCGAACAAGCCGAACCGGTCGGGAGACCACTCGGTCCACGCCGCACCCTTGTCCACAGCTCTGACCTGAGCATCCGCCCAGCGAATCTCTGTTGGCGGCCCGCTCGCCGGATAGCGTCGAAGTCGCGGCCAGCCGTGATGGACGGCGGCGGAATCGGGGGTAGTCGAAGGAAACACGCTACCGTCGAGCTGGTAGCGAACGGTCTCATCCTTCTCCTGCCCGGTCCGAACGACGCAGCGTTCGTCGTCGATGACGATGCCGGCCGACCCGCCGATGATGAAGACCTCCCGTCCGATCTCCTCGACTTCGCCCGCGGCTTCACACTCGCCCGCATCCATGACCTGCACGTCGGCGCCCGTTGGAACAGCCACCGCGACCCGGTCGTAGCGCGTGCGCAGGCTTCCTTCGCCGACCAGTCGAAAGCGCGAACCGTCTCCGCGGCGGTCGGCGAACACCCAAGGCAATTCGGAGAGGCTGTCCGACTTCGGCAGATGCACGGCGCACACGCCCTTGCTCGACTTCGACTCGATTCGCAAGGCGCCGGCCGCGGCTTCGCCACGCTGCTCGACCCGGCCCCCGCGCCGCGCGGTCTCGATCAGCTACTCGTTGTCGCCCGCGGCGCCTCGCCGAGTCGCGAGAGCGAGAAACTCGACCTTCCCATCGCGTCGGCCACGAACAGTTCGCATCGACCC
Organism: Candidatus Multivorans thiocomprendens; assembly: GCA_027493375.1. Lineage (GTDB taxonomy): Bacteria > Acidobacteriota > Thermoanaerobaculia > Multivoradales > Multivoraceae > Multivorans > Multivorans thiocomprendens. The sequence continues at coordinate 743 of JAPVWO010000302.1, read as the reverse complement.
GGAGAACCAGCTTGGTTCGGTACCGGCGATCCATGCAGGAGTCCCGCTGCGACCGCCCCGGGCAGTTCCAGCGAACCAACGAGGCGCCACGAGCCCGAGGCAAGCCGCACCAGCTCCCGCACCAGGCGAAAGCCTGTTCGTGCGCCCGAAGCCTGTCTCGCAGCGTCGACAACCAGCCCGCGAAGGAGGGACTCGGCTACTTCATCGTCAAGCGCCATCGGCAGCGCGTCGCGCCAGGCCGCGTCCGTCTCGTCCAGGTGAGCCACGGGGTCGGAGAGGCCCCTTACCTGCGCCCGCCGCTTCCAAACGACGTCGACGAGCTGGCCGGTGACCTCGAAGACGACCCGTTGGCGAAACGACGCCGGCAGCCTGTGGCCGGCCGCTTCGGCGAGCCGAGTGGGACCAAACCCGACTGACCGGTAGGCGTCGAACTGATCGAGCAACTCCCGGAAGTACTGGCCCAAACGGTTGCCGTTCGAACGGATCATCCGCAGCGGCAAGCCCCCCTCGCAAGCGAGGGCCGCCGAATCCCCCGCGCTCGAACGAACTCCTCCCGGAAGGAAGCGAGGTCACTTGCCTTCCGGCCCTCGCTCACTCGAGGCGCCTCCACCTGCCGACCATCAGTTAGTGCCAATGGTCGGAGACTAGCAATCTGTCGGACTTGGGTTGTCTCGGAGTCGCTCTTGCAGGCCGGGGCGTCGGTTCTGTCTGCGTGGCGTGAGCGATGCCTTCGCGGTCCGAGC
>JAPVWO010000301.1 GCA_027493375.1 Candidatus Multivorans thiocomprendens | reverse complement strand
CGAGCCCTGCCGGATCAGCGCCGGCGAGGCCGTCCGCTTCACCGACCTCGGCTCGGGCGCCGCGCGCTCCAGACTCTGGAACTTCGGCGACGGCGCCACATCGAAGGCCAGGGCGCCGGCCCACGCCTGGCACACGCCCGGCTTCTACGACGTCTCGCTCATCGTCAACGAGGGCCCGCGCCAGTCCGCGGCGAAGCGCACCTTCCTGGTCGAGGCCGCCCGTCCGGCCGGCAACTGCGTCGCCGACGAACGCACCCGCTGCCTGGGCGACTCGCGCTTCAGGGCGACCGTGAGCTTCGGCCCCGGCGCCGGCGAAAGCCGCGACGCGACCGTGGTCCCCGCCGGCACCGACGACTCCGGCCTCTTCTCTTTCTTCGACCCGGCCAACTGGGAGGTTCTGGTCAAGGTGCTCGACGGCTGCGCCGCCAACGGCCGCGTCTGGGTGTTCGTCGCCTCCACGACCGACCTCGAAACCGTCGTCCGCGTCGAGGACACCGTCACCGGAGACGTCCGCGAGTACCGCAACCGGCCGGGCCGCGCGGCGCCGGCCGTCACCGACGTCGAGGCCTTCGAGGCCGGCTGCGGAAGGACCGCGGGTTGACCGCTTCCTTCTCCGCCGGAACCCACGAATCGGCGTGCGCGCCGTCGTCGACGCGGTGCGCTACATGGCCGCGCTCCCGCTCGACGCGAACGTGCCCTTCCCGACCGTGATGGCGAACCGGATGCCGCTCATGGGTCGGAGTTGGGCTCCGGCCGGCGGGCGTCGGAGCACGCCGGGCGGCGTTGATCGTGCTTGACGGCCGCCGGCCTCGGCTGGTATTCAAGTCAGACAGAACTTCACGGGTTGACGCTGAGGGATCGCGAAGTGGCTACTGTACGGAATCGGCTCGTCCGGGAGGCCGCCGCGCGCGGCAAGTACTCGCCGCTGTATCGACATCTGACCGCGCTGACCGGCCCGGCCTGGCGGGTCACGTTCTCGGAGATCGAGGTCATCCTCGGTTTCGGGTTGCCGGATTCCGCGCGGCTCTACCGCCCGTGGTGGTCGAACCCGAAGCGGGACGCCGGGCACAGCCACGCGCTGGCCTGGCAGGCGGCTGGGTGGAAGACGCGCGCGGTGGATCTCGAATCGGAAGCCCTGGTGTTCGAGCGCGTGGAAGCCCCGTCGGACGGGGTCGAGGCTGGGCCGGCCGGTGCGGCGTTCGATCTGGACGAGGTATGGCCCGCGATCCCCGGCGGTTCGTGGCCCGCGGGCTTCACGCTCAGTCGTGAGCAGATTTACGACGACTCCGGCCGTCTGACGGGTGGTCCGGACGATGAAGCGGAACAGCGCGACCGGACCGCCGAGTGTTCGTAGACACCAATGTGCTCGTCCGGGCGCGCTTCAAGTCGGCGCCCGAGCATGCGACCGCGCGTCGGCTATTGCAGCAGGCTGGCGGGAGCGGCGAGGCGATTCGGATCAGCCGGCAGGTTCTGCGGGAGTACCTGGCGACGGTGACCCGCCCGCAATCGTGGTCGCGGCCGGTCGCCATGGAGGCGGCTCTCGCGCACGTCGCCGCCCTTGAGGCGGCGTTCGATATCCTGGAGGACGGCCCGAGAGTGACCGAGGTCTTGGCGACTCTCTGCCGGGACGTGGCCGTGGCCGGGCGGCAAGTGCATGACGCCAACATCGCGGCGACCATGCTGGCCCACGGCGAACGGAGACTCCTGACGTTCAATGCGAGCGACTTTCGCCGTTACGGCGAGCGCATTGAGCTGGTCGATGTGGAAACGGGCGCATGAAACCTCGCGTGGTTCGAGGGCCGCTACGGCAACGCGGGCCGACCTGACTCCGGCTTCGGGATGTACCATGGGCCCATGACGGAATCTCGACTCGCCGGCCCGGGTTCCACCCGTACCGCCGTCGTGGAGCGCTGCCCCGATACCGGCTTCTACGTCGGCAACGTGCCGGGGTCGCCTGCCTCATGGTTCTCCCGACATCGGCTAGCGAAACCGCCCCGCGCTGGATCACCGGCAGAACGTTAATCGGCCCGGCGACGGTGGCCTGTTCCTCGATTCGTTGATACCGCCAGTGGCCGGAGCCGGGATCGACTGGTCGCACACGAACAGCGGCTCTTGGCTGGCCGCGACGGAGCTAGCCATCAAAGGCCGAACCTGTCGAGCAGCGCGCTCGGTGAGGGCTCCCGGTCGATGAGAGCGCGAAACAGCTCGGCGGCCGGCGCGGTGCTTCCCGCTTCCAGAATCGTCTCGCGATAGCGGTCGGCGACCTGCGTGTCCCACAGCCTGCCGGGCGCCCGCTCGAACGCACCGGCGGCCTCGGCGGCCAGGACGTCGGACCAGAGGTAGGAGTAGACGCCGGCGGCGTAGACCTCCTCCGAGAAGGTGTGCACGGCGTGGGGGACCCGGAGCAGCGGCTCAACGGCTGCCGGTACGCCGAGTTCGGACAGGACCTCTTCTTCCACCGCCATGGCGTCGATGGCTCGGCCGTCGGCGAGCTGGTGGAGCCTGAGGTCGACGATCGCGGTTGCCAGGTACTCGAGCGTGAGGCTGAAGATCCGGTCGTAGCGCAGCGCCTCGTCGAGCGCGGCGGCGAGTTCTTCGGGCATCGGTTCGCCGGTTTCGACGTGGCGAGCGTGCAGGGAGAGCAGTTCCCGATCCCGCAACCAGAGCTCGTTGAGCAGCGCGGGCAGCTCGATGAAGTCCCATTCGACGGCGAGACTGCCCAGCGACGGGTAGCCGGCCCGGCAGAGGAGCATGTGCAACGCGTGACCGAACTCGTGGAAGAGCACGTTGGCGAGTTCCCAAACGAGGAGCGCGGGCTCGCCGTCCCGCGGCCTGGGCAGGCTGGACACGACCACCGTGTGGCCGAGGCTCGGTACCGGGTGAGAGGAGCGAGCCTGCAGTTGGGCCTGCCATGAACCGGGTGACTTGCCCTCCCGCTGATGGAGGTCGAGCCAGAGCACGCCGAGCGGATCGTCGCCGCGGTGGACGAGGAACGCCTCGACCTCGGAATGGTAGGCGGGCGCTTCGTCGAGGCGGCGAAAGCGAAGTCCGTACAGACGCTCCGCGCTCCAGAACAGCGCTGACTTCACGGCGTCGAGGGAAAGGTAGGGGCGCACCGCGTCGGCGTCGAGACCGAAGTGCGACTGCCGGTACCTCTCCGCGTAGTAGAGGCGATCCCAGGCCTGCAACTCCCCGTCCAGGCCGTCCGCTTTGGCCAGCTTCTGTAACTCGGCGAGCTGTCGTCGCGTGGTGGCTTCCACGGCGCGCCAGACTTCCAGTAGCAGGTTGAGCGCGGCCTGCGGGTTAGCCGCCATTCGGGTGTCCATCGCCAGATCCGCGTAGGACGGGTAGCCGAGCAGCCGGGCCTTCTCTCCGCGCAAGCGGAGAATCTCCGCCATCACCGGCCGGTTGTCGTGCTCGCCGTCGTTGGCGCCGCGGCCCATCCAGAGCTTCCAGACGCGCTCGCGCAGGTCGCGGCGCCGCGATCGTGTGAGAAAGGGCCACACCATCGGACGCTGGATCGGCAGCGCCCACTGTCCCGGCCGTCCGCGCTTGTTGGCGGCGCCGGCCATGGCGGCGCGCTGCTCGGCGCCGAGGCCATCGAGATCGTCTTCGTCGGCGAGCCAGAGCACGAGCGTGTCCTGCTCGGCGGTCAGATTGCGCATGAACCGCACCTGGAGCTCTGAGAGGCGCGCGTTCACCTGCGTCCAGCGCGTCCGGGCCTCGGGTTCGAGACCGGCACCGCAGAGACGAAGGCGCTCCCGAAGCACTTCGGTGAGTCGCCGCCGCTCCGCCGTCAGGCACTCCTGCTCCAGTACCGCGGCGATGCGCTCCAGCAGGTCGCGCTGGCCCGCGATCTCGTCCTCCAGCGCCGCAAGCCGCGGCGCCATCCGCTGGTGCAGCGCCAGCATCTCCTCGCCCGATCCGGTGCTGGCCAGATGCCTCAGCAGATTCCCGAGGCGCGCCAACGGTACGGCACTCAGCTCGAGCGCCTCGACCGTGTTCTCGAACGTCGGCTGCCGCTGGCTACTTGCGATCGCGGCGACGAACTCGCGACGCTCGTCGAGGGCGCGTTCGAGCGCTTCCTCCAGGCTGCGCGGTTCGAGTCGCTCGAACGGCGGAAGACCGACACCAATGCCGGCCGCGTCCGGCCAGGGCTCGAGCAGCGAGGCTGCTTCGGTACCGGCGGCCACGTCAGGGCTCGATCTCGCGCGCGGCTCTGCGCTCGATCGCCGCGATGATCACGGCGTGTCGTCGCCGGTCAATCGGGAAGCGCCAGATCCACATCGCGGCAATACAGAGGAACGCCGCCGGTAGCAGCGAGAAGGCGAGCAGCAGGCCGAACCGGCCGCTCGCGCTCTGGGTCGTGACCGTGGCGTCGAAGCCGAACGTCCCCGCGACCAGGAGGCCCAGCGCCGCGCCGATGCCGACGTTGATCTTCTGCACCATGGCGTAGAAGGCGAAGTAGCTGCCGGCATGGTCGTCGCGAAACCGCAGGCGTCCGTAGTCGACGACGTCCGCCAGCACGGCCGGCGCCGCCACCGCCTCCACCACGATCAGGGCGTTGACGACGAGCAGGGCCGTGATGAGCAGGAGCGCGGCGTTCTCGCCCGGGCCGATGAAGTAGTAGCTGAGCGAGGCGACGCCGGCGCCAACGTAGCCCACTGCCCACGCCTGTTGCTTGCCGAAGCGGCGGCAGAGCGCGCCCCAGACGGGCGTGGCGACCAGGCTGATCGGAATGCTGATGATCATCACCACGGCAAGCTGCTCGCCGAGCTGCAGGTAGCCGTCGATGTAGAAGAACGAAAGGCCCGAGCCGATGCCGGCGCCGAGTCCGCCGATGGCGAACATCCCCGCGAAGCTCAGGAGCGGCCGGTTGCCGGCGACGGCGCGTCCGGCGTCCAGAAGGGATGATCCGTCGCCGCCCGACGACTCCTCGCGCGACCGTCCGTTGGGCACGACCAGGGTGGCGACGAGGGCGGTGCCGAGCAGCGCGACCGCCGCCAGCCCCGCCGCCCAGCGTAGCGTCTCCGGCGTGAATTCGGTGGAGCCGGTGATCGACTGCAGTGCGAGCGGCAGCCCGAAGAAGGCCTGCAGACCGAGAAAGCGGCCCATCGAGCGCCAGGTGGTGATCCGCGCTCGCTCTTCGTAGTCGTCGGAGATCTCCGCCAGCCAGGCGCTGTAAGGCACTTCCGAGACCGTCCAGCCGATGTCGGCCAGCAGATACCAGAAGAGGAAGGACCACATCGTCACCTCGCCGCTGGGCACGTAGAGGAACCAGCAGGCGATGACGGCAATGAGGGAGCCGGCCAGGAGCCAGGGCTTGCGGGTGCCGTGGCGAGCCCGGTAGCGATCGGAGAGAAAACCGACGATCGGATCGTTGACCGCGTCGAAGATGCGCGAGATCAGGATGACGAACGCGATCTCCTGGAGACTGAGCCCGAAGAACTTCGCGTAGATGCCCTGCAGTACGGAGATCGCCGGACCGTGGATGAAGGCCTGCGCGAACGAGGGCGCTCCGTAGGCGCCGAGGACGCCGCGGCCGAGCGCCGGGTTACCGCTCATCGGATGGCGCCCGCGAGAGCGCTTGGTCGAGGAAGGCCCGTACCGGTGGCACGACCGTTCCTGGATCGAGGCACAGGGAGTGGTCGCGCCCTGGGAACTCGCGTACGGTCCAGCCGAGCCGCTCAAGCTCGTCCCGCCGCTCCCGAACGGTGCTCGCGATCCAGATGTCCTCACCGCCGGGGTCGACGTCGCCACTGCCGCCGAAGAACACCATCCGGGGACAGTCGATCTCCGCTACGGCCCGCTCCTCCGGCCAGTCGAGCACGCTCTCGTAGAACGTCGTCCACTGGGCGTACTGGGCAGGTTCCCGGAGCACGACCCGAGCCGACTGCGGTGGATCGTCGAGCTGGCGGCGCGCGGCCCGGAGAATGTCTGCGTACTGACCTCCCAGAGGCGGCCAGCCGCCGACCACCAGGGCCAACAGGCGATCGCTGCGGGCAGCCAGTTGAAGGCCGGCGGCGGCGCCCCACGAGTACGCCCAGTAGACGAAGTCCCGGAAGCCGGCCGCGTCGGCGGTGGCCAGCAGATCCGAGCAGACGCGCCGGGCCGTCATCTCGCTCGGCAACGGCGAGGTGCTGCCCCCGATGTTCGGGTAGTCGACGAGCAGCACCCGGTAGGCGTCGGTCAACCGGTCGAGGTAGCCGTCGATCGTGGCCGCGCTCTCGGCTCCGAAGATGTCGGTGTGGGACGCCATGAGCGGCAGGCCGAGCATCAGGGGCGCTCCGTCTACCGGCCCCACGGTGCGGAAACGGATCGCGGCGCCAGGCGCGACCTCGACGTCGCCGTACTCGTCGATCACGGCCGTGCCTTCCGGGGTGAGCCGGCGTTCAGCCGGTCGAGCGTCTGGCGCACGACCTCGATCACGAAGTCCGGCGCCTCGTAGAGGAAGTTGTGCGCCGTTCCGGGAGGCGCCACCACACGCTCGGAGAGGTTGGAGAGGGTGAGGTAGCGCTCGCGGCTGCGCATGTAGAAGCGCTGCAGCCGCGCCGCGTCGAGTTCGCCGGGTGTCGGCGCTTCGCCTTCGATCATCTCGGCGACCTGGTCGAAGTCCCGCATGTCCCCGGGTGCTACGAGCCGGACCTGAATGCCGTCGAGGTCGCCCTCGTAGGGGAGAGTCGTCCAGGCGATGGATGCCATGCCCTCGGGCTTGAGTTCGTCGAAGATGGAAGCGCTGGCGCAGGCCGCCCGCGGACCGCGCTCCAGGGCGCGGGCGGCGTGCCAGGCCTCGCCCAGTTGCTCGCGGATCAGCCGGTCGAGGCGCTCGTACTCAGGGTTCGGCGGTTCCCGGGCCAGGCGCTCAGCGACTTCGTCCAGGCCGAAGAGCTGGAGCACTCCCACGAGGACGGGGCGCCACCTCATGCGCGCCAGGCCGGGAATCGGCGGCCCGTAGACGATCGTGTCCGGGGGAGTCGTGTCCATCAGCAGCAGCGCCGCGACGCTGCGGGCGCTCCGCCTGGCCGCGGCGGCGAAGAGAAGGCCGCCGAACGAATGACCGGCGAGGACGAAGGGACCTTCCTCTCCGGCGGCTTCGAGAGCCGCGAGCACTTCATCGGCCTCGCGGTCGGTAGTGCGCGGGAACGGTCCCGGATCGCTCCAGCCGGTCCCCGGTCGGTCGATCAGAATCGAACGTGCTTCCTCACGCAGTGCGCGGTGCAGGTGGTGGAGCGCCAGACCGCCCGCGTGTCCGCCGGGCATCCAGACGACCGGCGGCCGCCCGCCGGCGTCTCCTTCCGCCAGCACGTGAATGCGGCGGCCCCGGACGTTGACCAGCACGCCGGGCGGCGGGTGGCGGGCACGCGCCTTCCTCAGGCTCAGCAGATGGCGAACCGTCCCCAGCAGGAGCAGAACGCCCAACCCCGCAACAGCCACGGCGGCGATCCGCACCGAGCCGTCGCTTCGGAACGCCACGGCCGTCCCGATCGCCAGTGTTCCGCCGGCGGTCCACACGCCGGCGAGATCACGGCTCAGGAACGCGAGCGCGAGTTGCCGGGCGCCTGTCATCCTGTGAGTTTGACCTGTCGGCCCGCGAATTTCACCGAGGTCCGTAGCGAGGGCGCGGATCCGCGAGCGCAGTAGGAACTCGGTGAAACTCGCGGTAGGTCAGGACTTCATGAACCCTTGGGTCACGACGCGGTTCATGAAGGCGCTGCGCCTCTTGACCATCTCGCGGTGGTACATCGACATGCCGAACTCCTCCTCCGAGAACGGTTCGAGCACGGCCGGTCCGAGAAAGTCGATGACCAGGAAGGTGGCTGCCCACTCCTCGTCGACGTCGTCCTGGAGAAGACCGCGCTCGCGATTCAGCGCGACGAATCGACGCATGATCTCCAGCAGTTGACGGAGGAGGGCCTGGCTCCCCGGCGTCTTCTCCATCAGGGCCGCGCGCACGTAGAGGAGCGCGTCGCGCTCGCGCTCGACCCATTCGACGGCGTCCTCGACGAGGAGGTCGAGGGCCTCGGTGCCCAGGTGCTCACTGGCCCGCGAGCAGAGATCTTCGATCTGGGCAATGACCTGCCGATCGATCTCTTCCCGCAGGCCGGCCTTGGAGCCGAAGTGGGTGCGGATCAGGCCGATCGAGACGCCGGCCTCCGCGGCGATCTCGCGTACCCCCGCGGCCGAGTAGCCCTTCGCGGCAAAGAGATGGCGGCCCGCCAGGATGAGTCTCTGGCGGCGATTCAACTGTGTTGTAGCTGCGGTCTTCGTTGCGCTTTGGGGCATCGGTCGGTTCGCTGGAACGACGGGCTCAGAAGTCGAGTGAAAGCTCGACACCGATCTGCCGCGGATGGTCCTGGGTGTAGATGGTGGGGCCCCTTCCGGAGTTCGCGTAGATCGCGCCGTCTTCGCCCAGCAGGTTGTTGCCGAACAGGTGGATCCCGAACCTCTCGTTGCTGAAGCCGAACCGCGCGCGCAGCAGATCGCGAGAGTCGGCCGAAGCTCCCGGCCCGAACTGACCCAACTGGTCGTCGATGTGGCTCAGCCCGAGGAATGCCTGTCCAGCCCAGGTGTCGCCAAGCGCCCAGGCGTAGCTCGCCGACAGGGTTCCGGTCCACGCGGGCACGAACGGCAGACGGTCGCCGTTGCGTGCCCCTGCGGCGGCCGCGAACGTCGGATTGATGTTCGTGAACTCGGACTGGTTCCAGTTGGTGGAGAACTGGAAGGACAGCCCCGAAACGCTGGCCGGACGGTAGTCGAGTGCCAGATCGACGCCGTAGAGCTCTGAGTCGCCGATCTGGTAGTCCAGGAAGAGCCCGAAGACCGGTACGGCCTGCCGGGTGTCCTTCCAGTCCTGGAAGTAGGGAGCGACGTCGATCAGGAGCCGTCCTCCGCCGAGGGTGTACTTCGCTCCCAGCTCGTACGAGCCGGTCGTCCAGGAAGGCGTACGAGACTTCAGCGAAGAGGGACAGGGACTCCGAACCGCGGTCAGCCGTGCTGTCCGGGAACACCGGCGGCTCGATCGACGAGAGGACGAGGGCGTCCGTCTCAGAGTAGTAGACGCCGACCAGCCACTGGAACGGAGAGTCGTTCTGCGAGACGAGCCGGGTTTCGTGGTTCAGGGCGTCCCCTGAGGTCTGAGCGAAGATGTCGAGGAATCCGCTCGGCGACAACGGGAACGGCAGGCCGACCTGCACTTCGTCGGTCGCGTCGATCTGCGTCGTGGTGCTGGTGAGCGAGGCGCCGCCGAAGCTGATCGTGAAGCTCCCGGTGGCGAGTTCGTACTCGCCGAGCGTGTAGTCGCCGGCGGACGCGGAGGTCGTCGTCGGGGGATCGAGGGCCGAGAGCAGGGTGCCGCCCTCCTGATCGGCTTCGTTGCCCGCGACCATCAGCCGCAGGTTGAACCGGTCGTTCGGCGTGGTGTCGAAGATGGCGCGGTAGTTGGTCACGTCGCCCGCGCCGAACTGGTCGTCGCCGGTTGTCGCCAGCAACTGGTAGCCCGCGGTGTCTTCGGTACTGGCGACCAGCCGCAGGCCCGCCTTGCTGCCCATGGGGACGTTGACCGCGGCATCGATGTAGTTGCCGTTGCCGCCGCCGTCGGTGCTGGAGTAGCCGCCGCGCAGGCTGGCCCCGAAGCCGCCGTAGTCCGGTGAACGCGTGATCAGGCGCACCGTGCCGCCCATCGAGCCGTTGCCGTAGAGCGTGCTCTGCGGACCACGCAGGACCTCGATTCGCTCCAGGTCGAACGAACGGCCCATCGGAGCGAAGTTCTGCCCGAAGACGAAGAAGGCGGCATCGTCGAAGTAGTAGCCGACGGTCGGATCGCCCAGGGCCTGCCCGATTCCGCGGATCTGGTAGCGGCGCAGGCCGACGTTGTTGGAGAGTTCTTCGGAGGCTCCCGGAACAAGGGTGATGACCTCGTTCAGATCCCGCATGTTGGCCTCCTGGAGAGCCTCGGCGGTGAAGGCCTGCACGGAGATCGGAACCTCCTGCAGTTCCTGCTCGCGCTTCTGCGCGGTGACCACGATGACTTCGCTCACCTCATCCGCGGGGGCCTCTTCCTCCTCGTCCTGTGCGCCCAACGGAGGCGCCAACAGGGTGGCGGCGAGAACGGCGGCGAGCCAGGCGAAGTTGGGATCGAGCTTGCGCATTGTGTCTCCTTGATCGGTCTGTTTGCCCCTGTATACGATCGTATCGTATACGACCGTATCGTGCGGGCGGATAGGGTCGGAACCGATGAACCGACGCTCTTTCCTGAAAGCCGGCGCGGTCGCCGCGGCAATGCCGATCGTCTCGCGGGCGCGGAGCTTCGGCCTGGTCGCGGCCCCACCGGATGTCGCGGTCGACCCGGCCATCCTCCAGCAGCTCGTCGACGATTCCGCTCGCAGCCTCGGCATCGTCGGCGCCCAGCTCGCGGTCTTCGACGGCGAGGCGGTCCACGAGGTCGCAACCGGCCTCGCGGTCCGTGAACGCGACCTGGCGGTCACGCCCGACACCCTGTTCCAGATCGGATCGACGACGAAGGTGTTCAACGCCGCCGTGGTGTTGGCGCTGGTCGACGAGGGAGCGCTCGACCTCGACGAACCCGTCGGGACCTACCTCGACGGCGCGCCGCTGACGAGCGACGAGCCGCCGGTCGACATGACGCTGCGTCAACTGCTCTCGATGTCGTCGGGACTCGACAACGGTCCGTACACGGATCACGGTCGCGGCGACGACGCGCTCGGCCAGTACGTCGCTTCACTTGCCGGGATTCCCGGGATCTTCGAGCCGGGGACGGCGTACGGCTACTCGAACGCCGGCACCTGCGTCGCCGGGCTCGCGGCGCAGCGGGTGATGGGGAAGAACTGGGAGACCCTGCTCGCCGAGCGGATCCTCGGGCCGCTCGGGCTCGAGCACTCCGCGAGCTTCCCCGAGGACCTGCTCTACCACTCGGTGGCGCTCGGCTACGCGCAGACGCCGGCCAGTCCCGAGGGCGAGCTGGTGCCGTTCTGGGGTCTGCCGCGCAGCATGGCGCCGGCGGGCGCGACCCTGTGCTGCAGCGCCGGCGACCTGGTGCGGTTCGCGGCCCTGTTCCTGCGCGGCGGACAGTCGGCCGCCGGCCGGCAGGTGCTGTCCGGGGAGGTCGTCGAGGCGATGCAGACGCCGGAGATCGACCTGCCGGCTCAGGTCATCGCCCAGAAGTGGTGCCCCGGGCCCTACTGGAAGCGCTGGGGCGGCGAAGTGATCTACGGCCACAGTGGCACGAACACGGGCGGTTCGTCCCTGCTGCTCTGGTGCCCGAGCAAGGGCGTCGCGGCCGCGACGATCTCGAACGTGCCGAGCCAGGGGTACCCCCTCGCCGACCGGGTCTTCGACACCCTGTTCCCGGAGGTCTTCGGCATCGACAAGCCGGAAACCCCCACTCCGGACTCCGTGACGCCGGTGGCGGTCGACCTTGAGCGCTACGTCGGGCGGTTCGAGGCAGTGGGCAGTCGCTTCTCGTTCTTCGCCGACGGAGACCGGCTGATGGCGCGGTCGCTCGGCGGCGGCGTGCTCGAGTCGGAGCTGATTCCGCTCGGAAGCGACCGGTTCCTGCCGCGCGACCCGGCGATGGGCGGCAACCGCGGCTGGGACGTGGCGTTCTGGGGCGACGACGGCAACGGGCGCGCGACGCACTACCTGAACGGCGTCTTCGCGATGCGCCGCAGCGGCTGATCGTGGCCGGAAAGCTGAGCGTCACACACTGGGTGCGCCGGCGTCCCCGCCGGCTTCCGGAAACGACACACCGCGCCGCGGCGACCTTGATGTCGGCGCTGCCTCTTCTGGCCGGCCCGCCCGAAGCCGCGGCGCAGGAGCCCTACGCTCCGGAGAAGGTGACCCGGGCCGCCTACGACCAGGCCGCGAGCCTGCTCTCCCGGAACGTCCAGGGGACGGTCCGGAACGTAGAAGTCGTCCCCCACTGGATCGGCGACCGCGACGAGTTCTGGTACGAGCGCGACACGGACCAGGGCACCGAGATCGTGATCGTCGACGCCGCCACGGGCGGGAAGCGCCCGGCCTTCGACCAGGAGCGGCTGGCTGAGGCGCTTTCGCAGGCGACCGACACCGCGCACGATCCACTGGACCTCGGCATCGTTTCCCTCGACTTCGCGCTCGACGGAGGCGCGGGCGGCGCGGTGGTCCGAACCCCGACGGCGGCCGCGCGCTGCGACCTGGAGACCTACACCTGCGATGCGCTGCCGGGCTTCGCCACCGACCCGCTTCAGCTCGCGGCGCCGGACCGGTCCGTTGCCGCCTTCGCCCGCAGCCCCGACGTCTGGCTGCGCGACCTGGAAGACGGCGCCGAGCGGCAGCTCTCGCGGGACGGCGAGGAGCACTTCGGCTACGGCGCCCTGCCGGGCTGGAGCGCGAAGCTCCAGCTTCTGCGGCAGGGCCTCGAAGGACCGTTGACCGGCGCCTCCTGGTCGCCCGACTCGGCGAAGCTGCTCATTTCCCGCACGGACGAGAGGAAGGTCGGCGCGTACCCTACCTGGACCTGCTGCCAGCCGACGGCAGCGCCCGGCCGCGGACGCTGGAGAAACGGGTCGCCCTGATCGGCGACCGGGAGATCCCGCGATTCCCGATGTTCGTCTTCGACGTCGCCAGCGGCGCCAGCCGCCAGGTGCCGCTTCCCGACGACTGTTTCGGAGAGCTGGGCGCCACGCCGCCGCAGGCGATCTGGACGCCCGACTCGCGCCGCGCCTTCTTTCTCTGCCTCGCCCCCGACGCGAGCCGCTTCGAACTGATCCGGTACGACTTCGCCTCGGGGCGCGCCGAGACCGTCTTCGAGGAGGAGGCCGACTCCTTTCTCGACCTGAACCACAGCCTCTACCGGTCGATGGGCGCCAACGTCCGTGTGCTGGTGGGCGGCAGGCAGGCGATCACCTTCTCGCAGCGGGACGGCTGGGGACATCTCTACCTGGTGGACCTCGAAGGCGGCCGCGACATTCGGCAGCTCACGCGCGGCGAATGGGTGGTCCACGACATCGTGGCCGTCGACGAGAGCGAAGGCGGCGGCTTCGTCTACTTCACGGCCGGCGGGCGCGAGCCGGGACGGAACCCGTACTGGCGGCACGTCTACCGGGCGCCGCTCGAGGGCGATGCGGAGGTCGAGTTGCTGACGCCCGAGCCGGCGGATCACGCGGTCACCGTCGCCGCCCCGGTCCTGATCGGCGCCGCCTCGACCTTCGCACCGAGCGGCCGCTACTTCGTCTCGAACTCGTCGACCCTAGACAGTCCTCCCGTCTCGCGGCTTCGTCGGAGCGACGGCTCGGTCGTAGCAACCCTGGAGGAGGCCGACGCCGGCGGACTCTTCGCCCGCGGCTACGAGCCGCCGCTTCCCTTCTCGGTCAAGGCGGCGGACGGCGAGACGGACCTGTACGGCGTGGTCTACCGGCCCAAGAACTTCGAGGAAGGCCGGAAGTACCCCGTGATCGAACACATCTACGGCGGTCCGCAGACCAACGTCGTCCCCCGCAGCTTCGCCAGTGCCGCGGGGGTCGAACGGGTCGGAGGGCAGGGCGACTTCTCGACCTTCACCGCCCTCGGGTTCGCCGTCGTCACGATCGACGCGAGAGGCACGCCGTGGCGCTCGAAGGCGTTCCACGACGTCATGTGGAAGAAGCACGACGAGTTCACGCTCGAGGATCACGTCGCCGCGCTCGAGCAGCTCGGCGAGCGCTTCGAGTGGCTCGACATGGAGCGCATCGGCATCACTGGCCACTCCTGGGGTGGCTACTCCTCGGCGCTCGCCATGCTCCGCTACCCGGACGTCTACAAGGTCGCGGTGTCGTCGGCGGGGCCGTACGACTACCGCTACCTCTATCCGCCGTTCGTCAAGTGGACGGGCTGGCCGGAGTACGAGGACGGCGGACGATTCGCGCCGGACGCGGCCGCGCGTCCGGCGAATCTCACCCCGCACGCGGCGCTTGCTTCGAAGCTCGAGGGCAAGCTGCTGATCGTCTACGGCGAGCACGACGAGAACAGCCTGCCCGCCTCGACGGTCACCTTCATCGACGCGCTGATCGACGCCAACCGGGACTTCGACCTGCTGCTCCTGCCGAATCGCGATCACTTCTTCACCCAGGAGCCCTACTTCATTCGCCGGCGCTGGGACTACTTCGTGAAGCACATGCTGGGAGCGGAGCCGCCCGCCGACTACAGCCTCCCGCAACCTTGACCGGGCAGAGCCGAGCGCCAGTGTCCGCCGTCGCCGCCGCGCTCCGTCTCGAGGACCTGGCGGTCGATCCCTATCCGCACCTGGCGAAACTGCGGTCCGAGGGGGCCGCGGTGTGGGCGCCGAATCTGGGCATGTGGGTGGTCGTCGGCTACGACGAGACGGTGTCCGTGCTGCGCGACCCGGAGCGGTTCACCAACGACTCGCCGAAGTCCCTCATCCAGGCGACCTTCGGCCGCCAGATGCTGTCGGTCGAGGGCGAGGAACAGAAGCGCCACAAGCAGGCGTGCCTCGCTCCCTTCACCGGCAAGGCGTCGCGGGAGGTCTGGCAGCCGCGGGTCGACCGGCTCTGCGGGGAACTCCTCGAGGCCCGCGAAAGAGCGGCCGGGGGCGGGGCGGTCGAGGTCGACCTGATGGCGGATTATGCCGCGCCGACCGCCCTGGAGACGATGGGGATCGTCGTCGGTCTGCCGTCCGGCGATCTGCCGCGGGTGCGCGCCTGGTACGAGGTGTTCGCCCGGTCGCTGGCGAATTTCGAGGGAGACGCCGAGCTCCATCGCGCCGGCCAGGAGGCCGCGGCCGCGATGCGCGAGTACCTGGCGGAGAAGCTGGACGGACGGCAGCCGGCCGGCGGGGCGGAAAGCGGCACGCTGCTTGAAGTCCTCTCCGGCCCCGGCGGAACGCTCGCCCGCTCCGAGGCGCTGGCGAACCTCCTGATCGTCCTGTTCGGCGGCATCGAGACGACGGAGTCGATGATCGGCAACGCTCTCCACTACCTGCTGAGCGAGCCCGGCCTGCTGGCGGCCACGCTCGATTCCCGGAACGAGGGGGAAGCGGCGTTCCTGGCCGCGGTCGAAGACGTGATGGAGGAGTCGCTGCGCTACGACCCGGCGGTGCAGACGCTCACGCGGCACACGACGGCGACGGTCCGCATCGGCGGCGCGAAGATCGCCGTCGGCGAGACCGTGCAGTGCATGGTTGGCGGCGCCAACCGGGACCCGGCGGTGTTCGAAGACCCCGAGAGCTTCCAGCCCGGCCGCGCCAATGTCCGCAAGCACCTGGCCTTCGGCCTCGGCAACCACTTCTGTCTGGGAGCCCAGCTCGCCCGTGCCGAGACCCGCTCGGCGCTGCGGACCCTGCTCGAGCGCTGGCCCGGCGTCTCGCTCGACCGTGCGTCTTCGCTACCGCCCTACGGCCACGAGTTCCGCAAGCCCGGCCGCCTCGTGGTGCGCCGAGCCAACTCCTAGGGGCCCGGTTCCTCGTTGTTGCGAGTCTGCTGACGATAGGCGAAGCTACGAAGAAGTACCTGAGGAAGGGTAGGGAGAAATGACGCAGCGTTCAACGAAGCTCGACTCGGCAGCACTCGACCCGGAGGAGCGCGAGATCCTGAGAGCCTACGAGGAGGGAAGTCTTCGAAGAGTCTCGAGTTCGTCTCGGGTTGCCGACCGGCTGAAGTCCGCGGCTCGGGAGACACTCCGCAAGGACAAGCGAATCAACATCCGACTGCCGAGCCATGACCTGGTCGAGATCAAGCGGCTGGCGACTCGGGAGGGCGTTCCGTACCAGACGCTGATCTCCAGCATCCTTCACAAGTACGCCACCGGGGAGCTCGGGTAGTCCAGGCGGCTTCCTGAGTCCTCCGCCGCAACAAGTCGGTCGCCTCGGCCGCGACACCGTTGTCGCGTCAATCCACCGAGAGCCGCCCGAAACGGATCACGGTGCGGCGCCGTTCGGGGCTGTCGGAGCTGTCCCAGACCGCGAGCCAACCTCCCGATCCTTCCCCGGACGGCTCCTCGAGCAGCGTGGGGTAGCTGTTGAGGTTGCCGCCGTCGTAGAAGGTGCGCTGCGGCGACCAGTCGCTGCCGGGCGTCCGCGTCTTGTAGTAGAGGCCGCGCCGCTGCGCACTGTCGCCGTAGACGTAGATGTGGCGGCCGGAGGAGTCCCGGCCGAAGAAGCTCTTGGCCCGGTAGTTGGGCAGCTCGGGCTCGGGACGCGCCGTCGACCACGTCCGCCCGCCGTCCCTGCTGCGAGTCGAGTAGGCCAGGCCGGAATCGAGCGGACGTTCGCGGTCCATGGTGGCCGTCCGCATGACCATCTCGAGCGCGCCGTCGCCGACGGGCGCGATCTTCCCCTCGTGCAGAAACACCGGATCGTCGTCCGGATACGGAACGTAGCCGGCCAGCTTCCAGTGCAGGAGGCTCTTGCTCTCGAGCACGAACTGGCGGCGGTCGCCGTGGGGATCGTGGCGCCGTGAGTTGCGGTGGGCGGGGAGCAGATAGTGAGGGACTCCGTCGCGCTCCACGGTCTCGATGCCCGCAACGATGATCAGCGAGCCCTGGTAACCCATCGCCAGCTCGACGTGGTTCCAGGAGTAGCCGCCGTCGGCCGTGTACGCCGCGACCAGGTCGGCGTTTTCGCTGTCGCGGTAGTGCATGGGCGCGCGCATGACGAAGAGCCAGACGACGTCCTGACCGGGAGGCCTGAACAGCACGGAGTTGTTGTAGGCGTGCTGCACGCTGCCGTTGCGTACGCGATGGTCGAACACCGTGATGCGTTCGTTCCAGGTCCTGCCGCCGTCGAGGCTCAGCGAGCAGACGATGTCGCCCATGTCCATCTTGCCGCGCACCTGCAGGCCGTAGGCGGCAATGAGGTGGTCATCGGTCCAGCGGGCGATGAAGGGCTCCCAGATCTTGTCGTACGGACCTTCAGGGTCGAGCGCGTCGATGGTGACGACGTCCTCGACGTCTCCTCGATATGCCTCTTCTTCGGCGGCGATCGCCGTGGCGGTTGCCAACGCAAGGAGGGACGCGGCGAGGAGAGCCGGCAAAGCGGGTGAGCGTCGTCTGTACGGAAGAGACACGAACATGAGTTCCTCCCTTGGGGGGACGGAGCAGTCGGGACGCGGACGGGAGGAGAGACTAGCGAGCCGCGTTGATAGCGTCGCGGGGTGCTACCTGTGCGCCCGAGACGTTGGCGCCATCCGCGGCAGAGCGCCTGGGTGCGCCGGCGCCCCCGCCGGTTTCTGAAAGGACCGCGCCGCGGAGCGGCGACCTTGCTGCTGCTCCTGGCGAGTTGCACGCAGGCACCACCTCCGCTGGTCCTGGGGGAAGGCGAGGTGGTCGTGCTCACCGGCGGCACCGACATGGTGCATCTGCAGCGGGCGGGCTACCTGGAGACCATCCTGACGGACGCGTTCTCCGAGGCTCGTCCTAGCTTCCGCGATCTCTCCTGGGAGGCGGACACCGTCTTCCGGCAAGGCTCTTCGCTGGAACGCTGGCGCGAGGACGGCTTCGGCGATTGGGACGCTCAGCTCGAACGGGTCGGCGCGACGGTGGTGATCGCGCAGTACGGCAAAGCCGAATCGATGACGGGAGCCGAAGGGCTCGAGTCGTTCAGGTCGGCCTACAACGCGCTGATCGACGGATTCCTGGAGCATGCCGACCAGGTCGTGCTCGTGTCTCCCACGCCCTTCGAGAGGCCGGCGAGCGAGTTTCTACCTGACCTTTCGCATCACAATCGGTCCCTTGCGCGGTACGTCCGGGCAACGAGGAAGATCGCCGCGGAGCGAGGCCTCCTCTTCGTCGACCTCTTTTCGGATGCGAGGCCGGGCTTGACGGAAAACGGCATGCATCTCAAGGAGGAGTCGCTACGGCACGTATCCGAGACGATCGCGGAGAAGCTCGGCTTCGAGGTCCCGTCCTGGGACCGGCTGGTCGCGCTTCATGCGGCAGTCGCCGAGAAGCAGCGCCTGTGGTTCGACTACTGGCGTCCCGCCAACTGGAAGCTGCTCTTCGGGGACGACTCGACCCGGCGTTTCACCCAGTCGAGCCACGGCTATCTCACCTTCCGTGAGGAGTGGCAGCAGCTCGTCGGCCTGATCGAGAGCGCGGAAGAACGTGTCTGGACCGTGGCCAACGGCGGTGCGGACCCGGGGCATCGACGTCCCGAGCCGGAAGAGCTGTTCGGCCATCCGGCCGCGGACATCGAGGCGGAGATCGCTTCGTTCACCGTGCCGGACGGCATGGAGGTCAATCTCTTTGCGTCGGAGGCGGACGGCCTCACCAACCCGATTGCGATTCGCTGGGACACGGCTGGCCGCGCCTACGTGACGGTGACGACGACGTATCCGCATGTCTTCCCCGGGGATGTGCCGAACGACAAGATCATCGTGCTGGAGGATGCCGACCGCGACGGCGTCGCGGAGAGCTCGACCGTCTTCGCGGAAGGGCTGAACATTCCGACCGCGATGGAATTGGGCGACGGCGGCGTCTACGTCGGCCACCATGGCGAGCTGCTGTTCCTGAAAGACACGGATGGCGATGGGCGAGCCGACATGCGGCGCGTTCTGCTCAGCGGATTCGGGACGGGCGATAGCCACCAGACGATCAGTTCCTTCACCTGGAGTCCGGGCGGCGAGCTGTACATGGGGCAGGGCGACGGGATCGAGTCGCGCGTCGAAACTCCCTGGGGGTCCGCCGACCTGTATCAGTCCGGCTTCTTCCGCTTGCGCCCCCGCCTGTTGCAGATGCATCCATTGCTGGATGACTTCATGGGCCCGGGGAATCCCTGGGGCGTCGCGTTCAGTGAATGGGGCCAGATCTACAGCGTCGATGGTGCCGGCGGCGTGACGCATCTTTCGCTCGGCCAGATCCCGACGACCCACCGGCGCCGCATCGGCACGATCGGGGCCCCCGGTGGATACGCCGGCATCGCGTATCTCGACGGGCGTCACCTGCCGGCGGAGTACCGGGGCCAGTTCGCGATCGGCGACTACCAGGCGAATCGCGTCAAGCGGTTCTCCGTCGCGGCCGACGGATCGGGGGCGGCCCTGAAGTGGGAAGAGCCGCTCATCCATTCCAGCCACCGGAACTTCCGGCCTGTGGACGTGAAGGTCGGCCCCGACGGCGCGGTCTACGTCGTCGACTGGTACAACCCGATCATCTGCCACCAGGACGACGAGTATCGGGATCCGACGCGCGACAAGGCGCACGGCCGGATCTGGCGGATCACGTCTTCCTCGGTGCCCCTCGTGAAGCCTCCGAGACTCCTCGATGCGCCGCTTCAGGATGTGGTGGCGGCCCTCGAAGCTCCCGAGCGCTGGACGCGCTACCAGGCGAAGCGGGAGCTCACCCGCCGCGACACGAAGAAGGTCGCGGCGGCGCTCGGAGGGTGGGTCACGAGCCTTGACCCGGAAGACGCGGCGTACGAACGCCACCTCTTCGAAGCGGTCGGCGCCTACGCGACGATCGAGGTTCCGGCGCCGGAGGTCCTGGGGAAGCTGCTCGAAGCGAAGGAGCCCGGCGGACGCGCCTTCGCTTCGCGCATCGTGGGCCGATGGCACGACCGCCTCGAGGATCCGCTGGCGCTCCTTGTCAGGCGCGTGGAAGACGACGACGCGCAGGTGCGCATGGAGGCGGTTGCCGCGGCGGCCGCGATTCCACGGCCGGAGTCGATCACCGTGGTCGCTCGCGCGGTCGAGCGGCCCATGGACGACTCGATGGAGTACGTGTTCTCGCAGGCGATCCAGCACCTCAGGCCGCACTGGGAGGGGGCGCACGAACGCGGCGACCTCGAGTTCGCCGAGTCGGTCCATCTCGCCGAAGTGCTCAACCGTGCCGGGGGAAGGGAGAGGCTCGCGGACCTGCGCGGGACCGCCCTGTCCTACCACCTCGACGAAGACACGCGTCTGACCGCGATCGAGAATCTCCTGGCGGTTGGCGGAAAGGAAGAGATCGAAGAGTTCGTGCTCATGCCGGATCGCTATGTGAGCGGCGGGAAGTACGACGCCGGCGCACATGCGCGGATCCTGGCCGCGGCCGCCAGGGCGACGCGCTCCGGAAGCCTCGAGCCGTACGACGATCCCTGGGGTCTGGCGAAGATGCTGGGGCACCCGAATCTCCAGCTTCGCGCCAACGCCGCCGTTCTCGCCGGGGTCTGGAGGGCCGAGGACGCGCAGGAGAGTCTGCTCGCGATGGCCCGGGATGCGTCGTTGCCCGAGTTCGTGCGGACGGCTGCTTTCGGCGCCATCGCAAGCCTCGAGGTCGAGGGGGCGCGAGACCTGCTCGCGGCCCATGCCGATGCACCGCACGCGCCCACACTGCGCGTTTCGGCGGTAGAGGCGCTCGTTGCTCTCGACTCCAGGGCGGCGGCGAAACTGGCGGTCAGGCTGTTCGGGGAACCCGGCCTGGACGACACCACGGCCACCCGGGCGCTCGTCGCATTCCTCAACCACGAGGGAGGCGTGCCGGCTCTGACCGGGGCGATCGAGTCTGCCGGACTCGGCCGCGACGCCGCGAAGTCGCTGCTCCGTTCCTTCTACGCGAGCGGTCGTTCGGACAACGTCCTGCTGGCCGCGCTCAGTACGGCGAGTGGAGCGGATGCGCTTGAGCTGGACTACGACGCCGGCTTCGTGAAGAGCCTGGCCGAAGTCGCGGCGGAGCAGGGCGATGCCGCGCGGGGCGCGGTGCTCTTCGTCGACCTCGGCTGCGACTCCTGCCACCAGGTCGGCGACCAGGGAGGCGCGGTCGGGCCGGATCTCTCGGCGGTCGGTACGACGCTCTCCGCCGAACGGATCGTCGAAGAGACGCTATGGCCGAATCGCGCGATCAAGGAGGGATTCACCGCGCTGGAGATCACGACGTCCGATTCCATGATCCACCAGGGGTACAAGCGCTGGACGAGGGATAGCGAAGAGGCCGGCGATCTCGTGATCCAGGATCTCGCCACGGGGGAGCTGGTCACGATCAAGGCGGAGAACATCGAGGACGTCCGTGTGACGGGAAGCCCGATGCCCACGGGCCTGACGTCGTTGCTGTCCCAGGGCCAGCTCCTGGACCTGTTCAAGTACGTCACGACCTTGGGCGCGAGGAGCTAGCAGAGGTGAAGAAGATGATGTGGAAGTCCGTCATTGCCGTGCTCGCGCTCGTAGCCGCCACGGGGTGGACAGCGGCTGCGGCGCAGCAGGAGGAGGACGCCGGGTTCGTCTCCATGTTCGATGGCGAGACGCTGGACGGCTGGCACGCGGTGCCGGCCGACTCCATCTCGGACTGGTCCGTCGAGGACGGCATGATCGTCGGACGGGGCAGCGTGGACCGCCTCGTCTACCTCGTCTACGACGATGTCGAGTTGACGGATTTCGAACTGGAGGCCAGCTACCGTTTTCCCGGCCGCGGCAACAGCGGAATCCAGATCCACGCCGTGAAGGACCTGAGCGGCAAGCGTCCGTTCGTGGGCTACCACGCGGATCTCGGTCACCTGGGGATCGGGCCGCAGGTTCTCGGCGCCTGGGACTTCCACTTCGCCAATCGTGAGGAGTACGCCTGCTTTCGCGGTACGAGTCTCGTGATCGATCCTGACGGAACGACGCACACCACCGAGATCGAGGATCCGTTGACGGAAAGTGACATCAACCGCCAGGGCTGGAACCGGGTCCGCGTCGTCGCCAGGGGGCGGCACTACCAGTTCTTCATCAACGGAAAGCTAGCCTCCGAGTTCACCGACAACGCGAAGGAAGAACGTTTCGACAGCGGCGCGATCGGCCTGCAGATCCACGATGCGGGGATGCGCGTCGAGTTCAGGGACCTTCGGCTGAAGAAGACCGCTTCCGGCAAGTAGGCTCTGACTCAACCAGAAGTTCCCGCACACGAAGGAGCAATGACGATGACTGGAGTGCATTCGAGCCGTTGGACCGCAGCGGCATTCCTGGCGCTCGCGATTTCGCTGACCGGCGCACACGCTCAGCCCGGCGCCGACTCAGGCCCGAGCTTCGGCCGGATCAACCCGGAGCAGATGGCGCGCCCGCTGATCAACCGGCTCGGCGGGAAGTAGCGTCCGACCGATCAATCGGCTCAGTCTGGAAGTCGCCGATTACGCAGGGAGGAAGGATGACGAAACCAGTTTGCTTTGTCATGGGCGCCGGCGCCGGAATCGGCGGCACCGCGGGCAGGAGGTTCGCTCGCGAGGGGTACCACGCGGTTCTCTGTCGGCGGAGCGACGAAGACGGGCTGAACGCGTTGGTCAGCGGCATTCGCGAGGAAGGCGGGGATGCGTCCGGCTTTCTTCTGAACGCCGTCAAGGACCACGTCATCGAGGATCAGATTGTCCAGGTGGAGGAGGAGATCGGCCCGATCGAGGTGATGATCTACAACCTCGGCGCCCAGATCGGCAATCGGGAGCTCACCGATACCAGCTACAAGGCCTTCGAGCTCGGCTGGCGCATGGCGACGTTCGGGCTCTTCCGGACGGCCTCCGTGCTCTTGCCCCGCATGGTCGAGCGAGGTCAGGGAACGCTGATCGTCACGTCGGCCACAGCCGCGGCGCGCGGCAACGCCGGGCAGCACTCCCACGCGGCCGCGATGGGCGGGCGACGTCTGCTCTGCCAGACCCTGAACGCCGAGTTCTCCTCAAAGGGAATCCACGTGGCGCATGTGCTCGTCGATGGCTCGGTCGACGCACCCGACACGCTGGGCAAGATGCTCGGACCGGAGCGCTACGAGGCCCTCCGGAGCACGAAGGGAGCGGTAGACGGCCTCATCCTGCCCGAGCAGGTGGCGGAGACCTATCTCCATCTCGTCCGGCAGCATCGATCCACCTGGACCTTCGAGCTGGACGTGCGCGCGTACAACGACAAGCCCTGGTGGAACTGAGGCGGCGAGGGGCGACGATTCGTTCGCACGCGTCCGAGCCGTAGGCTCGGCCGCGCCGCCGAGATCCCGCTGGGGCCGCCCTCGCGCCTGCAGGCGCGATGGCGTCCCCAACGGGATTCGAACCCGTGTTGCCAGCTTGAAAGGCTGGAGTCCTGACCTGGCTAGACGATGGGGACGCGGATTCGGGCCGTGGCTGCGGTGCCGACCGCTGTCGAGCCGCGGAGTATAGCGGCTGCCAGGCTCTCCGTCGCAGCAGCTCGGCTGCATCGGCCGCGCCGCACTCCTCCGCCCACCCGACGCCATCGGCGGTTTCTCGTCGCGTGTACAGTGTGCGAATGGAGATCAAGGTAGATACACGAGGAAGCGAGGCCGGTCCCCCCGGCTACTTCGACGACGCCGACGGCTTCCTCATGCCGCTGGCTCCAAACACGAGATCCCGTCGCATTCCCATCGGCGGTTTTCCGACCGGTCCCGAGATCGGCACGCGACTGCCCGACGTGGTCGCGGTCGACCAGCACGGTCGCTCGGTCGAACTGCATGCCGACCGCGGCGGCCAGCCGGCGGTTCTGGTCTTTTCCCGATCGGCGGTGTGGTGACCCCCCTGCCGAACCCAGCTGGTCGAGCTGGAGCGGGGGATGCCGGCTTTCGATGCCGCCGGGGTCAAGCTCTACACCCTGACCTATGACGAGGTGGATGCGCTCGCCGACTACGCGAAGGCCATGGGCGTCACGTTCACCATGCTCTCGGACCCGAACAGCGAGGTGATTCGCGCGTTCGGGATCCTCAACACGCTGATCCCGCCCGACGAGCATCCCTGGTACGGGATCCCCTTCCCCGGGGTCTACGCGATCGATGCCGACGGCATGATCGTCGCCAAGTTCTTCGAGCGCAACTTCGGTGCGAGATTCGGATCCGAGCAGCTCCTCGCCGCGGCTCTCGGCCGAAGGTTCGAGGTGGAGCCCGCGCCCAGCCCGGCTGAGGAGGTGAGTGTCGACGTGCGCCTCGACGCCGACCGGCTGCTCTCGGGCGTCCTTCACGAGATCGTCACGACCTTCCGGGTGCCCGAAGGGCAACATCTCTACGGCGAGCCGGTGCCGGACGGTCTGGTCGCCGCCACGATCGAAGTCGACGACGCTCCCGGCATCATCAGCCGCACGCTGGTTGCGCCGCCTACTTCCAGGTTGACCCTCGCCGGGTCGGGCGACACCCTCGAGGTCTACGAGGGCGACGTGGTGCTGCGGCTACCGATCGCACAGAACGGCAGGGCCATGCAGAAGGCCGACGGCAAGCGCCATGTCGACATCAGCGGCAGGGTCCGTTGGCAGTCCTGCGACGACGTGGAGTGCGGTCTGCCTCAGTCGCGGAGCTTCGACTTCCGGGTCGAAGCCGGCTTCCCGGTCCTCCCGGACATGGGACCGGGAGTGGGACGGGTACCGGAGATGAACGGTGCCGCCCACTTCAAGAAGATGATCGATCGATGGAAGTAGGCTCTCCGACCATCCAGGCGACCGGCCGGTCACCCACGATCGAGACCCGCTCGCCGAAGCGGGACTGCGGGTAGTAGTCCCACACGGCGTGATGCTGGGTGCAACGGTTGTCCCAGAGGGTGAGCGTATTGGGCTCCCAGCGTACGCGACAGGTCAGGGAGACGGTCGTGGCGATGTGCCTGAAGAGCATGTCGAGCAGGCCCCGGCTCTCCCATCGACGCATATGGCGGATGTGTGAGGTGAAGCCGCTGTTGACGAACAGGGCCTTGCGGCCCGTCTCGGGATGGCGGATGACCACGGGGTGCTCGGTCCTCGGGTACTGCTTTCCGTCGGGAGCCGCGTAGCCGTACTTTCCGATGTAGGGCAGTGCGCCGTCGTGCACGGCCACCAGACCCTCGAGGAACTGCTGCATCCGCCCAGAGAGCGTCTCGTAGGCGCGGTACATGTCGGCGAATAGCGTGTCGCCTCCCGAGCCGCACTCGGGAATCTCCTTGATGTAGAGCATCGACGCCATCGGCGGCTTCTCGTCGCAGGACACGTCGGTGTGCCAGCCGTCGCCCGACGTGTACTTCGACTTCTGCGTGGTCTTGATGACGAGGATCTCCGGGTCGTGCCCGCCCTTGTACTCGGCGCTCTTGTGCAGCGGGTGGACGTGCAGCGGGCCGAAGGACCGGCCGAAGTCCTTGTGCTGCTCGCGGGTGAGCTCCTGGTTGCGGAAGACCAGCACCTGCCAGTCCAGCCAGGCCCGCCTGATCTCGTCCTGCTGCGACTGGGAGAGCGGCCGGGACAGGTCGACTCCCTCGATCTCCGCGCCGATATGCGGAGTCAGGGGTCGGATCCCGATGGAGACCGCGGTGGGCGTTCCATCGGGGAGCGTCTCGGAAGCGGTTTGCATGTCCATGATGCCGGTCATCCTTTCACACGCTCCGTCCGCGGACGCCCGTTCCGGAGGACGCGCGCCCTGTCTACTCCCGCGAGGAGTAGATGACACAGATCTTCGTGTAGCCGTCCGTCTCGAAGACTCCGGTCCACTCCTTCGGGATCGTCACGGCCTCCCCGGCGTTGATCACGAGCTCCGTTCCGTCGGAGGACGTCAGGGTGACGCCGCCCTCGAGGAAGAACATGAACTCCTGGGTCGACGAGGTTCGGCTGAGCTACAGGCCGAACGCCACGAACTCCGCCGGGGATTCGTTGCCGCCGATGGCGACGACGATGAACTGGCGACCCTCGTGCAAGTAGGTTATCGGCGCACCGGTCGTACCGGAGGGCAGCTCCGTCTCCCACACCACTTCGCCCGTGGACTTGTCGTAGGCGCGGAACTTCCTGCCCCAGTAGCGGCCTTCTTCCCCCTCGATGCCGGGGATGGCATCGCTGCCTTCACCGATGAACAGCAGCGTTTTCGTCACCAGCGGCGCCGGCCGCCCGGCGACCCCCAGAGGTGGCAGGTCGAGGCCCTCGAGCAGGGGATGGTCTCGAGGCCCGTCGCCATTGGCCGCCATCCACACGTGCTCGCCGCGATGCATGTCGATTGCGGTGATCCGACCATAGGGTGGCTTCACGATCGGGAGTCCGTCGAGGGTCGGTACGTCGGGACCGTCGTAGCCGACCACGTAGCCGAGTGTCGCGTTGCTGCCTTCCGGCTGTGTCAGGGAGTACACGCTCGGCCAGGTGTGGGACACGGCGTAGTACACGCCGGTCTCGGGATCGAAGGCGCCGGTATGCCAGTTCCCCGTTCCCCACCATCCCGGATTCGTCAGGGTGCCGATCTTCCCCTGCTCGTCGTCCATCAGGCCGGGCGGCGTGAAGATCGGCCCGAGCCGGAAGGGCTTGACGAGCTCCAGGGCCCGCGCCCGGAGCTCCGGCGTGAAGTCGATCAGGTCGTCCTCCACGAATCCCTGCCGGTCGAAGGGCGGCGGCTTCGTCGGGAATGGCTGGGTCGGCGACAGTCGTTCCCCGGGGACCCGTGAGCCGGGCACGGCCCTCTCCTCGATCGGCCACACCGGCTCCCCGGTACGGCGATCGAAGACGTAGAGGAAGCCGGTTTTCGAGGGCTGCATGACGGCGTCGATTCGCCTCCCGTCGACCGTGATCTCGCCGAGGGTCGCCGGACCGACGGTGTCCCATTCCCAGACGTCGTGGCGGACCATCTGAAAGTGCCAGACCCGCTCGCCCGTCCCGGCGTTGAGCGCCACGAGTGAGTTGGAGTACAGGTTGTCGCCGGGCCGGTGGCCGCCGTAGTACGCCGCGGTCGGGGCCGAGAGCTGGACGTAGACGTGGCCCAGTTCCTCGTCGGCCGACAGGCAGCACCACGACCCGAGGTCTCCCGAGTACTCCCACGAGCCGTCGCCCCAGGTCTCATTGCCCGGCTCGCCCGGCCGCGGCACGACGTGGAACGTCCACAGCCGGCGGCCCGTGCGGACGTCGTAGCCGCGCACATCCTCCGGCGTCGCTTCCCTCTTGCTGCCGCCGTCGCCGGCGCCGCCCGTGTATCCGGCCACCACGACGACGTCGCCCACGACGATCGGCCCGGCAGTCCAGGTGAAATCGCCGGCAAGCGGTCCCGGGAGGCGGAGGCTGACGCGTCCCTGGTCGCCGAAGTCGCCGTCGAGCTCGCCACTAGAGGCGTCGACCGAGTAAAGGTAGTTGCCGCGTGCGAGGAACAGTCGTTGCCGCTCGCCGCCGGTCCAGAGGTCGACGCCCCGTGGGCTCAAGCCGCGTGCCTCTTCGATCGTCGGCTCGAACGGGGCCTGAAACCACAGGGTCTCGCCGCTCGCCGGATCGACGGCGCGGAGCAGGCCGACCAGGTTGGTCAGGAAGAGGCGACCGTCGACCATGATGGGCGTCGACCGCAGGTTGTTGCCCGGACGCAGCTCGGGGAACTCCTCCTTGAGCTCCGGTTCCAGACCCGGCCGTCGCCACACGATGCGCAGATCGCCGACGTTCGAGGCGTCGACCCGGTCGAGCGGCGAGTAGCGCTTGAAGGTGCGGTCGCCGCCGAAGTACGGCCACTCGCCCTCCTGCGCCGCCAGGGTCGACCCGAGCACCAGCATGCCGGCCCACGCGAGCAGGGTTCGGCCCCTGGCGCGAGGCCGAACATCCGAGTTCGCGATCACCTTCCGCCCTCGGCAACCATGGCTTTCCGAAAGCGGATGGCCAGGCTGATCACCGCGACGAGCAGCAGGGCCCCGATCGACGTGGAGTACGCGCCGATATCCGCCTGCGCGACGTTTCGCGTCAGCACACCCACGAACAGGAGGTGGTACAGGAGGCCGTACACTCCCAACGCGACGGCAGCGATCTTGGCGCTCAGGGTCAATCGAAACAGCGGACGTGCGACCAGGAGACCAAAGACGGCGTACATCCAGAACCCCAGGTAGTCGAAGGACGTGAAGAGCGAGAAGGCAAGAGAGGGGTTCAAGAGCTGGAACAACTGCTCGGACACGCCGCTATGGGAAGAGACTCTTGCGGATTCCGAGACCATCTGTGGTATCGACCAGATGGCGATGAACTTGGGAATGATGAAGGCAACGAGCGAGATGAACAGCGCCGTCCCCGCGACGAAAGCCCGTAGCGGGTGCGAGCGTCGTAGCTGCCATGCGGCGCCTGCGAAGACGCCAGTCAACGTCAACATCAGGATCATCTGAACGATCCATCCGAAGACGAAGGCTCCGAGGTTCGAACTGAACCAGATCAATCGATCCGCAACCGGCCCTTGCGGCGCATCGAGGGGGAGGAGCAGGGACGGCACGGTCGCCACTAGCAGGACCGCCGCCGAATAGAAGGCTGCCCGGTTGACCTGGCGGTCTAGATCGGCGGGCGGGTGGGCTTTCAGCGTCTCGTTCATCGTTCCTCCGTCGGCTTCGATGCGTCCTTCTCGCCATACCGGGAAGCCACGAGCGCCAGCACGGCATCGTGGACGGCGTCGGCATCGTCCGCCCAGCGGCAACCGCCGCCGACGAACAAGGTGGTTCCTTCCAGCAGTGACATCAGGGCTAGCATGTCACCTGACATGTCCAACCCTGGAGGGCGCGATGTCCTTGCGCATCACACGGCGTGACTTCCTAAGCGGTGTCGCCATCGGCGCCGGCACGAGCCTGGTGGCGCCGAGCCAGCTTCTCGCACAGGTCGGCTCGCAAGCGTCCGCCCCGGAAGGAGCAGCCTCGGTTCACTATCCGCCGGCACTGACCGGGATGCGGGGCAGCCACCCCGGTTCCTTCGAGGTGGCCCACGCCCTTGCCCGGGACGGGGACAAGCCGACCGAGTACCGGGAACTCGATGAGCACTACGACCTGATCGTCGTCGGCGCCGGCATCAGCGGCCTGGCGGCCGCGTGGTTCTACCGTAAGAAGCAGGGTCCCGAAGCCCGCATCCTGCTCCTCGACAACCACGACGACTTCGGTGGGCACGCGAAGCGCAACGAGTTCCACCACGACGGGCGCATGGTGCTGGGCGTGGGCGGTGCTCAGAACCTGGAGGCGCCTGACAGCTACAGCCTGATCGTCAAGGGACTGCTCGCGGATCTGGGCATCGACACGAAGGCCATGGCCGCCAACACTTCGAAGGACTTCGCGATGGCGAACCTCGGGGCCAACAATGTGTTGGCGCTTCCAGCCGAAGGCGGCCACGAGATCGTGGGCAGCAACTGGGCGCTGGCCATGCACGGCGCGGGCGACTACACGAGCCTCGTTCGGGCGCTGCCGATCGCTCCGGCGGAACAGGACAAGCTGCTCAGCCTGTTCGGCGGCGGCAAGGACTTTCTGGACGACCTCTCCCTGCGGGAGAAGTACGAGTACATCAACACGGTCAGCTACAGCCGCTTCCTTCTGGACCGGGTCGGACTTCAGAAGGAGACGCTCGAGGTCCTCGACGCGTTCCTCCGCGTGCTGAACGGCTTCACCGGCTGGAACCACTCGGTGATGGAGGCCCTGACCGCGGCCGCGCCGGGTCTGCCCGGCATGGGGTGGCTCGCAGGCAAGGTGCACTCCCTCGCCAAGGTCGTCGTCGCCGGCGTCGCCTTCCAGGCGCAGTACTTCCCGGACGGCAACGCATCGGTCGCGAGACTGCTCGTGCACCGGCTGATTCCGGCTGCCGCACCCGACGCGACGGGCTTCGAGGACATCGCGACCAGTCGCTTTGTCTACGAAGCTCTGGACCGGGACGACGGCGACACGCGGCTACGGCTGAGCAGCACCGTGGTCGGGGTACGGCTCCAGGGCGACGAGAAGGTGGAGGTCGACTACGTGCGCGCCGGCGAAGCGCTCCGCATTGCCGGTGAACACTGCATCCTCGCCTGCTACAACCGCCTGATCCCCCACCTGTGCCCGGACCTGCCCAGTCGCCAGAAGGAAGCGCTCCGGTACGGGGCCAAGGTGCCGTTGGTTTACGCCAACGTCCTGCTGAAGGACGGACACGCGTTCTCGAAGCTCGACGCGAACCTCGTGGCCTGCCCGCACGACCCCTTCACCATGGTGAGCTGCGCGCCGATCACGACGACGGGCGGCTACGAGCCGCCCCGCGGGCCGGACGACCCGATGGTCGTCCTGATGATGGCCAGTCCGACCCCGGCACCCCAAGACGACGAGTCCCTCCGCGACCTGCTTCGCAAGGGGCGCATGGAGGTGTACACGACTTCCTTCGAAACCTACGAGGAACGGATTCGTGACCAGCTCCAGTCTCTCCTGGGCCAGCACGGCTTCGATCACGAAAGAGACATCGGCGCAATCACGGTGAACCGTTGGCCCCACGGATATGCCTACTTCTACGTCTCGCTCGACGATCCCGACTGGCCCGAGGGGCAGGCGCCGCACGAGCTGGGACGAGCGCAGTTCGGGCGCATCTCCATCGCCAACTCAGACGCCGAAGCAACACCTCTGATGGATGCCGCCATCGAAGCCGGTTGGCGAGCAGTGACAGAGCAGACTCTGTCGGGCCAGGGTTGACGGAGTCTGAGAGAACACGGCGGTCGCGATCGCCGCGATCCCCGGCGACTCTCGGGTCAGTCGATGATCGCCTGCATCACGGCGTTCTGGAAGTCGACCCGGAGCGGACCGCCCGGCGTCTGCACCATGAGAACCGCGGTCAGGTCCTCCCGGGGATCGACCCAGTAGCTGGTGCCGAACGCGCCACCCCAGCCGAAGCTGCCGGTGGACCGGTGGTCACCGCGGGCCGCGACGCCGTCGAGCACGACGTCCACGGTCAGTCCGAACCCCATCCCGGGGCTCCTCGCCTTCTCGTACAGGTCGCCGACGTGGTTCGACCCCATCAGTTCGACGGTCCGGGATCCCAGCAGCCGCGTGCCGTTCAGCTCCCCGCCGTTGACCAGCATCTGGGCGAACCGCAGGTAGTCTTCGGCCGTCGACCAGAGACCGCCGGCACCGCCGTGCAACGTCGTCGTGGCCAGCCACTCCGGCAGCTTCTGGCGGAGTTCGAGGCCGTCGGGGGTGCGAATGTACAGCGTCACGACGCGCTGCTTCTTGTCCTCCGGCACGTCGAAGGCGGTGTCCTTCATTCCCAGGGGCTCGAAGACCCGCAGCCGCAGGAACTCGTCGAACGTCAGACCCGAGGCGACCTCGACGATGCGCCCCAGCGTGTCGATCCCCGCCAGCGCGCTGTACCGCCAGCGGGTGCCCGGATGGAAGTCGAGGGGGGCCGCTCCGAGCGCGGCCGCCCAGTCCGCGACCGTGCCGGTCGGATCGCGAGGGGCGATGCGCGCCGTCGCCTCGCGTGCCGCGCCGCGGCTGCCCAGACCCGACGTGTGGGTGATCAGGTCGTGCACCGTGACCTCGCGCTTCGCCGGCACCGTGTAGATGTCGCCTTCCTCGCCTGCGGCGTCCGATCGCGGCATCGCGACCTTCGTGTCCTTGAACTCCGGAATGAAGCGGGACACCGGATCCGACAGACGGACCTTCCCCTCTTCGACGAGGATCAGGATGGCGACGGCGGTTACCGGCTTCGTCATCGAGGCGATCGGGAAGATGGCGTCCTTGCGCATCGGGGCGTTCGTCTCGATGTCCATGAGGCCTCGCGCCTCGAAGTGGGCGACGCGGCCGCGCCGCGCGACGACGGTGACGGCGCCTGAGATCTGCTTCGCGTCGATTGCGCGCTGGATCATCTCGCCGATTCGCTCGAGACGTTTCGCGGACAACCCCACGTCCTCCGGCGTCCCGGCGGGCACCTGGGCGCCGGCCGTCGCGACCGCGAGCAGGAAGACGAGAACGAACATCGCCGGCCACCGCGGCCAGGCTCCGTCACGGGCACTGTTGACGCGCACCGGCAGCTCCTAGAACCAGTAGCGGAGCGACAGCGTGACGTCGCGCCCGGGCAAGGGCGCGAAGGTCTTCAGGAGCGACGTATGCACGCGCGCCTCCTCGTCGGTCAGGTTGCGGCCCCGCAGGAGCACGTCGACGATCTCGTTCTTCAGCGTGAAGCGCCGGCCGACGTGGGCGTTCAGCATCGTGTAGCCGTCGGTCGGCGTCTCCTGCTGTGCAACATCGTTCTGGTCGTCGACCCAGCGCCACTCGACCGCTGCCCGCCAGTCGTGGCCGTGGTAGTGGAGGCCGGCGCCCAGACTCATGGGCGGAATCCTCGGCAGGTTTCCGCCTTCGTCCAGCTCGGCGTCGACGGTGTCGCCCAGGATCTCCATGTGCAGGTCATGCCCGTTCCACTCCGCAAGCTCGATCCGCGCGTGGAGCTCGGCGCCGGTCATCATCGCGTCGGCCTGACTGTAGCGGACGACCGGGAATCCAGCCATCTCCGCGCCGGTGAACGCGTGGTAGATGAAGTCCTGGAAGTCCTGCCGGAAGAAGGTCAACTTGCCCTGGAGGATTCCCTCCTCCTTGCGCAGGGTGAGGTCAACGCCGGCGCCGATCTCCTGGTCGAGATCGGGATCGCCGATGTCGAAGGTCCGGGTGGGTATGTGAGCGCCGTCCGAGAACAGCTCTCCCGGGCTGGGGAGACGAACTGAGCGGGAGGCTGAGAGGCCAAGGTTCCACGCCTCTCCGGCCGACCAGACCAGGCCGGCCGACGCGGAAACGCCGTCGCCGGACCAGGCCGGTCCGTTCGCCGGATTGTGCTCGGCCTGTTCGAAGCGGGCGCCGAACTGCCAGCGGATCGAGCCCCTTTCGATCTCCTGGTTGGTGAAGGCTGCCCAGGTGTTCGAGTGGGTCGGGGGGATGAAGGCCTCGGCGCCGATTGCGGCGAGATCGCGGTTCACATGCTGCACGCCGATGCTGCCCCGGCTGGCGCCCCGCTCGCGCTGGAACATCTCGACCCGGGTCTCGAACAGCTCGTTCGTGTAGAGGACGCCGGTGTGGCCGGCTTCGAACTCGACGTGCTCGTAGTCCGTTCCGGACATCTGCACGTCGAACCTCTCGAAGGCGGACGCGAGCAGGTAGACGCTGCTTCTGAGGTCGATGCGCTGCTGCTTCATGTCGAGGCGAATGTTCTCCTCGCCCTCGTCCTCGTGCTCGTCCTCGCCGTGGCCGTGCTCGTCCTCGTGGCCATGCTCGTCTTCGTGGCCATGCTCGTCCTCGTGGCCATGCTCGTCCTCGTGCTCGTCCTCGTGCTCGTCCTCGTGGTCGTCGTGGTCGTCTTCTCCGTGATCGTGATGCGCATGGCTGTGGGCGCCCGGAGGAATGCCGTAGTCGGTGCTGAAACCGCTGAACGAGACGCCCAGAAAACCGCGGTCGCCGAAGAAGCGGGTGACGCCGAAGCGGCCGCTCTCGGTCCTCAGGTCGGTGTTCGGGACGATGGCGAAGGAGTTCTCCTCTTCGTGGTCGTCATGCTCGTCGTGATCGTCGTGCTCGTCGTGATCGTCGTGGTCGTCGTCCTCGTCCTCGTGGTCGTCGTGCTCGTCGTGGTCGTCGTGATCCTCCTCGAGGCGGGCGTAGCCGGGGATCTCGTACGGATCGGCCGTGCGGCTGACGGCCCCGATGTGCCAGGCCCATTCGCCGCCGCCGCCATTGAGCTGGAGCGCGCCCGTCCTCTCGCCGGTCGCCGAACCCCCGATCAGGTCGATCTTGCCGCCGAAGGTCTTTGCCGCCCGGTTTGTTGGAATGCGACCGTCGACGACGTTCACGGCGCCGCCGATGGCGCCCGAGCCGTAGCGGAGCGTGGCCGGACCTCTCAGCACTTCGATCTGATCGGCCAGGAGCGGGTCGGACGTGATCGCGTGATCGGCGCTTTCCACGGAAACGTCGCCGGTTCCCATGCCGCCGTTGAGCACCCGAACACGGGCGCTCGACAGGCCGCGGATGACCGGCCGCGCCGCTCCCGGCACGAACGCGCTCGAGGACAGGCCCGGTTCCCCCGCCAGGGTCTCGCCCAGCGTCGCCCCCGTGCGCAGTTGCAGATCGGCGCCGCCCAGCACGGAGATCGCGTTCGGCAGATCGGACTCGTTCCGGAGATCGCCGGAGGCGGTCACGACGATCTCGTCGAAGTGGGTGACGTGATCGTGTTCCAGCTCGACGGTCGTCTCCCGGTCGGCGTCCACGGTGATCGACTGGCTGGTCCGGCCGACCGACGGGATGTCGACGACCAGGAGATACGTGCCTGGAGGCACGGCGTCGAAACGAAACGTCCCGTCCGCTGCCACCGGGGCGCTGAGGGAAAGCTCATCGAGTCGGGCGACGGCGAGCGAGATGCCGGCGTCGCCGGGGCTGCTGACCGTTCCGGCGACGGATCCCGTCGCTTGACCGTTGGCTGTGGGCGGACTCGGAAGGAGGGCAAGGGCGCAGAGAGCGGCGGCCGTCACTGCCTGGCGCCAGCGGGGCTGGCGCCGTAGATGGGAGTTCGAGAACATGGTGAAGGTGGCGAGCATGGGTTGGAGTTCCTGGTTGGTTCAGTCCGAGTCGAAGGGGGTGTTCTGGCGCTTGCCGGGGAATCCGCAACGGGGGCAGCGCACCGAAGTTGTCGGCCCCGCGATGCCGCGATTCCCTGCGACCAGCTACGGCTGACCGCGATGGCGTCGCCGCCATCGCTCCGACGTGGGGCGAGTGATGCCTGGTTTGCTTCCTGGCGGCTCCGACGCCGCGCGCTCAGCGTGGGTCGGAGCCGCTGTCGACTCAGCCCGAGGGCGGGCCGCGAGCGGCCTGCGGCCTGGACTCGCCGCGCCTGGCATTGCCGTCGTTCTCGGGTCTTGCCACGGCCGCAGCGAGGTCGAGCGGCCTCCCAACGGAGCTCCTGCCGATCTCGGTGGGCTTGGAACTTGCGGTCCTGCAGGCGACGCAGGAGTGTTCGTGCGTTGCCGCGGCGTTGCCGAGTCTGGCGCCGTTCGTGGCCCCGGCGGCCTCGGCTTCGCGGTCGAGCGCGCTCCAGGCGTTGCTCGCCGCCGCCACGTCGTGGAGGTGGCAAACCACGCCCGAGGTGGTGAGGAAGGTGGCGATCGTCAGCGCGAGGGCGTTGACGATGACGAGCGGCGAGTGGGACCGGTGCGGCACGGAAGGGCCTTTTATCACGTATTCGCGGATGCGGACGAGCTGATCTCGAACCGCCCTTGCGAGGGCGAGAACCGGATCGCTTCGTTGTCGAAGGCCTGGCCGACGTGGCCGCTCTGGCTCAGCTCCTCCGGCGTGCCGACCGAAAAGCCGCCACCCCCGTCGAGCAGCCAGACGCTGTCGGCTAGCTGAAGCGACAGGTCGAGGTCGTGGCTCGAGAGGAGGACGACCTGCCCCTTCTGCCTGGCCTGGGAGCGCAGGAGGGCCATGATCTCCACTCGGCTCGGAAGGTCGAGGAAGGCGGTGATCTCGTCGAGGACCATGAGGCGCGGGGTCTGCGCGAGCGCCCGCGCGATCATCACGCGCTGTCGCTCGCCGTCGCTGATGTCGCTGAAGTAGCGGCGCAGGAACGGCCCGACACCGGCCACTGCGACGGCGTCGGCGATTGCCGCCCGGTCCTTGTCCGCCAGTCCACCCTGCCAGCCCGTGAAGGGCTGCCGGGCAAGCGCGATGACGTCCTCGACGCGAAGGCCCGGATTGAACTGCCGCTCCGTCAGCACGACGGCGATTCGTCGCGCGCGGGTCGCGGGACGCATGGAGGCGACGTCTTCGCCGTCGAGCAGTACAGCGCCGTCAAGCGACGTTTGCAGTGCCGCGATCGTGCGCATGAGGGTCGACTTTCCGGACCCGTTGCGGCCGAGGATGCAGATGAAGTCGCCAGGCGCGGCCGCCAGGTCGATGCCGGACAGGACGACTCCGCGCGTGTTGCGATAGCCCACGGCGAGGGACTGCAGATCCAGCATCAGCGCCACTGCCTCACGGCCGGCGAGAAGATCAGGATGAGGATCACCACTGGAGCGCCGACGATGGCGAGGATCGCGTTCAGGTGCAGGAAGTGCTGTTCCCACGGCGCATGAACGATGGCGTCGCCGGCAAGGGCGAGCAGCGCGCCGCCGAGTGCGGCAAGCGGCAGGAGCGGGAGGATTCGCGCCGTCCCGGCCAATGCGCGTGCGAAGTGCGGTGCGATGAGACCGACGAAGCTCACCGGGCCGCAGAAGGCCACGACCGGCGCCACCAGGAGCACGGTTGCCGCCAGGACGGCATGCCGGAGCGACGTCACCTTGACGCCGAGGCTGCGCGCGTAGGTCTCGCCGAGAAGCAGCGAACTGAGCGGTTTGGCCGTCGCGATGGCGACGCAGGCGCCGATCAGGATCGGCAGCGAGAGCCACGCCAGGGCCGAAGGGGCGACGCCGGCGAAGCTCGCATCCCGCCATCCGCCATAGACCCGGCCACCGGCGCGTGCGGCGAAATGAAGAAGAACGCTGGTGAGGCCCTGGGAGGTGAAGCCGAGCATCAGGCCGATGACGAGCAGCGTGATGGCGCCGACGCGGCGGCCGAGCGCCAGCATGGCGAATGCCGCAACCGCTACGCCGGCTGCGGCGGCCAGCGTGATGCTGGGGCCTTCGAAGAAGGTCAGGAAGGAAACGGCCGCGGGACCCGCGAAAGCCGCCGCGGTGACGGTGAGCGCGACCCCGAGCTGGCCTCCCGCCAGCAGGCCGAGGGACCATGCGTCGGCAACGGGGTTGCGGAAGAGCGCCTGCATGAGCACTCCAGCCATGCCGAGCGCGGCGCCGGCGATGATCGCGGCGGCTACCCGCGGCAGGCGGATCTCCAGGACGATCTGGCGGGCCAGGTCGCTCGACTGCGTCCCGGTCAACGCGCCGACGGTGTCGGCCAGCGGCAGCGCGATCTGCCCGTAGGTCAGCGTCAGCAGCGAGAGGGCGGCGAGCGACGCGAGGAGGGCGGCGCCGCTAGTGCTGACTCGCGCCGCCATGGCCTGCCTCCCACGTTTCCGGGGCGAGGTAACGCCAATCGCCGTCCCGAAGTTCCGGGTGCACCATCTTGACGATGTCCGCCAGGCGCCAGTCCGGACGGATGTCCCCCATTTCCCATACTTCCCACGAATCCGCGGTCGGATGGCGTTTGCCCGGCTCCCAGAAGACGCAGCCCTCCCGATACGCCTTGAAGCGCGAGAGGACGGCTCGATCGTCGAACCTTGGGGACAGCGGGTCGCGGATCATCCAGCAGTCGGCATCCGTGGCGTCCCGAAGGAGCCGCTCTGTTGACAGATCGGAGAAGGTGTCGAGCTCCGGATCGTCCTCGGCGCCCATCACGAGCTCCGCGTTGGCGTCGCGAAGGAGCGCTGCATCGGAGTTCCGCTGCGTGACCGCCCAGCGATTGCCCGCGCTCCGGTACCAGGCCCAGAGAATCGATCGCCGCGGTTGCCCGTCAGCGAGGGACTTCAGACGGTCGACCTCCTGCGCGACCATCCGGACGAAAGCGTCGGCTTCAGCCTCCTTCCCGGTCAGCAGACCCATCAGACGGACCCAATCGACGCGGCCCATGTAGTGCGGCTCCGCATCGATGAAGGTCGGCACGACCGGAACGCCAAGCGATTCGACGCGCTCCATGTGCCGGGTGTGCGTGAGATCGGCCATGCGCGCGATCAGCACGTCCGGCCGCACCGCCACCAGGGCGTCGAGCGTTGGCGGCATGTGCCAGCCATAGCCGATCTGCTGGATCTGACCCGACCGGGCCTTGCGGCGCAGGTCATCGTCGTAACTGGTACTCCCGCCTACGGCGACGATCCGGTCCTCGACCCCGAGTACGCGCAGCATGGCCTCATGAGGGTGATCGTTGACGGCGATCCGCTCGA
Organism: Candidatus Multivorans thiocomprendens; assembly: GCA_027493375.1. Classification (GTDB taxonomy): domain Bacteria; phylum Acidobacteriota; class Thermoanaerobaculia; order Multivoradales; family Multivoraceae; genus Multivorans; species Multivorans thiocomprendens. The sequence goes on along the minus strand of JAPVWO010000301.1, from coordinate 8,856 downwards.
CGGGCGTTCGGATCAGCGAGGCCCCGGCTAGATCTCCCGACAGGGTTGGCGGCTCTATGTCCCGCGGAACCAGCACGAGGCGGGCCCGCTGCGGTGGCCCGCCCGCCGTTCCGCCCCAGGTGACGATGGATGCCTCGATGTCGACAACGCGATAGCCGTCCCGTTCGACGACGCTGAAGATCCCCGTATAGGGCATCTCCACCGCCTTGCCTTCGACGGGTCCCGGATCGTGGGACACGCCGGGCCCGCAGGCGGCCAGACAGACGCACAAGCCGACCGTCAGGAGAGACGGCGCCCGTAGGCGGCGTACTGCGGGGAACGAAGGGCTGTCCGGCGAAAGGGATGCCGGACAGCCCTCGGGCCCTGGCTGAATCCGACCTAGAACCAGAACCGGGCCGACAGGGTGACGTCCCTGCCGGGCAGCGGCCTGAAGTTCTTCAGGAAGGACGTGTGCACGCGCGCTTCCTCGTCCGTCAGGTTGCGGCCCCGCAGCAGCACGTCGAGGATCTGGTTGCCGAGGATGAAGCGCCGCCCGACGTGGGCGTTGACCAGCGTGTAGCCCTCGGTTGGGGTCTCCAGTTCAGCGACGTCGTTCTGGTCGTCGAACCAGCGACCTTCCACCGCGGCGCGCCAGTGGTGGCCGTGGTAGTGGAGGCCGGCGCCGAAGCTCATCGGCGGAATCCGCGGCAGGTTGCCGCCCGCGTCCAGCTCGGCGTTGACCGTGTCCGCTATCGCCTGGATGTGCAGGTGATGGTCGTTCCGGTCGAGCAGCTCCAGCCGGAGCCGGAGTTCGGCCCCTTCGGTGGAGGCGTCGGCCTGGGTGTAGCGGAGGACGGCGAACCCGTCCTCCTCTTCGCCGGTGAACCGCTGGTAGATGAAGTCGCTGAAGCTCTGGCTGAAGAGCGTCAGTTCGCCGGTCAGCAGCCCTTCCGTCTTGCGCAGCGACACGTCGAACCCGGTGCCGACCTCGTTCTCCAGGTTCGGGTTACCGACCTCGTAGCTCAGGGTGGCGACGTGCAGGCCGTCGGAATGGAGCTCCTCCGCCGCGGGCAGGCGGGCCGAGCGGGCGACCGACACGCCCAGCGTCCAGTCGGAACCGGCGTCCCAGACCAGGCCCGCTGAAGCGGACACGCCGTCGTGCGAGGTGTCCCGAGAACTCACCGGATTGTGGTCGAGCTGCTCGAAGCGAGCGCCGAACTGCCAGCGGACGGGACCGGCCTCGATCTCCTGTGAGGTAAAGAGAGCCCATCCCTGGGACTGTGTCGGCGGAACGAAGGCTTCCTCGCCGATGGCGGCGAGATCGCGGTCCGAGTACTGGAGGCCGACGGAGCCGCGGCTGCGGCCCCGCTCGCGCTGGAACATCTCGAGCCGGGTCTCGAGGTAGTCGTTGGAGAACGTCGTGCCGACGTCGGGGCCTTCGAGCTCGACGTGCTCGTAGTCGGTCCCCGTCATCCGGACCTCGATCCTCTGGAAGGCGCCCGCCATCGGCAGGGCTTCGGCCCGCAGGTCCACGCGGCGCTGCCTCATGTCTACGCGGATCGGGAGCTCCTCTTCCTCGCCGTGCTCGTCGTGGTCGTCATGGTCCTCGTCGTCATGATCCTCGTCGTCGTGGTCCTCGTCGTCGTGGTCCTCGTCGTCGTGGTCCTCGTCGTCGTGGTCCTCGTCGTCGTGGTCCTCGTCGTCGTGGTCCTCGTCGTCATGATCCTCGTCGTCGTGGTCCTCGTCGTCGTGGTCGTGCTCGTCCTCGTGGTGGTGATGGGCGTGGGCGCCTGGCGGGAGTCCGTAGTCCGTGTTGAAGCCGCTGACCGAGATGCCGATCGAGCCACGGTCGCCGAAGAAGCGGGTGAAGCCGAAGCGCCCGCTCTCGGTCATGTAATCCGTGTTCGGGACGATCCCGAAGGGGTTCTCGTCTTCGTGCTCTTCGTGGTCGTGTTCGTCGTGATCCTCGTCTTCGTGGTCGTCGTGGTCTTCGTCCTCGTCGTCGTGATCTTCGTCTTCGTCGTGGTCGTCGTCGTGATCATCGTCGTGATCGTCGTGCTCCTCCTCGACCTGTGCGTGGCCGGGAATCTCGTACGGGTCGGCTTCCCGGCTCACGGCGCCCAGGTGCCAGGCCCATTCATCGCCGCCGCCGTTGAGATGGATCGCGCCCATTCGCTCGTCGGCCACGGACCCGCCGCGAAGGTCGATCGTGCCTCTCAGCGCGCTGACAGGCTTCTCGCTCGGGATCCGGCCGTCGACCATGTTGACCGCGCCGCCGATTGCCTCGGAACCGAAACGGAGCGTGGCGGGTCCGCGCAGCACCTCGATCTGTTCGGCGTGCGCCGGTTCGAAGGTCACGGCGTGGTCGGCGCTGACGACGGAGGCGTCGCCGGTGTCGAGTCCGTTTTCCATGACGCGGATCCGGGCGCCGCTCAGGCCGCGAATGATCGGCCGGCTGGCGCCGGGCACGAACGACGTCGAGTGCACGCCTGGTTCGCCTTCCAGCGTCTCGCCCAATGTGGCGCCAAGACGTAGTTGGAGGTCAGTGCCGGACAGCACGGACACGGGATTCGCCAACTCGGAGGCGCGGCGGAGGTCCCCGGTCGCGGTGACCACGACCTCGTCGAAGTGCGTCCCGTGACGCATTTCGAGCTGGACATCCAACTCGTCGCCGCCCGCAACGGTGATGGTCTCGCTCGCCGTGCCGAAGGCGGGAATCTCGACGACGACGAGATAGGTGCCGGCCGGCACCTCGTCGAAGCGGAACGCTCCGTCCGTGGACACCGCGGTGCTGATGCCGAGTGCGGGGATGCGTGCCACGGCGAGCACGATTCTCTCACCGTGGGTGTCGACGGAGCCGGCCACGGAGCCGGTTTCCTGGGCGGCGGCCGTCGCGGGAATGAGGAGGAGGGCGAGGGCACAGAGAATGGCGCCCGTCACCGCCTGACGCCGGTGGGGCCGGTGCCGCGGCTGGGAGTTGAAGGCCTTGATGTGGCTAGCGAGCATGGTAGGGAGTTCCTGGGTCGTTCAGTCCGAGTCGAAGGGTGTTGTAGCGCTGGCTGCGGTGTTCGCTGAGATGGAAGCGGGCCGAAATCGTCGGCGACGCGATGCGGCAACTGCGTGGGATCAGCTAGCTAGCTAGCTAGCTAGAGGCTGATCGCGTCGTGGCCGCCATCTTCCCTGGCGAGGGGTGGCTCCGGTGCCTCGCGCTCTGCGCGGATCGGAGACGTGTCGACTCAGCCTTGGGGCGGACCGCGCGGGGTTTGCCGCCAACCCTCGCCACTCCTTGGCCCGGGTCCGTGATCGGATCCTGACGCGGTGGAGGAGAGGTCGAGCGGCCCGGCGATCGAGGTCTTGCGATCCTCGACGGACTTGGTGCGGCCCAGTTTGCATGCGACGCAGGAGTGGTCGTGCCGCGCCGCGGCCTGGCCGAGCGTGGTGCCACCGGCGATGCCGGAGGTCTCCGCCTCATGGTCGACCACGCAGTAGGCGGCGCTTGCCGCTATCACGTCGTGACCGTGGCCACTCAGATCCCAGGCTCCAGTGAGCAGGGTGGCGGTCGTCAGCGCGAGTGCATTGACGACGGTGAGTGGCGAACCGGCGCGGCGCAACATTGGCTGCGGAGATTAGCAGAGGCACGGCCGGCGCTAGCGCGGCAGAGACTGGGTGCGCCGGCGTCACCGCCGGCATCCGGCGCGTAGCGCCGGCTTCTGGACGCTCTGCCGCGCTAGCGCCGTCGCAGCACGACCTGATGCGCTCCTCGCCGGTCCTCGCCTTCGCCGGCCGCCGCGCTGAGCGCGAAGTCGCCGGCCGGCGCCGGGACCTCGTCAAAGGTCGCGGTCTGCTGATCCGGGGCCAGGTCCTGGCTGAGCTCCCGGTCGCCAACGTCGAGGAGCACCGGAGCGCTGGAGCCGGCGACCAGCCGCACCTCGACGTCGAACGTCGCGTCCTCCCTTGCGCTCAGCAGCCAGCGGCCCCGCGAGGTCGGCCGCCAGCCCTGGTCGTCGGTGATCCGCCGCCAGTCCTGGCGGGTGAGGACGGTCACAGGTTCCTGGTCCGTGCCGACGACGATCCGCGGCGGCGCGTAGTTGTCCGGGCGGGTGGAGCTCACGTCCTCGAACCACTCCAGGTAGTCGTCGCTCATCCCGGCTGCGATCTCGGGTGCGTCGTCGATCAGGTTCCGGGTCTCGGCCGGATCCGCCTCGAGGTCGTAGAGCTCGAGGGCGAGTTCGCCATCCCAGTCCCCCTCGCCGCGCGGGGAGGGATGGACCAGCTTGTAACGCTGGCCGACCGCGGCGAAGGAACGAAACGCGGTCGGTTCGTCTCCCCGGTGGAACTGGAAGTACAGGGTGCGGTCGGGCCAGGCCGCGGCGTCGTCGTGGCCGGCCAGCAGGCCGAGCAGGCTGCGGCCGTCGAGATGGAGCCCCGGGGGCCGTTCGACACCGGCAGCGTCGAGCAGCGTCGGCGTGATGTCGATGTGTGCGCCGATCCGGTCCACGGCTTCACCGCCGGCCGGCAGATGTCCCGGCCACCGCGCCAGCAGAGGCGACCGGATGCCGCCCTCGAACACGGCTCCCTTGCGGCCGCGGAGTCCGGCGTTGTAGCGGTCGCGATCCGGTCCGTTGTCGACCAGGAAGACGACGAGCGTGTTCTCCGCGAGGCCCAGTTCGTCGAGCCGCGCCATCAGTCGGCCGATGTTGTCGTCGATGTTGCTGATCATGGCGTAGCTGCGCGCCAGCCGATCGAGGACCTGCTCGCTGACCTGGCCGGGATCGGGAAGCGCCGCGGTCAGGTCTACCTGCCCGTAGTGCGCCAGCCAGTCCTCCGGAACGTCGTGGAACGGACCATGGGGCGCGTTCGTCGGTACGTAGGCGAAGAACGGCCGGCCCTCTCCGGCCGCCCGCTCCATGAAGTCGAACGCGGCGTCGAAGTAGACGTCCGTGCAGTACCCGGCCGTCTCCTCGCGTTGTCCGTTGCGAAACAGCACGGCGTCCGTGTACTTGCCCTCGCCGCCGGGCGGGTCGGACGGCTGTCCGATGCCGCCGCCGCGGTGGACCAGACTCTCCTGGAAGCCCTGGTCCATCGCGCGCATCGGGTAGGCGTCGCCCAGGTGCCACTTGCCGAAGATGCCGGTGGCGTAGCCGGCGTCCCGGAGCATCTCGGCGATCGTCACCTCTTCCGGTTCCATCATCGCCCGGCCGATGTAGGTGTCGATGGCGCGGGTGCGGTAGTTGTAGCGGCCCGTCATCAGCGAGGCGCGCGTCGGCGTGCAGACGGGGCTGACGTAGAAGCGCTCGACCTGTGAGCTCTGCGCGGCCAGGGCGTCGAGGTGCGGCGTCCGGAGGACCGGGTTGCCGGTGAAGCCGAAGTCGCCGTAGCCCTGGTCGTCGGTCATGACCAGGACGATGTTGGGTCGCTCCGTGCCGCCGCCGCAGGCCAGGGCGCAGACGGCAAACAGAGCGACGGCGAGTGAGGCAGGATGCCCGCAGGCCGTCGCTTCGCGCCGGATGCCGGCGAAGACGCCGGCGCACCCAGTGGCCGGCTCGATGGCTGCAGGCGGTGCGCTACGCTTCATCGGTTTCCCCCCACATGACAGGCCGAGGACAGGATATGGCAGCAGAAGAGGTTCGCTACGAACGGCGCGGTCCGGTGGCGGTGCTGACGCTTGACCGCGCCCGCTACCACAACGCGCAGAGCTGGAAGCTGCTCGACGACCTGGACCGCCAGCTCGACCGGGCGATGGCCGACGACGAGGTCCGGGTCGTCGTGCTCAAGGGCGACGGCAAGCACTTCTCGTCCGGCCACGACCTGGGCACGCCGGAGCAGCAGGCGGACGTCGAGGCCCGGGGACTGACCCAGTGGGTCGGCATGGACTGGTACGAGGCGTTCCGCTGGTACAACCTGGACAACACGGTCAAGTGGCGCAACCTGCCGAAGCCGACGATCGCGATGGTGCACGGCTACTGCATCTTCGGCGGCTGGATGATCGCGGCGGCGATGGACCTGATCTTCGCGGCGCCGAGCGCCCGCTTCCTGGCGAGCCTGTTCGAGACCTTCACCGTGCCCTGGGACATCCATCCCCGCAAGGCGAAGGAGCTGCTGTTCGAGAGCCGCTTCATCGACGCCGAGGAGGCGCGCGAACTGGGCCTGGTCAACCGGGTCCACGCGGAGGACGAACTGGAACGCGAGACGATGGCCTATGCCGAACGGATCGCCGAGAACGACCCGGCGGTGCTGCGCCTCGGCAAGCTCGCCGTGAACAAGGCCCAGGATGCCATGGGCTACAGCGCGAACGTCGAGGCCGCCTTCGCGGACTACCTGGTGGTTCGGGAAATCCGGGGCAGTTCCAGTCGGGTCGAGGGCAACCGGCGCCTCGTCGGCGTCGACCTGGCGCTGCGCGGTCAGCGCGGCGGCCGGGCCGGGCAGACGCCGGCGGAGACGGAAGACGCTTCGGAAGCGAGGGAGGACGCATGAGAACGAGAAGAACGGTTCGGCTTGCCATCGCGACCGCGGTCGGCCTGAGTCTCGCGCTGGCGGTTGCGCCGGCGGCGGCCCAGGACGACGGCGCGCGGATGTACAACACCGCCAAGCAGAAGCTGATGAACGGCGAGGGCGTCGTCGGCGTCAGCATCTCCTCGGCCGATCCCGAAAGCTACTGCGCGGCCGCCAACGCCGGTTTCGACTTCACCTGGATCGAGATGCAGCACAGCCCGCTGACCTACCAGGACGTGGCGAGGATGCTCTGGGCCTGCCGTGACGCGTCGGCCATCCCGTTCATCCGGGTGCCGGATGCGACCGAGAGCGACATCCAGAAGGCCGTCGATCTCGGCGCACTCGGCATCGTCGTGCCGATGGTGCGCACCGCCGAGAAGATGGAGCGCGCCGTCCGCTTCGCCAAGTTCCCGCCGGAAGGTCGGCGCAGCCTCGGCGGCGGCCAGTACGGCGCCTTGTGGGGCCGGGATTACCGGGCCACGGCGAACGAGAACATCCTGATCGTCGCGATGATCGAGTCGCCTGCCGGTGTCGACGCGGTGGAGGAGATTGCGGCCGTTCCCGGCGTCGATGTCGTGTTCGCGGCGTCCACCGACCTCTACAGCTTCTCGGGCAAGCGCCAGGGCGAACCGGAGTACGAGGCGATGGTCGACCGCATCCGCGACGCGGTGCTCGGCGCCGGTCTCAAGCTGGGCGGTCCGCTGGCGTGGCGTGACCGCGAAGGCTTCAGCTTCTTCCAGGCCCCGGGGGTCGGCAGCCTGATCCGCCGCGGCGCGCAGGCGTTGCTCGAGGAGACGGCGTCAGGAATCGCCGAGATCGAGGGCTCGGAAGAGCAGTAAAGCTCAAGGTTGCGGTAGCTCGGGCGTTCTCCTCCCCGGTTCCACACCCCTTCGTTCGCCGGCAGCGGATGAGGTTTGACCATAGTGTTTGACCATGGTCGTGGGAGATGGTACAAGTGTGGCTTCAAGGCATCGGAGGAGGAGCGATGGAAGAGATCGCCGTTTCGAAGTTCAAGGCAACCTGCCTGGCGGTGCTGAAGCAGGTCAACCGAACCGGGGAGCCGGTGCTCGTCACCCGCTTCGGCAAACCGGTGGCCGAGATCGTCCCGCCCTCGCCGGCCGTTCAACCGCGCCGTGTGCTCGGTCAGATGCGGGGTACGGGTCGCATTCTCGGTGACATCATCTCGCCGGTCGTGGACGAAGACGACTGGGAAGCCCTGCGGTCTTGAGGCTACTGCTGGACACGCACATCTGGGTTTGGAGTCAACTGGAGCCGGAGCGCCTTTCAGAGCAGGTCGCGTCAGCTATCGAGGCCCCCGGGAACGACCTCTGGCTCTCGCCGATCAGTCTCTGGGAGTTGGTCCTGCTCGTTGAGAAGGATCGTCTCGGACTCGACCATCCTGTCGAGGCCTGGATCGAGAGGGCGATGGAAGAAATGCCGACTCGCGAGGCTCCGTTGACGCACGAGATCGCGCTGGCGAGTCGTACGGTCGACCTTCCGCACCGAGATCCCGCGGACCGCTTTCTCGCCGCTACCGCGAAGGTGATGGACCTCACGCTGGTCACGGCAGACGCCCAGCTCGCCGAGGCGTCCGACATCGTCGTCCTGCACAACCAGGAGCTTGCGCCGCAGAACGCTACGTGTGAGGTCCGCGGCGCAAGCTTCTAACCCGCATGTTTCACCGAGGTCCTACTGCGGCCGCGGATCCGCTCGCCGTAGCAGGCCGTACTCCCTCGGGCCGCTTTGACGTACTGCAGGTCGCCTTCAGCGTTCCCTCAGTCCGTGCGCCCTGCTACGGCGGCGTCTACGCGCCCCCGCTACCACCGAGACCGACATTCCCGATTTGGGAGTGTCGGTCGCCCCCTTCCCCCTGCCGTGTCCGGCCCCGGAGCCCCCGGCGCGTCTTCGCCGCGAGGTCCTTCAGGAACAGCGCGTTCATCGTGCCCTTGAGGCCGACATGCAGCTCGTTGATCTCGCCTTCGCCTGCCGCGAGCGTGAAGATCGTCACGCCGGCGAAGCGCGGATGCTTGTGGAGGGTCGCAACGTCGGCCTGGTCGCGGCTCACCCGGTCCAGCGCCTCCGCGACGACGATCTCGAACGCGCCCCGCCGCGCGTCCTCCAGAAGCGCCTGGACGCCGGGCCGGAGGATCACGCTGTCGCCGGATATGGCGGAGTCCTTGTAGCAGCCGACGACCTTCCAGCCTTCGCGTTCCGCGCGCTCGCGGCAGACCCGTGAGCGTCGCGGATCGCCTCCCACATGATGTCTCGCGTTCCGCGCGCTCGCGGCAGACCCGGAACTGGTCCTCGATGGAAGCGGCCCGCTGCTGGTCGGACGAATAGCGGGCATAGAGTGCGCAGCGCAGGGTCATGGTCTCGGGTCTCCTA
>JAPVWO010000300.1 GCA_027493375.1 Candidatus Multivorans thiocomprendens | reverse complement strand
TTCATGCACTTGTAGCAACTGCCGTTCCGCACCATGATCGAGCCGCAGTCGTGACACGACGGCGCGTCCTGCTGCAGGAGAAACGTCACCGGGGCGAGGTTGCCACCCTCCCTGGCGGGCGCCTCGGCGCCGTTCTCCGCCTCCGCGGGTTCCACGTCCGCCGGCGACCCTGCCCGCGCCGCCGGCTCCGACCGCTGGATCACGCCCGCGACCTCCTGCGCCTCGCGCGACAGGAACTTCGAAGCCAGCCACCGGAAGACGTAGTCCATGACGGACTTCGCCATCGGAATCTCGGGGTTCTTCGTGAACCCCGACGGCTCGAAGCGGCTGTGGGTGAACTTGTCGACGAGGATCTGAAGCGGCACGCCGTACTGCAGCGCCACGGACACCGCCTGAGCGAAGGAGTCCATCAGCCCCGAAATGGTCGAGCCTTCCTTGGCCATGAGCAGGAAGACCTCGCCGGGCTGGCCGTCCTCGTACAGGCCGACGGTGAGGAACCCCTCGTGGCCGTTGATCGAGAACTTGTGGGTGATGGCCTGCCGCTCGTCCGGCAGCCGGCGCCGCGTGATGCCCGCCGCGGCCCTCGCCGCGACTTCGGCCTCCAGGTCGTCGCCGGTGTCCTTCGAGGTCGACAGCGGCTGAGAACGCTTGCAGCCGTCGCGGTAGATGGCGACCGCCTTGAGTCCCAGGTTCCAGCCCTCGATGTAGGCCTCCCGGATCTCCTCCGAAGTCGACTCTTCCGGCATGTTGATCGTCTTGCTGATCGCCCCCGAGATGAACGGCTGGGCCGCCGCCAGCATGCGGAGGTGCCCCATGTGGTGGATCGACCGCGAGCCGTTGGCTGGCTTGAAGGCGCAGTCGAACACCGCCAGGTGGTCGTCCGCGAGATGGGGCGCGCCCTCGATCGTGTCGTGGTCGTCGATGTACTCGACGATCTGCTGGATCTCCGACTTCTCGTAGCCGAGCCGCTCCAGGGCCAGAGGAACGGTCCGGTTGACGATCTTGATCATCCCGCCGCCGACCAGCTTCTTGTACTTGACCAGCGCGATGTCGGGCTCGACTCCGGTCGTGTCGCAGTCCATCATGAACGCGATCGTGCCGGTCGGGGCCAGCACGGAGATCTGGCTGTTGCGGATGCCGTTCCGTTCGCCCTCCTCGACCACGCCGTCCCAGGACTTCTTGGCCGCGTTCAGCAACTCGAGCGGCACGTGCGCCGGTTCGACCTCCTTCAGCGCGGCTCGATGGTTGCGCATGACCCGCAGCATCGGCTGGCGGTTCGCCTCGTAGCCCTCGAACGGGCCCTTGATCGCGGCGATCCGCGTCGACTGCAGGTAGGCGGCGCCCGACATCAGGGCGGTCACCGCGCCGGCGTAGTCGCGGCCGGCAGCCGAGTCGTACGGCAGGCCCCGCGCCATCAGCAGGGCGCCGAGATTCGCGTAGCCGATGCCGAGCGGCCGGTAGGCGTGCGAGTTCTCCCCGATCTTCGGCGTCGGATAGCTCGCGTTGTCGACGATGATCTCCTGCGCCGTGATGATGATCTCGCAGGTGTGCCGGAACGACGCGGTGTCGAAGCCCGTGGCAGGGTCGTAGAAGCGCATCAGGTTGAGCGACGCCAGGTTGCAGGCGGTGTCGTCCAGGAACATGTACTCGCTGCACGGGTTGCTGGCGTTGATCCGGTCCGTGTTCGGACAGGTGTGCCAGTGGTTGATCGTGCTGTCGAACTGCATGCCCGGATCGCCGCACACCCAGGTCGACTCGGCGATCATGTCCAGCAGCTCCGCCGCCCGCAGCGAGTCCATCGGCCGGCCGTCGGTCACCGCGGTCGTCGTCCACTCGCGGTCTTCGACCACCGCCTGCATGAACTCGTCGGTGGCGCGCACGGAGTGATTCGCGTTCTGGTAGAAGATCGAGTCGTAGGCGCCGCCGGCGACGTTGAAGCCCGCGTCGTAGCCGGCCTCGATCAGCGCCCAGGCCTTGCGCTCCTCGACTTCCTTGCAGCGGATGAACTCGACGATGTCGGGGTGGTCGGCGTCCAGGATGACCATCTTCGCGGCGCGCCTCGTCTTCCCGCCGCTCTTGATCACGCCGGCGAACGCGTCGAAGCCGCGCATGAAGGAAACCGGGCCGGAGGCCGTGCCCCCACCGGCCAGGGTCTCGGCCGAGGAACGGAGCGCCGAGAGGTTGCTGCCGGTGCCGGAGCCGAACTTGAACAGCATCCCCTCCGTCTTGGCGAGACCGAGGATGGACTGCATCGTGTCCTCGACGGAATTGATGAAGCACGCCGAGCACTGGGGGTGCTCCTCGATCCCGACGTTGAACCACACCGGCGAGTTGAAGCAGGCGTACTGGTGCAGAAGGATGTGGGTGAGCTCGGCGTGGAACGCCTCGGCGTCCGCCTTGCTCGAGAAGTAGCCGCCCTCACGGCCCCAGTCGGCGATGCGGTCGGCCACCCGCGAGATCAACTGCCGCGCGCTGGACTCGCGCTCGGGAGTGCCCAACTGGCCGCGGAAGTACTTCGACACGACCACGTTCGTGGCCGTCTGCGACCACGCCTTGGGCACCTCGACGCCGTGCTGCTCGAACACGGTCTCGCCCTTCTCGTTCGCGATGACCGCGTCGCGGACGTCCCA
>JAPVWO010000030.1 GCA_027493375.1 Candidatus Multivorans thiocomprendens | reverse complement strand
CTCGACTGAACCCTCGACGTGACTGTGGAAAACCGAACACCGCACCGCGACAACCGACGGCGATTACCCCACTTGCAAAATGGTGGGGAGTCCCAGTGTCTAGCGCGCAGACTCCTGGACTTCCTCGAAGCGCGCACTGAAATGCGGCAGCGCTGCCGGCGCGTCCACGATCCGCAGCCCTCGAATCCGCTCCCGCTTCGCGTACAGTTCCACCAGCGCCTCCACGACGTAGTCCATGTGGGACTGCGTGTAGACTCGCCGCGGCACGGCCAGACGGACCAGGTCGAGCGGCGGTTGCTGCCGGGCGCCGAACATGACGGTTCCCACCTCGCACGTGCGAATGTTCCCGGAAGCCCTGCGCCATCGCCTCGAGATCGCGGCCGGCGAGCCCCCCGTAGGTGACGTATCCCTCGGTGAGGATCGTCAGGTCGCTGGCGCGGCGAAACAGCTCGGCATCGCGCACGAGTAGCAATCCCCCGATGTTGACGATCCCGTCCTTCTTGGCGCTGATCGTGGCGCCGTCGGCGAGGTCGAACATCTCGCGGGCGATCGCCCGCGCGGAACGATCCTGCTGGCCGGCTTCCCGCTCCTTGATGAACCAGGCGTTCTCGGCGAACCGGCAGGCATCCAGAAACAGGGGCACGCCGTGCCGGCGGCACAGGTCCCGCGTCGCTCGCAGGTTCTCCAGGCTCACGGGCTGGCCGCCGCTCGTGTTGCTCGTCACCGTGCACATGACGACGGGTACGCGCGCACTCTCGGCCGCAAGCAGCGACTCCAGCCGACTCAGATCGAGATTCCCCTTGAACGGGTGACGGTTCGTTGGATCGGTCGCCTCGGGAATGCCGAGATCGACCGCCCGGGCGCCGCTGTGTTCGATGTTCGCCCGGGTGGTGTCGAAGTGGGCATTGTTCGGCACGATCTTGCCTTCGCCGCCAATCAGGTCGAAGAGGATCCGCTCGCTGGCTCGCCCCTGGTGCGTCGGCAGCATCCGCTCGAACCCCATGATCTCCTCGACGGTTTCGCGCAGGCGGAGGAAGCTGGTCGAGCCGGCGTAGCTTTCGTCCGCGCGCATGACCGCGGCCCACTGCTGCGCGCTCATGGCGCCGGTACCGCTGTCGGTCAGGAGATCGATCAGCACGTGTTCGGCCGCGACCTTGAACAGGTTGAACCCGGCGTCGCGAAGTACCTCTTCCCGTTGCTCGGGACTGGCGAGACGGATCGGTTCGACCGCCTTGATCCGGAAGGGTTCGATGATCGTCTTCATGGCTCCTTCCTATACTGACCGAATGCCTCTTCCGGCCGATCTCCTGCGGCGGAACGCGGAGGAGGCGGTGCGCCTGATCGCGCTCGATCTGGTTGGCCAGGCGCGCGAGGCCGCGCCGCGCTGCCTCGACCCGGAGGACGGCGAGGGCCTGCACGACTTCCGGGTTGCTGTCCGGCGGCTGAGGAGCACTTTGAGCGCCTGGAAGGGACTGCTGCGTGGTGCCGTGAAGAAGCGGGACCGGCGGGCGCTGGCCGGGTTCCAGAAACGGACCGGTTCCGGCCGCGATGCCGAAGTAGCGCTCGAGTGGCTGGAGCAACAGGTCGACGAGTTGGAACCGGAGCACCGGCCGGGCTGTGAGTGGGTCGAAGAGCGGCTTCGTTCGGCAAGTCTGGCGGGTTCAGACGACTCGAACGAGATGGTCTGTGCCGACTTCGCCGCATGGGCCGGCGGCTTCGAGTCGCGCGTGGCCGATCGGGTTCCGGCGGCAGCCGCTGGCCCGCCGTACGCGGAGGCGCTGGCGGAGCGGTTGGATTCGGTCGCCCACCGGCTGGAGGCTTGCGTCACCGGCCTCGGCGACGACCGGAAACGGGGCCCGCACCGGGTTCGCATCGCCGGCAAGCGGCTCCGCTACCTGGTGGAGCCGGTCCGAGCCGAATGCGAAGTGGCGGTTTCCCTGGTTGATCGCTGCAAGCGCCTGCAGGATGTGCTCGGCACCCTGAACGACGCGAACGTCCTGGGCGACCTGCTGGGCGTCTGGCGCGAGGAGCTGCGGAGACCAATCGACCGCGAGGCGTCAGCGGAGGAGCCCGGAATGGTGGAGCTGGCCCGGTTCAACGGGCTCAGGGCGGATGCCGGCTACCGGTCGTTCCGTCGCGATTGGCTGGAAGGCGCGGGCATGCGGACGCTTCTTGACGAAGCCGCCGCTCTAGCTCGTCAACTCCGGGATGCAGACGATCTGCCGGACCGTCGCCCTACACGGCCACGGGCGTCAGGCTGAACACGCAGTTCGCTGTTCTTTACGACTGTCGATGAGAGGAATCACCGTGTCAACGAAATCGACCTGCCGCTACCGCCGACCCTACGGTTTCTCGTATTCCGTGGGCGTGCTGGTCGTGGCGCTCAGCGCAACAACCGCAGAGGCCCAGGAACTGACCTGGCGGGAACTCCCCGACATGCCCGCCGGCAAGTGGGAAGCCGCGACGACAGTCGTCGACGGCAGGTTCTACGTGTTCGCCGGCTATGAGGGACCGGTCCGATCGAGCAAGCGGGTCGACGTCTTCGACCCGGCGGACGGGAGCTGGACACGGATTTGCCCGAGCCGCGAGCGGGCGGCGGTCTGGCGCTCGTGGGCCGCAAGCTGCACTACTTCGGCGGTTTGAAGGCGGACCGGGACACGGATGCCGCCGACAATTGGATCCTCGACCTGGACGACTGGGCCGGAGGCTCGGCGATCTGGCGGAACGCGGCGCCGATGCCCGACCCGCGCAACCAGTTCTCGGCGGTCTCGATCGGCAACCGCATCTACGCGATCGGCGGTCAGTACAACCACGACAGCCAGCAGCTCGACCAGGCTCGGGTCGACATCTACGACGCCGAAACCGATTCCTGGAGCCGTGGCCCGGACCTTCCGAAGGGCCATTCACACGGCGAGGCCGGCACCTTCGTCCACGAGGGCCGCATCGTCATGGTCGGCGGCCACACGACGCCCGCCGGGGGAACGAAGTCGATCGACCCGGACATCCTGATGCTCGAGCCCGGAGCCGAGTGGGAACTCCTCGGCAAGCTGCCGATACCGCTCTCGTCGCCCGCCGCCGCGATCATCGGCGGCAAGCTCTATGCCGCCGGCGGCTCGGCGACGGGCCGCGGCGCCCAGGCGAGGATGTGGGTGGCCGACGTGCCTTGAGCGGTGGTGCTCAGGCGCCGCCGAGCACGATCGAGCCGACGCGGCCGATCTCTCGGTAGTGGGCGTCGAAGGTCAGCACCGCCGCTCCGAACCGGACCGCGGTGGCGGCAATCCAGATGTCGTTCGTAGGCAGCGGGCGGCCTGCCGCGCGCAGTTCCGAGACGATCTCACCGTAGATGCGGGCGACGCGTTCGTCGACGGCCAGGACTTGTACGACGGGCTGACGTAGAAACTCGTTGAGATCACCGAGGTTCCGGTCGAACCGGGATCCCGCCCGAAAACCCGAGTGCAGTTCGCCAACGACGATGCTCGGAACGCCTATCCAGCGAGCTCGATCGATCTGCTCGACGACTCGCGTTTCGCCGCGGCGGAAGTTGCTGTAGGCCGATGTGTCGACACAGATCCCCGTCACCTCCAGAGTTCCTCGTCGATCTCCCGGAATGGCCGAACGGCCTCTTCAAACTCGCGGAACTCGTCCTCGGTCCACGTACCGGCCAGACGGCGAAGTCCGTTGCCTCTTTCCGCCTCTTCCGAGACGCCCAGGGCCTCGCTCATCAGGGCAAGCACGGTTCTGTTGAGAGAGAGGCCCCGTCGGCTCTTCTCCTCCTCGAGGGCCGCCGCCAGGTCCGGCGACACGTTGCGGATGGTCATCGTCTTCATCGAGCTTCCTCCGCGATGCAGTCAACAGGACGGAGTCTATGCAGTCGCTACAGTGACTGCAAAACGTCCAGCAGTGCTTGAGTTGGGGCGCGCCAGGGCGGCGTTCGTGTCGCTACTCCGCCTCGAGGGCCCGGCGCGGGTCGGCGCGGGCGGCGTGGCGGGCCGGAAGAAACGATGCCATCAGGGCGATGGTCAGGAGCACCAAGGTCGCCACGCCGAACGCCAGCGGGTCGCGCGGAGTCCGGCCATCGAAGAGCAGCGGTTCGACGAATCGGCCCGCCCATAGCGCGGCGAGCGTACCGGCCACGACACCAGCCGTCGCCAGGGAAACGCCACGAGCCAGCACCATGCGCAGGAGGTTGGACGCCTTGGCGCCCAGGGCGCGACGGATACCGAACTCGTGCTCCCGCTGTCGTACGCCGAAGGCGATGACCGCATAGAGCCCGATTCCCGCGAGCAACACCGCCAGCATGGCGGAGGCGCCGAACAGGCGCGTTCCGGTTCTCCACGTGCGAATCCGCGATGCGAACTGTGTGGAGAGGTTCCGGACGTGGTGTCCCGGCAGTTCGGGAAACAGCTCGGCCATGGCCGCGAGTACCGGCGCCTCGACGCGCCCGGGGCTTGAGGCGGTGCGGACGATCAGCGAGCGCTGGATGCTCGCCCATCCCGACAGAGACGGGTCGGATGAGGCTTGGGAGATGGGCAGGTAGTAGACCGGGTCCGTTTCAGGCAGAGTCCAGTTCACTGCGGGTTCCACCACGCCGACCACCGTTGTGCAGTCGGCGTCGCCGCTGACGAACAGGCAGCGGCCGACGGCGCTCCGACCGGGCCAGGCCCGCTGGGCGAACGACGTGTTGACGACCGCGACCTTCTGCGTCCCTTCGCGGTCCCACTGGGTGAAGCCGCGACCTTCGCGAACCTCCAGGCCGGCGACCTGGAAGAAGTTGGCCGTCGTGAGATTCACATGGGGACCGCGAAACGGCAGGCGGTCGGGCCCCTCGATGCGCAGGTCCGCGTACGCCGCACCGCTTCCCGACATGGGTGAACCGCGTACACGGCGGGTGCCACGGCTGCCGCCAGGCCGACCCCGAGGACGGCGGTCGCGGTGAAGCCGATTGCCGTGGCGCCCAGCGGATCGTCGGCCCACTGGTGACTCGGCAGGAGCGTGCGGCGAAGGGCGTCGCCGGTAGCTGCGGCAACGGCCAGGGCGACAACGCTGGAGAGGGCGGCGAGAGCCAGGCTCTCCGTCACCAGGAGACGTCCGATTCCCCACTTGCCCAGGCCGAGCGCGTAGCGCACCGCCAGCTCGCGTCGCCTGGCAGCGACCCGCAGCATCAGCAGGTTCGACATGTTGACGGCCGCAATGAGGAGCACGACGAAGGTGATCCCGCCCGCGATCAGCGGCAGGCGCATGTGGCGCCGCAGCGTGACGGGGCCGCGTGTTCGCAGGATCGGGCCGAGAGCCACGGTCGCCTCCCGGTCCACGGAATCCGAGAACCGCGAGCCGGCACGCGCCGCCCGGACGGCGGCCGTCACCGCGGCGACCGCGGCCTCCTCTGTCGCGCCGGGCGCCAGCCGTACGAATGGCGTGAGATAGAACGTGTTTCCGTACCGTCTCCAAACTGTTCCCCGGCTGGCCGTTGCCGCGTGTTCGAGAGGCAGCCAAACGTCGACTGCGTTCGAGCGGGGCCCGGAGAAGCCGGGCGGCAGCACGCCGACGACGAGATAGGTGACGTCCTCGAAGCTGAGCGTCGTGCCGAGCGCTTCCTCCGCGCTGGCGAACCGCTGCCGCCGGTAACCGTCACTGATCACGGCGACGGGTTCCGCCGCCAGGTCGTCGTCCGCGGCGGCGATCAGCCTTCCGGCCGTAGGCGCCACGCCAAGGAAGTCGAAGAAGTTCTCCGTGACCCAGGAGCCGCTGCCGACGGCCGCCGCGCTCACCGCCCGTGAGGTTCTCGGCGCGTTGACCGCGCCCGTTCGTCCTGAACGAGACTCGGTGGCCCGCGACGCCGTCTATGAGTGGGCTGTCGGCGGTGCTCAGGGCGTCGAAGTCGAGCCACTGCATCGCGTCGACAACCCAGCTTCGTCCCGTGGAGCCGCCGCGGTCGCCTGAGTCGATGCGCTCGCTGACCCAGAGACGACGAACGGCATCCGGGTTCTCGATGTGAGGCGGTGCTTCGAGAAAGAGATGGGACAGCATCTCGTACATCGGGGCGTTCAGTCCGATACCCAACGCCAGTGTGAGAACCACGGCGCAGGTGTAGCCGCTGTTGCGACGCATCATGCGGAATGCGGCGCGGACGTCCCGGAGGACTCCTTCCGCGGGCGCCCAGCCCCAGGTTTCGCGGGTCCGCTCGCGAGCCAGCGTGATGTTGCCGAAGTTGCGCCGTGCTTCGGCCTGGGCCCGTTCGGGAGGCAAGCCACTCGCGATCTGTTCTTCCGCTTCCTCGGCGAGATGGAAGCGGATCTCCTCGTCGAGTTCGGCTTCCTTGCGTCGCCGGTGCCACAGACACCGAATCCGGTGGTAGATCTGCCGCAGCCTCGCCATGGTCTTCCGGCTCAGTCCGCCGGACGCAGCACCCTGGTCACGGCGGCCGAGAGTCGCTGCCACCGCGACTGCTCGACGGCGAGCTGACGACCGCCGGTCCGGGTGAGGCGGTAGTACCTGGCGCGCTTGCCCTTGTCGGAGGTCTTCCACTCCGCCGCGATCCAGCCGCGGGCCTCCAGCCGGTGCAGGGCCGGGTACAGCGATCCGGTTTCGATGCGAAGTGCGTCTTCCGACACGCGCTGAATGTGTCCGGCGATCGCGTGGCCGTGCGCCGGGCCGTGAATACGCTGATTCACCTGGAGAACGTGTCCAAGGTCTTCTACACGGACGAGATCGAAACCCACGCCCTCGATGGAGTCACTCTCGACATCGACTCGGGCGAGTACGTGGCCGTGTCCGGCCCGTCCGGCTGCGGCAAGTCCACCCTGCTGTCGATCCTCGGTCTGCTCGATACGCCGACGGCCGGCGACTACACGCTGAACGGCTATCCGGTGGCGCAGCTCAAGCAGTCCGAGCGAGCGCGGATCCGCAACCGGGAGATCGGCTTCATCTTCCAGAACTTCAACCTGATCGGCGACCTGAGCGTCTACGAGAACGTCGAGCTTCCGCTCACCTATCGGGGGATTCGGCCAAGGGAGCGGCGGGAGCTGGTGGGCCAGGCATTGGAGAAGGTCGAGATGGCGCCACGCGCGAAGCACCTGCCGAGCCAGCTCTCCGGAGGGCAACAGCAGCGGGTCGCCGTCGCCCGTGCTGTTGCCGGACAGCCGTCGATCCTGCTTGCCGACGAGCCGACGGGCAACCTCGACTCGAAGAACGGCGGGGCGGTGATGGACCTGCTGCGGACCCTGCACGAGGAAGGATCGACGATCTGCATGGTGACTCACGATCCCCGCTATGCCGACTATGCCGAGCGGGAGATCCAGCTCTTCGACGGGCGGGCGACGACCTGATGGACGTCGCTAGACCGGACCTGGCGCGGAAGAAGAAGGCCCGCCGGGTGACGTACTTCTCCCTCGGGGCTTCCTGCTCGTGCTGGTCACGCTCGGTTTGCAGCAGGCACAGCCGTCGGCGCCGCGCGTCGACCGCGACGCCCTCTACATTGACACGGTGCGGCGGGGCCCGATGGTCCGGGAAGTCCGGGGGCGGGGAACGCTGGTGCCGGAGAACATCCGCTGGATTCCGGCGACGACGGAGGGCACCGTCGAGAGGATCGTGATCGACCCGGGTGCCAAGGTGACGCCGGACTCGCTGATCGTCGAACTGAGCAACCCGGAACTCGAGCACCAGGCCAGGGAAGCGGAACTCAACGTTCGCGCCGCCGAGGCTCGCTACGAGAATCGGAAGGTCGAACTCGAGAGCGAACTGCTGATGCAGAAGGCTGGGCTCGCGAGCGTGGAGGCCGCGCTAGTCGTTGCGCGGCTCGAGGCGGACGCCGACGCCGAACTGGCGAAGGACGGTCTGGCCTCGGCGATCGAACTCCAGCGGGCGCAGGCGTCGAAGCGGGAACACGAAACGCGTTTCGCGCTGGAGGAGGAGCGTCTCGGCATCGCGGAAACGACGAAGGCGGCCAAGCTGGCCGTCGAGGGATCGGAAGTGGATCGCCTACGCGCCCTCTGGCAACTCCGGCTCGATCAGGTCGCGGCCCTTCAGGTCCGCGCCGGCATGCACGGCGTCCTACAGCAGGTGCCGGTCGAAGAGGGACAACGCGTCACGGCGGGCACGAGTCTGGCCCGGGTCGGCGACCCGACGGCGCTGAAGGCGGAGCTGCGGATCGCCGAGACGCAGGCGAAGGACGTTCAGATCGGACAGGTGGCGTCGGTCGACACGCGAAACGGCATCGTCGCCGGCCGGGTCGCACGGATCGATCCAGCGGTCGAAGAGGGGACGGTGACCGTCGACGTCGCGCTGGACGATGAACTGCCGCGCGGTGCCCGGCCGGACTTGACCGTTGCCGGAACCATCGAACTCGAACGGCTCGAGGATGTGGTCTTCGTCGGCCGCCCGGTCGTCGGTCAGGAAGAGAGCGAGGCCGGTCTCTTCCGTCTGGACGGGGAAGGAAACGGCGCCAGCCGAACACCTGTGCTCCTGGGCAGAATCTCGGCCAACACGATCGAGGTCGTCGACGGGTTGGTCCCGGGTGATCAGGTCGTCCTGTCGGACATGTCTGCCTGGGACGAGTTCGACCGCCTCCGTATCGACTGAGTTCCCGAGGCCGCCTGCGGCGGATGCCGGCGAGAACCTGGGTGGCGCGATCCGCGCCACCCGCGAACCAGTCCGTGGGCCCGTCATCGGGCGCACGGATGGCACTCCGGCGCACCCAGTTTCTACCCCATGAAGAAGCCCTTCCGGTGCGAGACGCCGAGCACCTTCTTGCACAGCGCGCAGAAGTAGACGTAGCGCTTGCCCAAGATCCCCGAGAGCTCCCGGAAGTAGATGCTCACGGGATGCTCGCAGTGCGGGCAGAGCGGCGTGATGTCGCTGCGTTCTTCAGCCTGGATCATGGGTTGGTGTCCTCTTGCTTTGTCTTCGTCGATCGTTGCTTCGGTGGCCGGTAATCCCAGGCCTTGACGGTGAATCCCCAGTTCCGGTCGACGAGGTCGATCGTCTCCGGATCGATTCGGTAGGCGTTCTTGCGGTAACCCGACAGGGTTCCCAGATAGTCCGCCATCGGCTGCCTGGCCTGCTCCCAGTCCGGCAGCGCAAGTTCGTCGTAGAGCCGCTCGAGGTCGGCCATGGGGGCTCGTTCGAGGTCCTCGAAGCGCACTTCGGCCAAGTGTCCCTTCGGGATCGATTCGCGGTCCCTCATGTACCGCCTCATCATCGCGGCGTAGGAGTCGAGCATGCTGGCGACGACCTCTTCAGGGTCCGCATCGTCCAGTTGGCAGACGGTCAGCACGTGCCGGTACAGGTTCGTCATCGACCGTGCGCCGGCGTCCCCGCCGGCATCCGGCGTGAAGCGCCAGCTTCTGACCTTCTGCCGCGCCTAGGCGAGCACTTCCTTCACCACCCGCGCCTTCTCAACGCCGGTCAACCGGGCGTCCAGGCCCTGGTGGCGGTACGTGAACCGCTCGTGGTCGATGCCGAACAGGTGCAGCACCGTGGCCTGCAGGTCGTGGACGTGGACCGGATCCTTGACGATGTTGTAGGAGAAGTCGTCCGTCTCGCCGTGGACGACGCCTCCCTTGACGCCGCCGCCGGCCATCCAGATGGTGAAGCAGCGTGGGTGGTGGTCGCGGCCGTAGTCCGTCGCTGTGAGAGCTCCCTGGGAGTAGATCGTCCGGCCGAACTCGCCGCCCCAGATGACCAGGGTCTCGTCGAACAGGCCGCGTTCCTTGAGGTCCTGGATCAGCGCCCAGGCGGCCCGGTCGACGTCGCGGGCCTGCGCGGGAAGCACGGTCGGCAGGATGCGGTGGACGTCCCAGCCCCGGTGGTAGATCTGGACGAATCGAACCCCCCGCTCGACCAGCCGGCGGGCCATGAGCGCCGCGTTCTGGAACTTGCCGGGCTGCCGAGCTTCTTCGCCCCAGCGTTCCCAGGTGGCGTCGGGCTCGGCTGACAGGTCGGCCATTTCGGGCACCGAGGACTGCATGCGGAACGCCATCTCGTACTGCTCGATGCGGGCCAGCGTCTCCGGATCGCCGACCTGGGCGTGGCGCAGCCGGTTCAGCGCGCTCATGCCATCGAGCACTTGCCGGCGGACATCGGGCGAGACACCGTGCGGGTCCTTGAGATAGAGCACCGGTTCGTCGCCGGTCTGGAGGCCGACGCCGGCGTACTCGGGCGACAGGAAACCGGCGCTCCAGAGCTTGGCCGAGATCGCCTGCAGGCCTGCCGACGGATGGCTGCGCTCCGCGTTCATCACGACGAAGGTCGGCAGATCCTCGTTCATGCTGCCGAGGCCGTATGCGAACCAGGAGCCGATGCAGGGCCGGCCCGGAATCTGCTGGCCGGTCTGGATGAAGGTGATGCCGGGCTCATGGTTGATCGCGTCCGTGTGCATGGAGCGGATGATCGCGATGTCGTCCGCCATGCTCGCCGTGTGGGGCAGCAGCTCGGAGAACCAGGCGCCGTTCCCGCCGTGCTGGGAGAACTCGAAGACGGACGGCGCGATCGGGAAGCGCGACTGGCCGGAGGTCATCGTCGTCAGCCGTTGCCCCTGGCGGATCGACTCGGGAAGGTCCTGGTCGAAGTGCTCATTCATCTTCGGCTTGTAGTCCAGCAGGTCCATCTGGGGCGGCGCGCCCATCATGTGGAGGTAGATGCACTGCTTCGCCTTCGGCGCGAAGTGGGGGAGGTCGGGCAGCCCGCCGAAGCGGTCCCTGGCAACCGGCAGAGCGAAGGCGTCCTCGGCGAACAGGCTGGCCAGGGCCAGGCCGCCGATGCCCCGGGCGGCGGTGCCGAAGAACTGGCGTCTCGTCTCGGCTCGAACGGTTTCCTTGAACGGGTCCATCTCGTGCGCCTCCGGCTTACTTGTTCAGTGTTTCGTCCAGGTTCATCAACTGACTTGCCAGCATGGTCCAGGCCGCCGACTCGTCGGCCGGCAGGGCGGCGTCGTGCTGCGATTCGCCGACGTCGACGAGCTTCTTCGCTTCCGCCTGATCGGCGCTGTAGACGTCGATCAGGCCGTCGTACGTCCGCTTGGCGACCGCCCGCTCGACGTCGTCGAAGGGCCGGGCCAGGAGCCGCGTCGTGAGGTAGTCGAGCCGGCGGTCGAAGTCGTCGCCCGCCTCCCGCATCGCGCGCTGGGCGAGGTGGCGCGACGCCTCGACGAACTGGGTGTCGTTCATCGTCACCAACGCCTGGAGCGGCGTGTTCGTGCGCTCGCGGCGCACCACCGAGTGTTCGCGGTTGCCCGCGTCGAAGATCGTCATCGACGGCGGAGGCGCGGCGCGCTTCCAGAAGGTGTAGAGGCTGCGCCGGTAGAGCTTGTCTCCGCTGTCCCGCTGGTAGCGGTAGGTGTTGCTCGAGTTCATCGCTACCCGCTGCCAGTGCCCGTCCGGCTGGTACGGCTTGACGCTCGGGCCGCCGATCTTGCGCACGAGGAGACCGCTGGCGGCGAGCGCCGTGTCGCGGACCATCTCCGCGTCCATGCGGAAACGCGGACCGCGCGACAGCAGGCGGTTGTCGGGGTCCTGCTCCAGCTTGTCGGCCGTGAGCGTCGCCGCCTGGCGGTAAGTCGACGACGTGACCAGCCGGCGGAAGAAGCCCTTGACGTCCCAGCCCGATTCCCGGAACCCGGTCGCCAGGTGGTCGAGGAGTTCCGGGTGCGACGGCACGTCGCCCTGGGCGCCGAAGTCCTCGCTCGTGGTGACGAGGCCGGTGCCGAAGACCTGCTGCCAGTAGCGGTTCACGGTGACGCGCGCCATCAGCGGGTTGGTTTCGTCCACGAGCCAGTGGGCGAGGCCGAGCCGGTTGCGGGGGAGGTCCTCCGGCATCGCAGGCAGCGCCGCGGGCGTTCCGGCGAGCACGCGCTCGCGCGGCTGGTCGTAGTTGCCGCGGTAGAGCACGTGGGCGGCCGCCTCGCTTCCCGGCATCTCCTGCATGACATGGGTGACCGTGCCGCGGCGGCGGAGTTCCCGCCACTCGGCGTCGATCTCGAGTCGGCGACCGGCGAGGCGGCGGTACTCCTCGTCCTTCGTGTGGACGTAGCTCAGGAGGAGGGCCTGGCGCTCGTCGGCGGTCAAGTCCGCCGGCCCCTTTCCTGCGCCGGTGCGGATGGCGCTCCACTCCGACAGGACCCTCGCCTCTTCGACCGAGAGGACGCGGTCGAAGACACGCACGTCGGCGACCCCGCCGCCGGCGAAGTACTGGGCGCTGCCCTCCGTTCGCCGGTCGTGGCGGCCGAGGTAGAAGGGCCGGTCGGTGCTGATGCGGCCCTGGACCTTCGCGAAGAACTCGCTGCCCTGTTCGGGGACCCGGTCGCCGTCGCGGTAGATATGCAGCCCGCCGCGCTCGCCGGAGCCGTCGTGGGTGAAGACGATGTGCGTCCACTCGCCGGGCGTGAGTCTCTGCGTGTTGTTCGGATTGATCGAGATGCTTGTCGCGCCCCTGCCCGGGCCGGCGCGGTCGCCCCTGAGGCGGAAGTAGAGCTCGCGCGCGCCGAGCGTGACCTGCCAGCCGCGGTCAGCCTCGTGCGGGTCGCTCTGACTTGCGACGGTGTAGCTGCCCTCGGCTTCGGGCATGTGGATCCACAGGGCGAGCGAGAACGGCGTGTCCGTGTCGAGTTCCAGCGGCGGAAGCTCGGCCGAGGACTCGTTGCCGAAGAGCAGGGCCGGCAGGCCGCGTGGCCCCGGCTCGATCCGGACCTCTCCATGCATCACGAGCGGTTGCGTTTCGCCGCCCATGATGACGGCGGGTTCGGCGTCGAGGTCGAGCCGAAGCAGTTCCGGCCCGGCACCCAGGGGTGCGTCGATCTCGCGGTGGGCGTCTCGGGCTAGCCACTCGGCGAAGGTCGGCTCGACGGCGTCGAGACGCTCCGTCATCGCGTCCTCGAGTTCGGCGACTTCCTCGCGCAAGCCGTACCAGGCGTCCCGGTCGTCCTCGTGGGGCACGACGAGCGTCGGCGGCGGGTCGGAGATGTTGCCGTCCATCACATACTGCGTCGTGTTCCGGAAGAACGCGGTCAGCGCGTAGAACTCGCGCTGGCTGATCGGGTCGAACTTGTGGTCGTGGCAGGTCGCGCAGCCGACGGTGAGGCCCATGAAGACGCTGCCGATCGTCTCCGCCCGGTCCTTGGCGTAGATCGCCTCGTACTCCTCGATCACGACGCCGCCCTCGTTCGTCGTGATGTTGTTCCGCTGGAAGCCGGTGGCGATCAACTGGTCGAGGGTCGGCTCCGGCAGCAGGTCGCCGGCGACCTGGTCGACCGTGAACTCGTCGAACGGCTGGTTCTCGTTGAACGCCTTGATCACCCAGTCGCGGTAGGCGTACATCTCGCGGTAGTTGTCGATGTGGATGCCGTGGGTGTCGCCGTAGCGCGCGGCGTCCAGCCAGTAGCGGGCGCGGTGCTCGCCCCAGTGAGCCGAGGCGAGCAGCCGGTCGACGAGCCGCTCGTAGGCGCCGTCTTCCGTGTCGGCCAGGAAGGTCGCGAGCGTGCCCGGGTCGGGCGGCAGCCCGGTCAGGTCGAGGGCGGCGCGGCGGGCGAGCGCGCGGCGGTCGGCTTCTTCGGCGGGCGTCAGTTCCTCCGCCTCGAGCCGCGCCAGGATGAAGCGGTCCAGCGGATCGCGGCCCCAGGTTTCGTCTTCGACTTCCGGCGGCGCCGGCCGGTCGATGGCCGCGAACGACCAGTGCTCGTCCCAGGGGGCGCCCTGCTCGACCCAGCGAGTGAGAGTCGCGATCTGGTCGTCGGAAAGCGACTTCTGCGACA
Source organism: Candidatus Multivorans thiocomprendens (assembly GCA_027493375.1). Lineage (GTDB taxonomy): Bacteria > Acidobacteriota > Thermoanaerobaculia > Multivoradales > Multivoraceae > Multivorans > Multivorans thiocomprendens. The sequence goes on along the minus strand of JAPVWO010000030.1, from coordinate 20,902 downwards.
CCTCGGGCGGCATTCGCCGGAGTGCGTCCGTGTGGTTGATGCGCTCGACCAGCAGACTGGCGTCCAGGTCGCCCGGGACGACCGCGGGACCGCGCGGCCTGGTGCTGCGTCCTGCTGGAGGCCGCTCGCTGAAGGCGCCGTCACGCGTGTCGAGCCTCAGGTCTGCCTCGCGCGTCGCCTCGTCCGGGCCGTGGCAGGCGAAGCAGTTGTCGGAGAGAATCGGCCGGACGTCGCGCTGGAAGTCGACGGCGGGCGCCGGCTCGGCCGCGACGGCCCACAGCACGGCCGTAGAGCCGCAGGCGGCGCTCGCCAGCGCCGTCAGGAACAGGCGGGACGTTCTATGAAGCATGGAGACAGTAGAGGATAAACCACAGTGGGTGCGTCGGCCGTCCCCGCCGGCTTTGTGACCGCGGGTCTTCTGACCCGCGGAAGACGTGCGCCGGCCGTCAGGCCAGCTCCCTGCTGGCATTTCATGCGCCCCGAGCCCGCTGAGGAGCCGAACCGTGATCGAAGAAGTCCTGTCTTTCTGGTTTGAAGAGAGTGGTCCCGAGCAGTGGTGGAGCAGCGATCCGCAGTTCGACGCCGAGATCCGAGCACGGTTCGGCGCATTGCACGAGCGCGCGGTCCCGGGCGAGCTCCACGACTGGCGTGACACGCCGGAGGGGCGTCTCGCGGAGATCGTCGTGCTCGACCAGTTCTCGCGCAACCTCTACCGCGACGATGCCCGCGCCTTCGCCGCCGACGGGATGGCCTTGGCGCTTGCACAGGAGGCGGTGCGGGTCGGCGCCGATCAGGCGGTCCCGCCGGTCCAGCGGCAGTTCTTCTACATGCCCTATCAGCACAGCGAATCGCGGCAGATCCACGAGGACGCGATGGCGCTCTTCGAGCGCCTGGAGGAGCCCGAGGCCCTCGACTACGAGCGCCGGCACAAGGCCATCATCGACCGGTTCGGTCGCTACCCGCATCGCAACGAGGTGCTGAGTCGTCCCTCGACGGACGAGGAGATCGCGTTCCTGCGGGAGCCCGGTTCGTCGTTCTGACCGGGCCTGGTTGGCGGTGGACCGGCGCGGCGGGGGCGTAGTACGTTGCCGATTGTGACGGATGACGACGCTTTGGGCGCGGGATTCGTGAGGGTCCTCTTGGCGGTGGTTGGGGCCCCGGTTCTGCTACTGGTTGCGGCGCTGGCTTGCTCGACGGCCGCGGTCATGGCGCCGCCGTCCGTTCCCGTCGAGGCGCCACCCCCCGCAGCACCGGAGCCCGCGCCGGTTCCTCCACCGGCCTCCGTTCTCGACGGCATCTTCACCGAAGCACAGGCGGAGCGAGGCCGTGCCGCCTACGACGCGCACTGCGCGGAGTGCCACGGCGAGGGCCTCGGCGGCGGCGAAATGGCGCCGGGCCTGACCGGCGTGGCGTTCCGGTTCCGCTGGCGCGGGCTCAAGGTGGCCGACATCTTCGAGAGCATCGAGTCGACCATGCCGCCGGAAGAGCCCGAGACTCTCGGCGACCAGACGTACATCGACATCGTCGCGTTCCTGCTGAGTGCCAACAGGTATCCCGCGGGCGATCGGGAACTGGCCACGGACCCGGTGCTGCTTCAGGGAGTAGCGGTCGAGCGCGTGCCGCCGTAGCGTGCGCTTCTCTACGGGCCGGGGTACTCCAGCGCGAAGACGAACAGGTTGTTCGCGAAGGCCGGCTTCAACTCGGGCGTCAGGCGCAGGAAACTCGACGTGGTCGCCGAGATGCCGGTGCTGACCGCCACGTACTGCGTGCCGTCGACGGCGTAGGTGATCGGGTAACCGGTCACCGGCGCGCCGAGGTTCACCTCCCACAGCACCTCGCCCGTCTCCTGGCTGTACGCCTTGAACCGGCCGTTCGTGTCGCCGCCGAACAGCAGTCCGCCCCCGGTGGCGACCAGGGAGGTCGTCGAGGCCCGCTGTTCGTGCAGCCACACGGTCTTGCCGGTTTCGGCGGAGATCGCGTAGACGGTGCCGAGGTCCTCCGTGCCGGGCGCCAGCTCGTGGCGGACGCTCAGGGCGTAGTACGGGTGGGACGCGCTCGGGTCGGTCGTCGTCAGCGTCGGCATGCACATGTTGCGCAGGGGGTAGTACAGCGTGTTGGTCTCCGGGCTGTAGGCGCCGGCTTCCCAGTCCTTGCCGCCGTGCATGTTCGGGCAGATGAGCCGCTCCTCCTCGAGGGCGTTGAAGATGACTTCCGGGTTCTCGGTCGCCTTGCCGGTCTCGCCGTCGATGCTCTGGATCACGTTCTGGTAGACGGTCGGCCGCGCCCAGAGGAACTCGCCGGTCTCCCGGTCGATGGAGTAGACGAGGGCGGTCTTCCCGGGGATCCCCGTGATCACTTTGCGGACTTCGCCCGGTTCGATGTTCGGATTGATCCAGGCCACCTCGTCCGGGTCCGGCGCCACCGCGGTGTCGACGATCAGACGCTCGAAGGGATGGTCGAGATCCCAGTGGTCGTTCATGTGCTGGTAGTGCCAGACGATCTCCCCGGTGTCGCCGTCGAGGGCGAGCGTGGAGTTGTGGTAGAGGTGCGTCTCGTCCGTTCCGCCCAGCATGAACTTCGGCGCCGGCGCCGTGACCGAGGTGCCGGCGAAGACCAGGTTGAGCTCCGGGTCGTAGCTCGGCGGCATCCAGGAGCCGACGTGGACTCGCTTCTCGAACGGCACGTCGCCCCAGGTCTCGTTACCCGGTTCGCCGGGGGCGGGGATCGTGCGGCGTCGCCAGACTTCCTCGCCGGTCAGGGCGTCGTGGGCCGTGATGACGCAGGCGTCTGGGCCGCCGCGCGGCGAGCAGCTCCGGCCCGAGAACGCCTTGCCGTTGCCGATGATCGGCCCGGCGCCCTGCAGCGCGGGGTGGGTGCGGTAGTCGAGGACCATCGTCTCCCAGACCATCTTGCCGGTCTCGGCGTCGAGCGCGAAGAGGTGGTCGTCGACGCTGGTGTCGATGATCAGGTTCGCGTAGATCGCGATGTTCCGGTTGTTCTGGGACAGGAAGCCCCCGACGTAGTCCTTGGCGTCCTCGGGGATCTTCCGCCGGTGCTCCCAGATCAGATCGCCGGTCGCGGCGTCGAGCGCCTGGATCACGTCGTTCGGGTTCGGCATGTACATGACGCTCCGGTAGGCGAGGGGCGTGCCGGTCTGGCTGCCGTCGTTGAGCGACCGCGTCCACACCATCCGCAGATCGCCGACGTTCTCCGGCGTGATCTGGTCCAGCGGGCTGTAGCCCCAGCCGTTCGCGGTGCGCCGCCACATGAGCCAGTCCCCGGGCGCCGGGTTCTCGAGCATCTCGTCGGTGACCGGGACGAAGGGCTCGCCGGACTGGGCGTTGACGGCGGCGAGGCTCAGGAGCTGAGCCGCGGCCACGGTGGCAGCGAGCGCGTATCGGTACCGGATCGGCATCGGGAACTCCTTTCGGTCTGGCAAGAGCCGTAGAGTATTGCCCACCACGTATGGCGCGGGGCCGGGATGCTGTTCTGCGGTAGCCCGCAGTGACGCCATCTCATCTGCGGGTAGAGGACTCCGCCGCACGAGGGTGTTTCTCTGGGTGCGCGGACCTTCTGGTCCGCATCAGGCGCGATGCCGCGAAGCGGCGAGCCCGTGTTGCGCGCTCGGATGCCCGACAAGAAGTCGATCGGGCGCCTAATCCAACATTTGATGGGTCGCGCGCTCGGCATCACGGGAACATGGCAGTAGAATGCTCCGCCGTGGCGGAGTTCACCTCTCGTCAAGGTTCCCCAGTCGAGATCGACGGCGACGTTCGCCGCCTTCGCGGCCGCCTCGGGCTGACCCAGGAACAGTTCGCCGAGCGGCTTGGCGTCTCGACGATCACGATCCACCGTTGGGAGTCCGGACAGTCCCATCCCCGCCGGCTCGCGCTCGAGAAGCTGGGGCAACTCCGCCAGGAGGCCGCGGCCGCGGCAGCGGCATCCGAAGCGCGGCCCATGCGAACGCTGCGCCCGGCGGCGCGTCCGGCTGTCGGCCTGGACTTCGCGGGCGACCCCGAGGCCGTGCTCGCGGTGGCGGACGCGCTCCGGTTGTCGTTCGGGCGGCAGTTCAACCCGGCCTTCGCGATCGAGACGTCGCGCATCCATCCGCTGCTGCACCAGCGCTTCGCGGTCTACGAGCGGATGCTGAAGCAGGATCCGCTGCGCTTCCTGCTCGCCGACGACGCCGGCGCAGGGAAGACGATCATGACCGGTCTGTACGTCCGCGAGATGATGTCGAGGGAGCGCCTGGATCGTGTGTTGATCGTTCCTCCCGCGGGTCTGGTCGGCAACTGGCGGCGGGAGCTGTGGAACCTGTTTCGACTGGACTTCCGCATCGTTGACGGCGCCGATGCGGGAGCGGACAATCCGTTCCGCGGATCCGGCGGCGACCGCGTGATCGTGTCGCTCGACACGCTGGCTGGCGACAAGATGTTCGACGTTCTCCGGCGGGCCGACCGCGGCTACGACCTGATCGTATTCGACGAGGCGCACAAGCTCAGCGTCCACGAGAGGGGCAACCGAGTAGACAGGACCCGCCGCTACCAGCTCGCGGAAGCTCTTGCGGTCGGCGCCAGTCCGGAAGGCCGGTTCGGCGGTCTTGACTGGACGGCGCGACATCTCCTGCTTCTGACCGCCACGCCGCACATGGGAAAGAGCCTTCCCTACGCATGGCTGTGGCGACTGCTCGACGCCGAGGCCTTCGGTGCGGTGGAGGCCGTCCGCCGGGCTTCTCGATCTACGCGCGGTCGACACTTCCTCCGTCGAACGAAGGAGGAGATGACCGGCCTCGACGGTGGACCCCTCTACCCTCCGCGAGAGTGCGACACGTTCAGCTACCGCCTGAGCGGAGGCGAGGACGGCGAGCAGGACCTTTACGAACGGACCACCCGGTACCTCGACGAGTGCTACGGCCGCGCCCTGGACAACCGGCCCGCGGTCGAGCTGGCCAAGACCGTGTTCCAACGCCGGCTCGCCAGCTCGACCTGGGCCCTGCTCCGTTCGTTCGAACGGCGCATCGAGAAGCTCACGCGGACGGCGGAGGCGATCGAGAACGGCGAACTCACCGCCGAGCTGTTGCTGCAGAGGCAGCGCCGCCTGAGCGAACGGCACCGTCGTGACTACTTCGACGACGCGGCGGCGGACGACGACATGGCCGCCGACGGCTGGGCCGAGGGCAACGAGGCCTACGAGGACGCGGTTCTCGGGGCAGTCACCGTGGTCGGCGCGGAGGAGCTGCGTCGTGAGGCGGAGCAGGTCGAAGACCTGGCGGGACAGGCGCGCCAACTGATCGCCTCCGGCACGGAAACCAAGTTCGAGCAGCTCCGTCATGTGCTTGAGGATCCCGACTGCAAGAATGAGAAGTGGCTCATCTTCAGCGAACATCGGGACACCGTGGACCACCTGGTCCGGCGTCTGGAGGGGCTTGGCTACAGGGGCCACACGGCGCAGATCCACGGCGGCATGGACTGGCGGGAGCGGGAACGCCAGGTGGCGGCTTTCCGGCGGCCGAACGGTGCGCGCTACATGGTCGCGACCGATGCGGCCGGCGAGGGCATCAACCTGCAGTTCTGCCGGCTGATGGTCAACTACGACATCCCCTGGAACCCGGCGCGGCTGGAGCAGCGGATGGGCCGGATCCACCGCTACGGCCAGCAGTCCGAGGTCCGGATCTTCAATCTTGTCGCTGGCAGCACCCGCGAGGGGAGGGTCTTGCGGGTGCTGCTGGACAAGCTCGAGGCGATTCGGGAGGAGCTCTCATCCGACAAGGTCTTCGACGTGGTCGGCCGCCTGTTCGAGGGCGAATCGCTGACCCGGTTCATGGCCCGCGCGACAAGCGACGAGGGCGAGCGGCGGGCAGTCGAGCGGGTCGAGCAGGCCGTTGACGCTTCCCGCGTGAAGCGGATCGATGAGCGGGACGCGGACGTGTACGGCGTTCCGGAGGCTGCGGTGACCGGAGAGGATCTCCGTCCCGAGGTGGAAAGGGAGGGCTACCTGCACCTGCTTCCCGCGCATGTGCGGCGCTTGGTCGAGCGGGGTGCGCGCCTCCTCGATCTCGAAATCAAGGGCGACCTGGACGACCGCTTCGCACTGGCGCCGGCAAGGCGCGGCGCTCTCGACCGGTTGCTGCCGGCGTTCGACGTCCATCCCGCCGACGCGCGCGAGCGGTTGACGACTCGCCGTCCGCAGGATGACGAGAAGGGCATCTGGCTTCACCCCGGGGAACCGCTGTTCGATGCCCTGTGCGACGAGATTCGCACGCGATTCAGGAACGACGCACTACGGGGATCGATCTTCGTCGACTCGATGGCCGAAGAGCCCTACCTGCTTCACCTCGCCGAGATTTGGATTGAGCAGGAGCAGGCTGCCACTGGGCGAAGCCCAGGTCGCCGGGGGATGGCGCGCCGGGTGGTGGAGCGGCGTCTCGTCGCCTTGCGGCAACAGGCGGACGAGCCGCCCGAGCAGTGTCCGGTAGAGAGAGTCCTGTTGCTCGCGCCGACCGGTCTCGCTCCCGGCATGGCGCCGCTTGCGCCCCGGGCGCTCGACCTCCGAGCCCAGGCCGGCGCCTACCTCGGCGTCCTGCTCGAAGACCTGACGAAGGACCTGCGGGGAGAGCGGGAAGCGGACCTGCCCGAGCGCCGGCGGCGCGCCGCCGTGGGGTTCGATCTCCGGGCTTCCGAGCTGGCGTCTCTGCGGTCGAAGCTCGCGCGGAGCGGTCGAGACCCGGCCGACGGCAAAGGCGAGGAACTGGAGGCGGTCAAGGCCGAACAGAAACGGCTGTCGAACGAACGCCGGCTCGCCCTGGAACGGATCGAGGAAGAGCCGCGTCGGATCCTTCCCGGTGGCCACCGTTTCCTGCTCCACGCACTCGTCGTTCGCCCGGAGGATGCAGGGTCCGCCGCGGGCGCCGAGCGGCTCGACGTAGCGGTGGAAGAGCTCGCCGTCCGCACAGCAGCCGACCGGGAGCGCGCCCGAAAGGCCACGGTACAGGACGTCTCGAAGCCCGTTCTCGCGAGGGCCGCCGGCCTGCCGGATTGGCCGGGGTTCGACCTGCTCTCGACCCTTCCGAATGGTGATCGGCGGTGCATCGAAGTCAAGGGCCGGGCCGGCCGGGCCGGGGTCCCGATTCAGGCGAACGAATGGGCGCAGGCGTGCAAGCTCCGTGGGCGCTACTGGCTCTACGTCGTGCTCGACTGCGCTGGCCCGGCGCCCGAGCTGCTGCGAATCCGCGACCCGTTCCACAAGCTGCTCGCCAGCGAGCGAACGAGAGCGCAGTTTGACGTGCCGCTGGGATCCTTGATCGAGGCGGCCGAGACACGAGAATCGAAACCGGAAAGTCGGAGGGGACCGGACTGATGAGAAAGGAGCAAGTGAAGACGGGACTCACCCACGTTCAAGTCACCGTTCGCAACCCCGCCGACCTCGGCCGGAGCTGGGAGGGCACCTTCCTGGTCGATACCGGCGCGATCGACTGCCTCATGCCGCGAGAGCGGCTCGAGCGGATCGGTGTGCGGCCTCGAGGCCAGCGTACCTGCGAACTCGCGGACGGCAGGAAGGCGTCGATGGGCATCGCCGTAGCCGAGCTGGAGTTCATGGGGGACGTGATCGGCACCACGATCGTCGTCGGCGAAGAAGGCACTGAACCGCTGCTGCGCGTGACCGCGCTCGAGTCGCTGGGCATCGAGATCGATCCGACGAATCAGAGACTGAAGAGGCTGCCGTCGATTCGGTTGAAGGCAGCTAGCGAGGCTCTCGTGGATGGCACAGCCGGCAACGGAGATTCGACACGATGACGAAGAGAGTGTTGTTCCACCCGTGGAACAGCGGTCCGGACCGATCCCCGAGGAGCAAACGGCGTTCGAGTTCCTGGAGCGTGGCGCCCGCCCCGAAGCCGTCGCGATCCGACAGTGGATGGGAACTTGGTTCCGGTACTTCCCTGCCGAGCATCGGGAGTTACTAAGCGGCGCCTTCGGCTGAAGGGCTTTGCCGAGTTCATGAGCGCGTACGTTGGGCAAACGCCGCTTGATCGCGCCAATCGAGATGGGTTCCTGTTCCCCGCGGGATAGTGAAGAGATTCCGGGGTGGGCTGATGTCTCCGCAGGCGGCCATCTATCGACGCACCGGCGACGGCCTGGACCGGAGCGCGTTCCGTGACGCGCTGTCGGGGGTGGCCGGTGTGATCGTGTTCAGTCACGGGACGCTCGGGATGGAGGGGAGCGCTCTCGTACGGATGTTCCCGAATCCGAATCTTCGCTCGCCCGCTTGCCTCGATTTCCTGCGGCGGGAACGGCGCTTGGCCGAACTCGTAGGCATGGACTGAATGTCGGTACGAGCGGGGTCGGCCAGAGCCGGCTGGGAGCGGCGTTACGGGTTGGGACGCGGCGGTCAGCCGGTAGCGGCCCGAGCGGGAGTTCGACCGGACGCCGCGCCGTCGCGAACGATGAGAGTCCGGTCAAGAGCGCGGAGAGCGGCCAGGACGTGGTCGAGCCGGGAGGGCCGGCTGAAGTCGAGAAGACGACGCGCCTTGGACTCCCGGATGCCAAGAGACCGCGCGAGGTCGTGGATGGACTTCCCTTCGCGGCGCATCGCCGTGTAAAGAGCGAGTTGCGCCGCCGCCTGCGGCGGTACGGTGATCAACTCCTGGCCACCGGCGGGCGCGCTTGGCGCGGGAACGTCTTCGTCGGCGTCAACATACATGCTCAGTGCCGCGACCAAGGCGTCCTCGGCGAGGAGCAGGGATTCCTCCCGAGTTCTGGCGCCGGTGATCGCCTCCGGAACGTCCGGGAAGTTGACGACGAAGCAGGTTCCCTTCTCGTCTTCGTCCGGCGTCAGGATGCAGGGGTACGCGTAGTCCATGCCTGGTGGCTCGTCGGCGGCTAGAAGTCCTCGTGTTCGATGCCCAACTGCCTCAGCATCGACCGGAGCATACCCTTCGAGATCTCCCCGTGCTTGACGACCGTGCGACCGCCGCCGATGTAGAGCTTCCCGTGACTCCCCTTGCCGGCGCCTTTGTCGAAGCGGAACTCCTGACGGTTGCGGCGAGCGTAGCGCCGGGCGCGTCTCAGGAACTCGGCGCCGTTCACGCCGGCGGATGGTAGCCGAGTCTGCGGGCTACGATTGGTAGCGATGCGGACGTGTTCCCATGATCGCCGGAGCGGCGACCTGGTCCGGTTCGCGGCACAGGTTGAGCGTCGCATATGAGCGACCGCCGGAGTTCGGAGCAGGACGCAACGTCGGCGGGCCCCGAGACCCGCCTGATCGAAGCGGCGTTTCCGTTGCGGCAGGCCTCCTTGGACTCGGTCCACGAGAAGAACGTCAGGCACGGGCACATCTCGACGCTGCACATCTGGCCGGCGAGGCGGCCGCTGGCGGCTTGCCGAGCGGTGTTGCTGGCGACGTTGTTGCCGGACCCGGGTGAGTCTGAAGCGCGTCGGCGGCTGATGGCGCGAATCGGGGGCGAGGTGCGCCGGAGGCAAACGCGGGCCGGGAAGCTCCGCGAGGAAACCGCGGGGGGCGTTCTCCATTGGGGCCGCGAGAGCGACCCGGAGATCAAGAAGCTGCGGGAGGAGATCCGGGAAGCGTTCGGCGGCCGGGCGCCGCGGGTGCTCGACCCGTTCGCGGGCGGCGGGGCGATTCCCCTGGAGGCGATGCGGTTGGGTTGTGAGGTCACCGCGTCGGACCTGAACCCGGTCGCCTGGTTCGTCCTGCGCTGCACGTTGCACTATCCGCGGCTGGTGGCGGGCCGGGAGTTGCCGCTGCCGGATTTCGCATTGCGCGACCGCGACTTCGTCGAGGCGTGTCTCAAGGCCCGGGGCGTAACGAAGAAGGCCGCCCTGCGCGAGGAACTGCGGCGGCTGGGCCACGGCGACGGCGACCCGGTGCAAGTGCGGTCGGCGTTGTTGGACGGCGCGCCAGCGCAACGGAGGCTGGCGACTGCCCAGGCGTCGTCCGCGTTGGCCGACAGAGGCGCGGCCCCGGCGCCGTTCGGAGACGAGCAGGCGACTCTTCACGCCGACTTTCCGTGGCATCTGCGGGCATGGGGACGCCGAGTTCTGGCCGAGGCGCGTCGTGAATTGGCGGGGCGCTATCCGACCTACGCGGACTTCGAGCCAGTGCGGCGCAAGGGGCGGGGCAGGCGGGACGCCGACGTCCGATTCCCCGAACGGCGTTTCACGCCGCGCCCGCCGCGGCTGCTCGAGCCGGATGCAGACGGGAACGTCTCGGTCGCCGGGTTGAACGCCGAGTTCGACCTCGCCTACCTGGAGAACGAGGCGAATCCGCGCTGGGTCGCGAAGCCGACGGTCGCCTACCTGTGGGCGCGGACGATCCGTTGCGCGAACTGCCGGGCGGAAATGCCGCTGCTCAAGACGCGGTGGCTATGCAAGAAGCCGGGCAAGCGAGTGCTGCTTACGATGACGTTGCGGGAGGACGGCTCCGGAGTCGAATTCGCACTGGAGCATGGCGTACCGGAAGGCGACGGGAACGCGGCGCGGCGGCGGGAGCATGACCGGCGACTGGGCGTCGGAACGATGAGCCGCAGCGGCGCCGCCTGCCCCTGCTGCGACGCGATTTCAACGATGGCCGATCTGCGCAACGAGGGACGGGCGGGCCGACTTGGCGAACGGATGACGGCGGCGGTCGTCGACGGGCAGCAAGGCAAGGAGTATCGGTTGCCGACCGACGTCGAGGTGGCGGCGGCTTCGGTTGATGAAGAGGACCTGCGCGCGCTCTTTGCTGAGATCCCGTTCGGTCTGCCGGAGGAACCGACGCCCGACGAGAAAGCCCTGGGAATGCGGATCCCTCGCTATGGCTTCGACACTTGGCGGAAGCTGTTCACGAACCGCCAGTTGCTGGCTCTGGGGACGATCGTACGGGCGACCCGAAATGGTGCGGATGTCACGGTCGGGTATCCGGAAGAGTGGCGCGAAGCACTGGCCATGAACCTGTCGTGCGTGTTGAGCAAGCTCACCGACTTCAACAGCGCCACTTGTTCCTGGGCCCTTTCGCGCGAAACTGTGCGACAGACTTTCGCTCGGTTTGCGCTTCCCATGGTCTGGGACAACTGCGAAGTGAACCCTCTGTCCGCTAGCTCGGGCAGCTTCGAGAGCATGATGGACTGGCTGGCCCGCTACACGGACCACGCCACCGCTGCGCTCGTGGGTGCTCCTCCCACGAGCGTGGAGGCGCGGAGTGCGATTCGACTGCAAGACGAGGGCGTCGACCTCATTTGCACTGATCCCCCCTATTACGACGCCATTCCGTACTCGGACCTGATGGACTTTTTCTACGTTTGGTTGAGGCGTGCTCTCCACGGCTTGTCGCCTGAGATGGACGCCGCGTTCGCTGCGCCGCTCGGACCCAAATGGAACCCGGAGGCCTCCAGCGGCAAGGGCGACGGAGAGTTGATCGACGACGCGAGCCGCTTCCGAGGGGACCGGGAGGCGTCGAAGCGGAACTATGAGGACGGCATGGCGCGCGCCTTCGGCCGCTTCCACCATGCACTGCGCCCAGATGGTCGGCTTGTCATAGTCTTCGCCAACAAGCAGCCGGATGCTTGGGAGACTCTGGTCTCGGCCTTGATCCGAGCCGGATTCGTCGCCTGCGGCTCCTGGCCCATTCAGAGTGAGCGTCTGAACCGCCAGCGGTCGCTGGCCTCGGCTGCCCTCTCGTCCTCGATCTGGCTCGTCTGTCGGAGGCGGCCCGCGGATGCTCGGCCGGGCTGGGACGCCGCGGTGCTGGCCGAGATGCGGTCCAACATCACGGAGAGCCTGCGGCGGTTCTGGGATGCCGGCATCCGGGGCCCCGACTTCGTGTGGGCGGCCACCGGTCCGGCGCTTGAAGCCTTCAGTCGGCACCCAGTGGTCAAGAAGGCGGATTCGCCGAGTGAGACGCTCTCCGTGGCGGACTTCCTGCGGCAGGTGCGGCGCATCGTCGTGACCTTCGTCGTGAACCGGTTACTCGAAGCCGAGCCTGGAGCTCCGACCGAACTCGACGACCTGACGACGTACTACTTGTTGCACCGGAACGACTTCGGGTTGGACGCCGCCCCGGCGGGCGTCTGCATCCTGTACGCCGTCTCGTGCAACCTCTCCGACGCCGACCTCGCCGGCGGTCTCGACCTGCTGGCGCGCGGCGCTTCAGCGGCCGTGCCAGACGCCTCGGACGAAGATGCGGACGGCGAGGGGCCACCCCCGACTACATCGGGTTCGGAAGCCCGGCTCAAGCCGTGGAACCGGCGTCGCCACCGCGGTCTGGGCGAGCCCGCGGCCGACGGCGAGCCGCCGGCTCTCATCGACTGTGTGCATCGCCTGATGCAGCTCTGGAAGACCGGCGAACAGGGCCGAGTGGACCGCTACCTGGCCGAACGCGGCCTGTGGCGGCACGAACTGTTCGCGCGGGTCGTCCAGGCAGTCATCGAACTCGCCGCCGAAGGCTCCGAGGAGCGATCGATCCTGGAGTCGATCCAGAACCACCTCCAAGGCCAACGCGCTCACACGGCAGCACCGCGGCAGCGGACCATGCTTTAGGTACTGCCGTGGCCAAGCAGAAGTACCTGCCGGCGTAACGAAAGAGTTGGTCCCTGCTGGTGCTCTCAACTTGTCGTGGCGCCCGAGATGAGCCGGTAGCAATGCCCTGTCGTCGGCGCACAGAGATGCCTGCTGGCACGAATGAGGGGTGGCACGGTCGGACCCGGAGGCGTTCCGGGCCAGCTGGGAGCGCTCGTAGCGGCTGGCTGACCGAGAGGAAGCTGCTTGCGAGCTGGTGCCGCTCGGGTCTACTCGATGGCGGTTTTCCGGCGGGCTCGCTGATCGTTCACGATCTGGCGTGCCAAGACGTTCGGTTGACGAGGGAAGAGCCGCGCCGCCGCGCGCAGTTCGACGAGTTGCTCGATCATCTTCCGGTCTGGACGAGTCCAGTGCGGTTCCAGGAACTCTCTGGCTGCGTCGAAGTCCGTGGTCTCGGACGTACCGTCGGCATCGATGATGCCGTCGATGAACTGGACCGCAGTGACAAGACGCAAGGTCCGATAGTAGAACCCGTCAGCGGCGTTGGAACCGCCCACCCGACGCGACAGTTCGGCGTGCTCGTAGCTTGTGATGGTGTAGAGAATCCGGTGGATGGCGGCCAATGCCGTGTCGACGCGTTGGAGGCTCGCTTTCCCCAAGGGCTTGGCCTGCCCATCGAGCGCGTGTTCCAGGTCTCGATGCCCGATTCGGCGGTTTCTCCAGTCGCGAGCGAACTCGGCGGCGTGAACCGCAGCCCGGACATGGTCGCCCAGCTCACGGTGCTTTTCCGGCTGATCGGTGAAGAAGGCCGGGATCTGCTGGAAGGTCAAGTTGTGGTAGCCGGCAGATTGAACCGGATCGGTCAGCCGCGCTACTCGCAGCAACAGGTTCTCCCAGAGAACATCCTGAACCAACACCATCAGGGGGCCGGCGATCCCGTTGAGCACACGTTTGAACTCCGGGGTTGATGCTCGGTTCGGATAGTGGCTTTCCGAGTACTCGGTCTGAACTGCAGGCATGGCTTCCCGCTCCTCCGTTTCCTTGGTGTGCCCCGGCGCGCCGCGTAGAGGATCAGCCGCGGAGCAGCGGCGACTTCAACGCCAGGCGGACTGTGACTGCGGCCCTTCCGAGGACATAGCAGTACGCCGTAGTCGGTGCGATCGTGATCTGGCCGCTCCCTGCCCACGGACGCTCGCCCACACGCGCCGTCCTGGTCGTGAGCATGACCTTGGCATCCGGATGCCGCTTGGAGAATGCGACTAGGCCGTCGAGCCGGTCGGGCGCCGCCGCCCATCGGTCCGACCACTTGACTTCGACGCACAAGTTCGGTCGTTGCCGGGCGTCGACGTGAACAAGGTCCACTTCACCGGCCTTCATGCCGCTGCGCGCCGGCCATCGCGCGTAGTACAGATCGGTGCTCGAGTGCATCCACTGCGCGAAGAGCGCCGTCTCTGCCATCGCGCCGAACATGTCGTCGTTCTGGTCGACTGGACCGAACAAGGCCGTGCGAAGGGATGGCGTCGTGAGGTGGATCTTGAAGTGCGTGGCCCGCCGGAATCGCTTCGCGTTCTCGTCGACGCGGTGGATCCTGCGGATCAGAAAGGCGGCTTCCAGGTAGTCCAGGTAGCGCCTGATTGTCGGCTTGCTGACACCCGAGCCCTGGGACAGAGCGTCGAGTGACACTTCTCCGGCGGTGTTGTAGGCGAGCATCGCGAATAGCCGGTTGAGTTCCTGCACGTCCCGGATCCCGTAGAGGCTCGGGAGGTCGCGGAGCAGGACCTTGTCCACGATGTCCGATCGGATGTAGCGCCCCGGATCCTCGCGCACCGACGCGGACGTGACCGCCTCGGGATAGCCGCCGAAGTTGACGTAGTCGACGAAGTGCGCGTTGAGGTCCGCCCAGTCTTCGTCGCGGAGCTCTGCGTCAGGCGGCGGGTTCGCGAGACGGTCGATACCCGAGAGGAAGAGGTACTCCCAGAAGGTCAGCGGCGGCAACAGGAAGTCGGTGAAACGGCCGGCGCCTGATTCGGCGCTCTTTCGCTTCAGCGCGGCGGCCGCCGACCCGCACGCTACGCATTGGGTGTCGGGGTGCGCGTCCACGAACGCCTTCAGGTGGCGCTCCCAGTCCGGCAGGTACTGGATCTCGTCGAGGAACAGGACTCGGAGGTCGCCGTCGCATCGGCCGGCTCGGCGAAGCGCCCGCGAGGCTTCCTCGATCGACAGCCCTGTGTAGAGCGGCTGATCAAGCGAGACATAGCCGATCTTGTGGGGCTCGCACGCGCCGGCGTCGAGCAGGCGCCTGATCACATGGTGGAGCAGGACGGTCTTGCCGATGCGCCGAGGTCCCATGAGGATGACGGCGCGCCGCACGTCGGCCCTCGTCACCAGATCCTCGAACGGGCGGCAGTAGGTACGTTCCGTGAGTTCCTCGAAGTCGCGGCGGATCCTCCCGTCCTCCCACCACGGATTGTCGGCGCGCATCCGTTGCAGACGCTGATCGTCCGAGATCTCCCGCATGGGGCCAAGATAGCGCCTGCGGTGGCGAGCCGTCAAGTTAGAGAAAGAACGCTTTCCTTGACTCGAATCGGCCCGACAAGTCGCGTCTTTTCAGAGAGTTGGGACCATGAACTTGGGAACCGCGAGACGGGAAGGCGCCCTCGTCGCCCCGGTGGCTCGCAGCCCGGATAGCATCCCGGCTTCCCTTGCGGCGATGAGCAAGCACCGACCCAGACCCTGGCACGGGGTCGTCCGGCTGAAGGACGAGTTACGCACCGGCGAGCTGTCGCTGGCGGAGTTCGCGGCGGACCTGCACGAAGTGACCCTGCAGCGGGGTCAGCGGCCCGTCTACGAGGACCCGGAGAAGTTCTTCGCGCTCACTTTCCCGACGTACGCCCTGCGCGAGCTGGTGAAGGACGTGGCGGCGCGGCTGGCCGGGGAAAGCGACAAGGCCGTGCGTCAGTTGGAACTGACCTACGGCGGCGGCAAGACGCACACGCTGATCACGCTCTACCACCTGTTCAGGACGCCGGAGGCGCTGCCGGACGCGACGGCGGTCGACGAGTTTCGGGAGGCCGCCGGTGGCCGGCTTCCAGGCGCCCATGCGGCGGCGCTCTGCTTCGACAAGATCGACGTTGAACGCGGCATCGAAGGCGTGAGATCGCCCGATGGCGGCACGCGTCCGCTTCGCCACCCGTGGAGCGTCCTCGCCTACCAACTCGACGGAGACGAGGGGTTGCGTTCTATTCACGGTGAGGGCCGCGCGGAGGAGCGCGACACGCCGCCGGCGGAACCTCTGCTGGCCAAGCTGCTGGAACGCCCGCGGGAGCGGGGCCTGGGCACCCTGATCCTGGTCGACGAGGTCCTCATGTACGCCCGGCAGAAGGCGGGCCGGGATGCCGCTTGGCGAGACCGCATCATCGACTTCTTCCAGTACCTGAGTCAGGCCGTGACCAAGGTGGACCGCGCGGCGATGGTGGCGTCGCTCCTTGCCACCGACCCCGCGAAGCAACAGGGCGCCGAGGGCCAGCGACTGATCGGCGATCTCTTCGACGTCTTTCGCAGGCAGCGGGAGGAGGGCGTTCAGCCCGTCCAGCGCGAGGACGTGGCGGAAGTGCTGCGGCGCCGGTTCTTCGAGCCGGAGAGCCTGCGAAACAGGGAGTCCTGGCGGTCCCACGCCATCGGCGCGGTGCGCGAACTGGCGAGACTCGACGAGACGACGTCCAAGGCGAAGAGCCGGGAGGAAGGCCGGTTCGAGGAGAGCTTCCCGTTCCACCCGGACCTGACCGACGTCTTCTACAGCCGCTGGACCCAGCTCTCCGGCTTCCAGCGCACCCGCGGCATCCTCCGCACCCTGGCCACCGCCCTGCGCGAGGCCGAATCCTGGGACTCGAGCCCCCTGATCGGCGCGTCGACGCTGCTCCGGCCGGCGGGCGACCCGGGTATCTCCGAGGCCGTGCGCGAGTTGGCGAGCGTGGCCGCTTCGGAGTCGGGCGAAGGTTCGCCAACCGACTGGGCGGCCCTGCTCGAAGCGGAGCTGACGAAGGCCGCCGGCATCCAGGAGGAGCTGCCCGCGCTGGCGGGCCGGCGCGAGTCGGAGCAGGCGGTGATTTCGGTGTTCCTCTACTCGCAGCCGGTTGGCCGCAAGGCGTCGACGCCGGAGCTGCTGCGAATGGTCGGCGCGGGAGGCCCGGACGGGATCGCGCTTCGCAAGGGACTGTCCCGCTGGCGCGAGCTTTCGTGGTTCCTGGACGACGAGGACGAGGGTGACGCCGTGGAAGCGGACGCCGGCCTGCCCAAGTCGTGGAGGCTTGGGAACCGCCCGAACCTCCGGCAGATGCACGACGAGGCCTGCGCGGAGCGGGTGACCGAGCGCGTGGTGGAAGTCCGCCTCGATGAGGCGACGCGCAAGCTCAGGCTGCTCACGGACGGCGCCCGGGCCGCAGGCGCCGTCGTCCATGTGCTACCCGCGTCGCCGCGGGACGTGGGCGACGACGGCAGCTTCCGCTACGCCGTGCTCGGGCCCGCCGCCGTTTCCGAGTCGGGCAAGCCGAGCGCCCTGGCGCGCCGCTACCTCGCCGAGACGACCGGCGCGGACAGGCCGCGGGTCCATCGCAACGCGCTGGTTCTCGCCGTGCCGTCGCGCGATGGTCTGGAGGCCGCCCGCAACAGCGTGCGCGACCTGCTGGGCTGGGAGGACGTGCAGAGCCAGTTGGAGGGGCAGTCCGTGGAACCTGTCCGGCGCGAACAACTGAATCGAAGGCTCCGGGGCGCGCGGCAGAGGGTTCCAGACGCGGTCAGGCAGGCCTACTCGATCGTCATCACCGTAAACGCTGACGGCGCTGAGCAGGCGTTCAAGCTGCCGGGGGCAGCGGGACCGCTGTTCCTGGAGATCAAGGGCGACGAGAGGGCTCGCATTCGGGAGACACCGGTCGATGCGGAAGCCCTCCTTCCCGGAGGGCCGTACGATCTTTGGCGCGAGGATGAAGCCTCGCGTCTCGTGAAGGACCTGGCGGGCGCGTTCGCCCGCTATCCCCACCTGCCGAAGATGCTGAAGCCGGCGGTCGTCCGCGAGACCGTGCTGCAGGGCGTGGAGCGCGGCCTCCTCGCGGCCCGGCTGGAGCGGCCCGACGGCAGTCACCGGACCTGGTGGCGCGAGCCGGTGGATGCCGAGTCCAGCCACGACCCGGCGCTGGAAGTGCTGTTGCCGGGCGGCGCCGAGTTGGCGCAACTCGCGCCGGCGCTGCTGGCGCCGGGGGAGTTGCACGGACTGTGGCCGGAGGGCGCCGGTGGACTTGGGTTCGCCGATCTCCGGGAGTACTTCGCTGGCGGCTCCACGGTGACTGTCCCGCGCGAGGGCTACGAGGACCTGTTCGAGGTTCCGCGGTGCTCCGGGGAAGTGCTGCACCAAGCCGTCGAGGCGGCGGTGAAGGAGGGAATCGTCTGGCTGCGCAACGGCCCGACCTCCGTCTGGAAGGAGGACGTGCCCTACGGCGCGCTGGACGAGGGCGCCATGCTGCTGCAGCCGCCGGAAGGCCTGACTCCTCAGGAGTTGGTCGAGGAAGCGCTGCCGGGCGGTTGGGACGACGGCCGGACCAGCGGCTGGACGCTGGGCCAGGCGCTCTCGCAGAAGCGAGGGGAACCGGTACCTTGGGGGTTGCTGCGCGAGGGGATCGACAATGCGGTCGTGAGCCGCTGGCTTGAGGTGACCGAGGGCAGCACGACCGTGGGCGCGGAGCACGCGGGTGCCCTCAAGCTGCAAAGGCCCACGGACGCTCCAGAGCCCCAGCCGTCGCCGGAACCTCAGGTTGCCCACACGTTGCTGGAACCGGACGGACTTCAGGACCTCGCCGAGCGCCTTCCGGAACTGTTGAGCGCCGGCGCCGGTTGGGGGCTCAAGTTCCGTGTGGGAGTCGTGCTGGACGAAGACGCTCCGCAGGATGCTCGCGAAGCCCTGAACCAGGTGCTGAAGCAGGTGTCCGAGGATTTGAGGACAGAGTAGGTGGCAGGTCGATTCGACCCCGTTCCATGCTCGCTGCCTCCGGCGCGGCGCCGGCCTGCGCCCGGCGCGTTTCCCGGCCGCCTGAGGCGGCAGCCGGCGAGGATGCCGGCGTACCCAGTGTGTGGCGGCGGCTAAGCTAGCCGGCAATGTCACACAACAAGGTCGCCTTCGCCGCGGCTGCCGTCGCGGCGGCCGCCCTGTTCGCCCTGTGTCCGCCCGCCGCGGCGCAGGAAGCCGGCGCCCTCGCCGCCGACGATGTGGTCTCCCTCCTCGTCCGCCTCGGCGTGAACGACGCCGCGGCCCGCGACTGGGACGGCTCCGTCGAGATCTCTGGCGGAGAACTGTTCGGAGTGCGGAATTGGCGTCCCCGGCCGGGCGAGGAAGTGTCCGGCAACACCTGGAAGCTGGCCAGCTACAAGGGGCCGCACTTCACCCCCCGCGCCATGCACGATACGCAGACGGTCGGTCCGGTCGAGTACGTCCGATCGCCCGGACTGGTCGTCGACGTGCGGGGCAACGGCGGCACGCGCCTGATGTTCGCCACCGCCAACGGCGAGTTTGAGGTCCGGCTCGCGGATGTCGCGGTCGGCCGGCGGCTGCGGTTCCTGGGCGGCGACGTGACGGTCGAGCGCGTGCCCGGCGTGGAGCGGATGACCTCCGACGACTACCAGAACGACTTCGCGACGATCCTCGGCGGTGACGGCGACGAGGTCTGGGCCGCCTGGCTCGGCTATCGCGACAACGCGAACGAGGTGCTGGCGCGGCGGTTCGACGGGAAGGGCTGGGGAGAGGTTCAGACCCTGACGGAGCAGCCCGGCGATCACTATCTGGTGAAGATGGGCCGCGACGGGGACGGCCGCCCCTGGGTCGTCTACTCGGCCCAGGTGGACGGCAACTGGGATCTCTACGCCCGCGTCCTCGACGGCGACTCCTGGTCGGCCGCGGAACGACTCACGGAAGCTCCGCAGCCGGATGTGTTCCACAACCTGGCGACGGACGCCGAGGGGAATCTCTGGCTCGTCTGGCAGGGCTTCCGCGACGGCGCCGCCGACATCTTCGCCCGCCGCTACGACGGCGAACGCTGGTCCGAGGCGGAGCAGGTCTCGTCCTCGCCGGCGAACGACTGGGAGCCTGTGATCGTCGCCGACTCGAAGGGCGGCGTGTACGTCGGCTGGGACAGCTACGGCGCCGGCAACTACGACGTGCTGGTCCGCCGCTGGGCCGGCGGCGAGTGGGGCGAGGAGATGGCGGTTGCCTCGACGGCCAAGTACGAAGCGCACATCAGCCTCGCCGTCGACGGGCAGGACCGGGTCTGGGCGGCGTGGAACGAGAGCGGCGTGAACTGGGGGAAGGACACCGGCTGGGTGCTCAACCGGGAGGGCACGCGGCTCTACGAGTGGCGCGCGATGAACGTCGCGGTCCACGACGGCTGGGAGTGGCGCTCGCCGGCCGCCGACATCAACGACGCGCTGCCCGAAGAACTCCGGGGCTACAACGACTTCCCCGTGCTGTTCCAGGACGCCGACGGACGCATCTGGCTCCACTTCCGGCACCGGACCACCCGCCAGGCCGACATCCTCAGCGAGTCCCCGGCCCATCGGGCGGCCTGGGAGATCTGGAGCACGACGCTTCAGGGAGACCGCTGGCTCCGTCCCCAGCACATCCCGATGACGCGCTTTCGGCAGGATGCCCGCTGGGGCCTGACGTCGGACGGCAACGGCGATGTCTGGGCCGCCTGGCCGACGGACAACCGGGACTACTCGGGATTCCTCTTCGAGCACGCCGACGTCTACGCCGCGAAACTGCCGCGCCTGATGACGAAGGTCGTGCCGCCGAAGCTGGTGGCCCTGGTCGTCGACGAGGTGCCGGGATACGTGATCCACGAGAACGAGGCGGAGGACGTGGAGAGGATCCGCCGCTACGAGATCGAGTCCGAGCGGAAGACGTACCGCATCTACCGCGGCGACACCCACCGCCACACCGAGATCTCGATGGACGGCAACAACGACGGCTCGCTGATCCAGACCTACCGCTACGCGATGGACGTGGCCGAACTCGACTTCCTCCTGGCCAGCGAACACAACTTCCTGGGCGGCCCGGACATCGAGTACATCAACTGGCTCCTGCACCAGACGGTCGACGTCTTCTCGGTTTCCGGCCGCTTTCAGCCCTTCTACGGCTACGAGCGGAGCATCTCCTTCCCCGACGGGCACCGGAACATCCTGTTCGCGGAGCGCGGCAAGCCGACCCTGCCGGTCACCGAGGCGGAGCGGACCCACGAGGAGGGCGCGGCGAGGCTCTACGAGTACCTGAAGGAGAACGACGGCATCGCCATCTCCCACACGTCGGCCTCGAACATGGGGACCGACTGGCGCGACAACGACCCCGAGGTCGAGCC
>JAPVWO010000003.1 GCA_027493375.1 Candidatus Multivorans thiocomprendens | reverse complement strand
CTACAAAAGACAAGCCGATAAGCACCTCCAAAGCGAGAAAACCCAAGCGCCACAACGCGCTCCGACCACCCGGGGGCTCAAAAGGCCTCAGAACTTCGGACTAGAACTAGCGAACTGTCGGTGGGGCGGCCGGACCGGCGAAGCACTCAGCCCCCACGCGCGCGCTCCAGCCCGGTCAGGAGACGCGCCAGTCCGGCGCGCACTCTCTCCGTCTCCGGGCCGGCCAGATACGGCGCGAGGACCTCGAGGTCCGCCGGATCGGGCTCTCGGACCGCTCCGGCCGCCATCGCCCGCAGGGACCGCACCTGACGCTCGCCGAGGCGGATCAGGGCCGGCCGCATCGCGTCCAGTTCCAGGGTCGGCGCCGCCGGCGCGGTCCGGCGCTGCACCGCCTTCGCCAGGTCGATCTGGAGCGCGAACCACTCGCGTACCGGCGCCGGGTCGAGCCCGAACTCAGCCGCCGTCCGTGCGGCAGCCTCCAGCACGGTCCGTTCGCGTTCCGGATCCTCGATCGGGAGGCCGCGCGCCGCCTTCCAGACCGCTATCGGCGGCATGAAGGCGAGCCGGCGGACCACGAGATCGAGCAGATGATCCAGTTCGTCACGGTCCTGGCCACGGCCGAACCACTCCTCGCGGCGACCTTCCAGCCAGCCTTCGTTGCGCTGGATCCAGCGGTCGACCGCGGGTCCGAGTTCGTCCGCGCGACCGGGAGCGACCCAGAAGACCTTCCGGTCGACCGGCGCTTCGCAAGTGCGCCGCCAGCCTTCGCGGCCGAAGTGCTCGACCTCGAACGAATCGGTGACGAAGGCGTCGACCTCGCCGCGTTCCAGGCGGCCGGGAAGCGACAGGTTGTCGTCCACGGCGAGGATCCGGGTGGCGCCACCGCCGAAGCGCTCCCGCGTCCAGCGTTCCAGGATGCCGCCGCGGTTCACCGCCACGCGAGCCGGCGGCGAAGGCGCGTTCGCCGCCGAGACGACGCACGGACCGCCCGACGCGACCGCACGGCTCATCCATCCCGCGGCGGCGCGCCCGGGCCGCCAGGTCACGCCGCTCATCGCCGCGTCGAACTCGTCCGCCGCGATCGCGCTGGCGAGGTCAGGCCAGTCGAACGGTACGAACACGAGGTCGTAGCCGAGGTCTCGCGCGAGGCGCCCGGCAACCTCGACGGCGAAGCCGCTGCGGCTCGCGGAACCATCGGCCTCCTCCCCGTCTCCGGCGCCGGCGGCGCGATCGGCGTCTGGCGGCGGGGAGACCGCCACCCGTTCGTGCCCGTCCGCCACGCCCCGGACGGTCGAGAACGGCGGATAGTCGCCGCTGGTCCCCACCCGGAGCACGGGCTTCGGCGGCACGCCGGTCGGCGCCGCCGGGGAGGCCTCGTCCAGTTCCGCCGCGGTGAACCGCACGGACGCAACCCACGGCTCCTCCCCCGGCGTGAAGTGGCCGTAGGTCGTCGTCACGAAGGTGCCGTCCGGCAGCAGTTCGAGGCCGGGGTACGCCGTGTCCGCGGCGTGCCTGTTGTCCATCAGACGCACGCGCGCCTCGCCCGCCCAGGGTTCGCGGCCCCCGCGCCGAAGGTCCTGGTACCGGCCCAGCCAGCCGACCCAGTCGCCGCGCCAGGGGCTGGACGGCTCCTGGTCGCGGAAGGTGATGAAGAGGCGGCCGTCCGGCGTGTACCGGCCGACGTGCCGATCGCCGGTGAGCGACGACGGCAGTTCGACCGGCCGGCTCCAGGTGCGGCCCTCGTCGGGTGAGAAGACGACGAAGGAGTTGAACCGGCGGCTGTTCTCCCGCAGCAGCACGGCGATCTCGCGGCCGTCCGGCGAGCGGATCAGACCCGGCTCGCAGAGATGCGCCTCCGGGTGTTCGGCGATGACCTCCGGCTCGGACCAGGTCAGGCCGTCGTCGAGCGAGATCGTCTTGTAGACCTTGAACTCGGGTTCGAAGCCCGGAATCCGCTCGTAGCGGGAGGTCGGACGGCGGAAGAACCGTCCGTCGTCGTGGAACAGCGCCATCAGTTCGCCGTCCAGGCTGCGCAGCCGTTCGACCGACGACATCGCGACGACGCCGCCGAAGTGACCGATCGGCTCCAGCTCGGTCCAGGTCTCGCCTTCATCCTCCGAGCGCGCCATCCGCACGGGGTAGAGCCCGGAGAACATGATGAGCCGCCGCCGGCCGTCCGCGAGGTCGACCGGAAACACGGTCGGCGTCTCCATCGACGTCGCCCAGCTCGCCGGCGTCGGCAGCCGCTCGCTCCAGGTGAGTCCGCCGTCGCCGCTGCGCTTCATGACGATCGGGCCGGCGCCGTGGCCCTTCGGGTAGACGGCCAGGATCGAGCGTTGGTCGGAGAGGAGCACCGTCGTCGGATGGCCGAGGTACTGGCCCGGCTCCCGGTCGACGACGACCTGGCGATGGGTTTCGTCCGCCCAGTCGACCCAGCGGAGCGACGACTCGCCGCCCCTGCTCCCGCAGCCAAGCACGGCAAGTGCCCCGAGCGCGGCAAGCACGCGCAAACGGCTCATGGCCGCCCCACCCTGGGTGCGCCGGCGCCCTCGCCGGCATCCGCCGCGAAGCGGCGGTCTCCGGGCGCCGCTCGCGACTTCCTCACGAACCGGCCCCCAGGTGGCATCCCCGCGCTGGCTGACCAGCGCGGGGACCGCGACGTTGATCGCACGCCGGCGCGCGATCAATGTTCTTCAGCGCCTCCCGCCGACTCAACGGGCTCAGCCGATCCTCGCGCTCCCGCACGAACCGCCGCACTTCTTCCGGATCGTGCCAGGCCAGGTCGCGCAGCGCCCAGCCGATCGCCTTGCGAATGAAGAACTCGCCGCCGAAGCGCGACTCCAGCAGGTTCTCGCCGATCGTCGCGTACAGAAGGTCCAGATCCGTCGAGCCCTTGCGACCGAGCTGGCAGATCATCGATGCGCGCCGCTTCCACATGTCCGGGCACCGGCTCCAGACCACCATGCGCTTCGCCATCGTCTTCGGACACCGCTCGACGAGTTCCCGCAACCGGTGGCTCGCCACCGCGTCCACGTAGTCCCACCAGCCGCCAGTGACGATCATCTCCTCGAAGACCGGCAATGCCCTCATCGTGCGCAGCGGCTGGTACGCCCGGTAGCCGCTGAGGTCGATCGCGGCGTGCCGTTCCTCGCGGCGGCCGGCAGTCCGCCAGAGGGTCAGGACGGTCGCCCGCCACTCCTCGAAGCCGTCCAACGGGTGGCGCCGGAAGGTTGCGCGGCCGATCTTCCGTAGCTCGGGCGTCTTCACGCCCCAGAAGGGCATCTCCGACTTCATGTATGCCTGCTGCCCCTTCGCCCGCTCGGGGTCTCCGGCGGCCTTCAACTCGCGCCGCAGTTCCAGAATCAGCTTCCGGCCCGCCGGCGGGGGCCGCAGTTCAGACATTCGCGCGAATGTAGCAGCGACGCCGGGCGGGCTATCCTCGAAGCTGTGCCGCACGCCGCCTGGATCGCAGGGGGCTTCATCGTCGCTCTGCTGACCGTGTCGAACGCCCCCGCCCTAGCCGTCCCGCCTCCCGGCGCCGGAGAACGTCCGCCGGAAGTCCAGGCCCGGCTGGAGGCGGCGCTGGCCAGGATGCCCGCCGACTACGAGCCCCGAACCGAGCACCTGGATCCGGACGGACGGCCGCTGTTCCTGAATCGCCTCGTCCTCGAAACCTCGCCCTACCTCCGGCAGCACGCGCACAACCCGGTCGACTGGTTCCCCTGGGGCGAGGAGGCGTTCGAGCGGGCGAAGGCGGAGGACAAGCCGGTGTTCCTCTCGATCGGCTACTCCACCTGCCACTGGTGCCACGTGATGGAGCGGGAGAGCTTCGACAACGTCGAGGTCGCGCGGCTGTTGAACGAGCTGTTCGTCTGCATCAAGGTAGACCGTGAGCAGCGGCCCGACATCGACGACATCTACATGACCGCGGTCCAGGTGACCCAGCAGCGGGGCGGCTGGCCGATGTCGAGCTTCCTGCTCCCCGATCGGCGGCCGTTCTTCGGCGCCACGTACTTCCCGCCGCAACAGTTCGTCAACCTGATGCGCCAGGTCGACGCGGCCTGGCGCGAGCGGCGCGCGGACCTCGAAGCCAGCGCCGCCCAGATCACGGACCTCGTACGGCAGATCACCGCGGCACGCGGCGCGGCGAAGAACCTGGGCCGAGCGGTGATCGGCCAG
>JAPVWO010000299.1 GCA_027493375.1 Candidatus Multivorans thiocomprendens | reverse complement strand
ATCCGGCGGAGCATCTCGCGCTCCGGCGTCATGTAGCCGACGGCGGCGGGTGAAATGTCATTCATCGTGTGGTCAAGTTAGTGCCAGCACTTCGGTGCCTCCTGCTAGCGTCGCAAACCGCGAAGCCCACGGAGCGGAGCCAATGGAAGACCTGAGTGTACGTCGCCTAGACAGTGAAGAGCCGGTCGGTGCGATGATCCGCCGGATCGTCGGCGACGATGGCTTCGATCTCGACCTGCCTGAACGCGAAGTGGACGACCCGATCGACTTCACGGCGCCCGACTACGGCGAGGACGATTCATGAGTGAAGCCGTCGAACAGTCCCGCGAAGAGCGAGAGAAGCGGCAGCGCCAACTGGACGCGATCGACAGGCTCGCTGGGATGGAGCCGCTTCCCGTGCCCGAGTCGCTCTCGGAGTGGAACCGGGAGTACAGCCGGCTCAAGGTCGGCGAGGCGGCAGACTGTCCGCCTCTCGACGACCAAGACGGCTGACGGCCGTGGCCGATCCGCTGTTCCTCGATCGACCGCAAACCCAACGCTACGACTAGTGGGAGCGGGGCTAACTCCCATCGAAGTCTGCACTTAGCACAAGGCGGGTTGATCTGGGCCAGAAAGGCCTATCGGCTATCCTAGCGCCGTGCCCGGCGCAGAAGGTAGGCAACAAGCAACGTCTGCCGACCACGCGCGCCGGAACCCCGTTGGGCACCGAAGGCGTCTTCCACGCTTCTACTGGGCGAGGGCGGCCCCCGGTTGCCAGCTCACCAGAGTCCGGGCTAGTCTCGCGCGCGTGCCTGGAGCGAGGCCTGTCTCGGTAGCCATCCAAGGGGACTGCACGGCTTGGCATCACGCTTCGGGAATCCCACGGGCGGCACGGACCGTTAACAGGAAGCTGTGAGCAAGAGTCGCCCTTCTGACCTGCCTGACTTCCGGAAGCCGCCATTGGTGGAAGTCGCCCTGTCGCTGCAGTTCGAACCAGTAGACGGACTGACGACGGCTCACATCGGACTGCTCTGGAAGAAGTACCGCAGCCAGTTGCCGCTGATCGAGGAGCACCCCCCCTTGGACCCGGCCTTCGAGAAGTTCGACCCTCCGAGACCAAAGCAGGTCGAGATCCGCTTCGGGAACAAGCCGCCCGTACCCCGCGTCTGGTTCCTGAGCGAGGCCAAGACCGAAGTGCTTCAGATCCAGCACGATCGGTTCATCCACAACTGGCGCAAGGTCGGTGACGGCGCTACCTACCCCCGATATGAGCAGATTCGCGATCAGTTCTGGGGAGAGGCCCAGGCGTTCGCGCGGTTCCTCAGCGAGGAGAAGCTCGGCTTACTCTCGATCAACCAGTGCGAAATCACGTATGTCAACCACGTGGGGTCCGAAACCGAGGAGGTTGACTTCGGCAAAGCCGAGAACCTGATCGCGAACTGGCAGTCTCTCACTGAAACGGCCTTCTTGCCCAAGCCCGAAGAGGTGTCGCTGAACTGGCGATACCGTATGCCCGACGATGTAGGCCGCCTACATGTGATGGTTCGGCCCGTCTGGAACGAGAAGGAACAGCGGTTCTGGACGATGAGTCTCATGGCTCGAGGGCGACCGGCAGGAGAAGGCCTTGAACGCGCCTTCGAGTTCTTCGATCTAGGGCGCGAGTGGATCGTGCGCGGCTTCACCGACCTCACTACCGAGTCCATGCACAGTCAATGGGAGAGAATCGATGTCTCAACTAAGTGAGCGGAACCAGAGCTTGCTTACCCAGCCCGTCGGCTCGTGGGATCAGGACCTAGGTGCATGGGGCGCCTCGGACGTGTTCACCCGTGGGTCTTTCAGGACAACCACACGGGGATCCGTGACAGTCCCCTCACCGGACGTTACCGTCGTCGTTTACGGTCGCCAAGTCGCTCAGCGCGCGGGCGGCGGCGACTCGCCGGCGCCGTCCGAGGCGATCTGGGAAGCGATCCGTCAAGCCTCGGAACTGGTTGAACTTCCGGCCGGTTGGAACTCGTACGACGCCAAGCCCGTCTCGAGAGAAGCCATACGAGCGGCAATTGCCTTCTTGATCGAAACGGCTTCAGCCGAACCAACCGTTGCCGCACCCGCCGTCGTGCCTACCGTACGAGGGGGCGTTCAGCTCGAATGGCACCGGCAGGGAGTCGACCTCGAGATCGAGTTCGAGTCCGACGCTACGTGTTCGTGGTACGCCGAGGACCGCAAGTCAGGGGAGTGCTACGAAGCGCCACGCAGTGACGTAGCAGCGCTCCAGCTCTGGCTGGAGCGGGCTTCAGGCTAGCCTTGTGACATCCCCTGAGGAGTGCAGGGAGCGGTTTCCGGATGATCCAGAAGTCGCCGACGACGTTGCGTTGCTCCGGCGAGTTCCCCCGCGGCACTTCATTCGGGACGACAACGAAGGATGCTACCGCCCTTCCTCCGCTGCGTTCGTGGATGACGCCGACGGGCACCCTATGTCCGT
Source organism: Candidatus Multivorans thiocomprendens (assembly GCA_027493375.1). GTDB lineage: Bacteria > Acidobacteriota > Thermoanaerobaculia > Multivoradales > Multivoraceae > Multivorans > Multivorans thiocomprendens. The sequence goes on along the minus strand of JAPVWO010000299.1, from coordinate 2,848 downwards.
GTATCGGACGGACGTGATCAACGCCGAGGGTGGAGAGCCAGAGCGGGTGATGGCCGATCACGCAGGTTTCGGACTCGTGGCCATCGCCGCTGGGACCATGCGCGAGAAGGAGCAGACGGTTCATCCCGACCCGCTCTCGGACGAGACCTCTCACGCTCTGGTCTGCGGACCAAAGACAAAGGGGACACGGAAGTTCTTTACTCGGCGGGCCGTGTGGGTGGTGCCTCCGCCCGTCTAGAGTGCGGTCCACTCGACCGTCTCGAAAACCAATCCCTCGATCGCCCGCTCCGGCCCCCGAGCATCCAGATGCGTGCCGTAGCCGTTCATCCTGCTTTGGCCTGTCCACAGAGGCGCGAAGCCAAGTAGAGTTCGCCACTCTCCCCGGAGCGGAGGATAGACGGAATGCGTAGTGACGGGCAGATTGACGAACGACCCGACGTTGGTAGCAGGGAGATAGAGGCTATCCGACAAGCGATCGTGAGACTACGCCAGTTCCGCTTCTGTGGCCCAGGGGATGATCCCGATGAACAGTTGGCGGTGACGATGGGCTACCGACATCTTCTCATCCAACTGAAGAGGCTGGCGACGCCTCTTCTACCTGTCGACGCAGCGACTCGGCTGAACGCTCTTGACGTTGAGATAGACAACATCTACACGGTGTACGAAGCGGCTCCGGAGGTCGACGCTTTGATTCCAGTCATCGAGAAAACCGTTGACCCCATCGAGACGCACCGGCTCCTGCCCGAGCTACCGGCGACCGAGCGGCTGAGAGAGGTGTTGGAGCGACGGGGACTCAGCTCGGTTCGAGAAGAGCTGGACCGAGTCGTGCTGAACGTCGCTGGCGATCCACCTACTTCGATTACGGCTGCGAGTTCGATGCTCGAATCCCTCTTCAAGTGCTTTCTCGAGGACGGGGGTCACGCCCAACCCACCAAGAAGACCGCTAAGCCGCTGTGGAACAGGGCCAGTAAACACCTGAGCCTCGATCCGGCCTCAAAGGAGGACGACGACATTAGGCGGATCCTCTCCGGCCTCTCTTCGATCGTTGACGGCATCGCGGCACTACGCACTCACACGGGAAGTGCACACGGCCGCGGGAAGCGTTCGTATCGGCTCCTAGCCCGGCACGCCCAACTCTCTGCCCACGCGGCTCAGACGCTCGCCTGGTTCGTGATAGAGACTTGGGAGGAGCGAGATACGGAGCGATCGGGCTGACGGTCGAGGGCGCGGTCCCCGGTTTCTATTGCCCCAAAAGACGATGATGATCAAGCCTCCCCATCCCGGCCGCGGCATCCGTGAGAACTGCCTCAACCCCCTGGGCCTGAACGTGACTGAGGCAGCGAACGCGCTGGGTGTCGCCCGTCACACGCTATCGCGGGTCTTGAACGGCCACGCGGCCATCTCGCCCGAGATGGCTGATCGGTTGGAGAAGGCGGGTTGGTCCAATACCGAGTTCTGGCTGCGCCGCCAGGGAACCTACGACCTAGCACAGGCGCGCACGCGTTAGGACCGAGCCCTCGTCGCTTGGCACCAGCGGACGACCGACAACTTGAATCAGAGTCGCGGGTCGAGCGCCGCCGGAAGAGGCTCTAGCGGCTCGACGTCATCCTCCTCGCATGACGCCAGGTACTCGTCGACCGAGCGCTTGAACTCGCGCCGAATCCCCTCACCATCGGTTGCTTCAAAGGTCGCTACGGGGTAGGGGCCGCTGTTGACGACCCGGCCGTGCAGACGACCCACCGAATCGTCGAACTCGACGGCGGCGGTGTAGCCTTTGTGCCTCACTCGGCAGCCTCCGTCGAGCGCCGATCTCCGGCACCGTCAAAGTACTTGAGGGCCAGCATCCTGTACCGGACATCGTCCCGTCGTGCCTCTTTCAACTTGCCCCTCCAGCGGGACGCGAACGATGGATCGACTCCTTCCAGCACCCCTCTGAGCGATGTCTCTCCGTCCACTCTGGTCATCAGCTTCCTCTTCATCGTCCGGCTTCTCTACCTGCAGTACGCACTCCGCATGGACTATGTTAGGCCCCGCGAGGAGGAGACCATGTCAGAGGCGGAACCACACCAGCCGGCAGAATCCAGGCCGAGACCCGAAACCCTGGCCCTGCTCAAGATACTGAAGCTAGGCGACCGCCAGATCGAGGCTGGCCAGTTCCAGCCGGCGGCCGACGTGTTCGCACGGCTCCGGAAGCGACACCAGACCGACTGACGACAGCGCTGGCAAGCCCGTAGGGACTAGCCGTTCGAGCAAACGCCCGCCAGCGCAGCTCGCGTCCTCGCTACGACGACAGACGACGGAGCGCAACGGCAGGAGTGACCGGCGCACACCGATCCGCTACATTCCGACCGGCCCCGCCATGAACCACAGCCAGATCGTCAGCTTCCTCTGGGGCGTCGCGGACCTGATTCGCGACACCTTCAAGCGCGGCAAGTACCAGGACGTCATCCTGCCCCTTACCGTGCTCCGGCGGCTCGACTGCGTGCTGGCGCCCACCAAGCAGAAGGTGCTTGAGGTCGAGGCCAGGTACAAGGGCCAACTCGGGAATCTGGACGGACTCCTTCGGGGTGCTTCAGGCTTCGCCTTCTACAACACGTCCCCCTACGACTTCGGGAAGCTCCTCGCCGATGCGCCGGATCTCGCGAAGAACCTGCGCGCCTACATCACCGGCTTCAGCCCCAACATGCGCGAGGTGCTGGAGAAGTTCGACTTCGACAACACGATCTCGAAGCTCGACGAGGCCGGGCTTCTCTTCCAGGTCCTGCAGCGGTTCGGCGATCCGAAGGTGAACCTCCACCCGGACGAGGTCGACAACTCCACGATGGGCACGATCTTCGAGGAGCTCATC
>JAPVWO010000298.1 GCA_027493375.1 Candidatus Multivorans thiocomprendens | reverse complement strand
TGGCCGGCGGACGCTCCACTCGTTCTCGAGGTCCCGCCCGGCAATGCCGTGCCGCCGAACGGCCTGGCGATCGACCGCGTCGACCTGCGCTGGGACTGAGTCGGCAAGTGATCGCCGCTACGCGGCGTGTTCTTCCGGAAGGCTGCGGGGACGCCGGCGCACCCAGTGCGCCACGCTCCGTCAGGGTCGAACTTCGTAGTACAGATTGGCCGGGTCGTCGAAGTCGTGCATCCGGAAGCGCGTGAAGCCGGCGTCCCGCACCATCCGCTCCGCCACGACCGGGTTGAAGCCCAGCGTTCCCAGGCCCATGCCGTCCGGCTCGGACAGGGCGGACGACATGCAGGCCGAGACGGAGAAGCCGTAGAGCAGCGCCAGCACCGGGTTGCGCATGTTGTCCTCGAACCGCGGGCTGCTGCGGATGTCCTTGATCAACCAGGTGCCGTCGTCCCGGATGGCGCCGCGGATCGCCGCGATGACGAGGTCCGGCCGCGTCATGTCGTGGATGCAGTCGAAGGTCACGACCAGGTCGAAGCTCGGCTCCCGGGGCAGATCCTCGCCGCGGGCGATCTTCCAGTCGACGTTCGTGACGCCCGCTTCCCGGGTGCGCTCCCGAGCGATGTCGATCGCGTGAGCGGACGGGTCGTAGCCCACGAAGCGCGAGGCCGGAAAGGCCTGAGCGAGGGACACAAGCGCCACGCCGCCGCCGCAGCCGACGTCGATGACGTCGATGCCTGCCCGCAGCCGCTCCTCGACGCCGTCGAGCGCCGGAATGATCCGCGGCACCAGGGCCTGCCGGGTCCAGGGGCCCAGCATCCGCTCGGTGCGATGGGCGGCGCAGCACCCGAGCTGCTGGTAGGACAGGCCGATTCCGGTGCTGAACGCCTCCGCCGTACCGTCGATCACATCGTGCTCGGGCGGATAGCCGAACGCGCCGGCGGCGAAGGCCACGGAGTTCTCCTCGTCCGCGAGCACCGCGGCGGCGACGCCGTCGAGCTCGAAGCGCGGCTCGCCGCCGTTCTCGGCGCCGCGGTACTCAAGCAGTCCGGCGGCCGCCTGGCCATGCAACCACTCGCGCAACCAGCGTTCCTTCAGCCCGCTGGCTTCGGCCAGCTCCACCGAGCTCACGGGACCGAGGCCTTGCAGGGTCCGGTAGAGCCCCAATCGGTCGCCGAGGTGGATCATCAGGGAGACGAGTTCGCCCTGCTTGAACAGCCACACCTTCAGCGCGAAGGCGCCGACCTGCTCCGGGTCGAGCCGTCCGTAGAGCGACTGCGTGCCGCCGTCGTCGTCCGTCATCTCGGGCTTCTCCTCACTTTCTCCGTGGTGGGCTTGTGCTGCGGCCAAGCGGGCCGCACGGTATCATCGCCGCCCGCACGAACAGCCTCGTCCAGGGAGCCTTCGCGACGCCAGGACGTTTCAGGAGATTGTCCATGCCATACACCGCTCTTGCCGCCAGGAAACCGGGCCCGTACGCCATCACCGGAGTCCTCACTCTGCTGCTCGTGACCCTTCCGCTCGGAGCCCAGGAGGAGGGCGTCGCCGCGGCGCCCCAGCACCACTGGCCGGCGGCGAACCCGGTCGGCGACGGCGCGGGGCCGGTCGACCAGTCGCTGCTCGAGGAGGCGCCGACGCACGAATCCTGGCTTCACTACGGCGGCAACTACGCGAGCTGGCGCCACTCACCGATCACCGAACTGACCCCTGAGAGCGTCCCCGACCTCCGCGTCGCCTGGGTCGCCCAGACCGGCGTCGCGAGCCAGCTCGAATCCTCGCCCGTGGTCTACGACGGCGTGCTCTACCTGACGTCTTCGATGAACCGTCTGCTCGCCTACGACGCCGCCGACGGCACCCTGCTCTGGCGCTACGACCACCAGAACCCCTCCGACCTCCGCATCTGCTGCGGCCCGGTGAACCGCGGAGTCGGCATCGGGGGCGATCTCGTCGTCATGGGCACCCTGGACGCCCGCCTGCTCGCCTTCGATCGCAAGACCGGCGAACTCGCCTGGGACACCGAAGTGATCCCCTACGCCAAGGGCTTCTCGATCACCTCGGCTCCGCTCATCGCCGAGGGCGTGGTCGTTATCGGCATCGGCGGCGGCGAGTACGGCGTGCGCGGCTTCTTCGACGGCTACGACCTGGAGACCGGCGAACTGCTCTGGCGCCACTACACGGTGCCCGAGGCGGGCGAGCCCGGCGTCGAGACGTGGGCAGGTGAGTCGTACAAGACCGGCGGCGCCGCCACCTGGGCCACTGGCAGCTACGACCCGGCGACCCAGACCCTGTTCTGGACCACCGGCAACCCCTCGCCCGACTGGAACGGCGACACCCGTCTCGGCGACAACCTGTACAGCGACAGCGTGCTGGCCGTCGACATCAGGACCGGCGCGCGCAAGTGGTACTTCCAGTTCACGCCCCACGACGTCTGGGACTACGACGGCAACTCCGAGGTGTGGCTGGTCGACGTCCAGGTCAACGAGCAGACCATTCCCGCCCTGGTCCAGGCGAACCGGAACGGCTACTTCTACGTCCTCGACCGTCGCGACGGCGGCTTCCTGCACGCCAGCCAGTACGTCCACCAGTTGAACTGGGCGACCCTGGACGAGAACGGCCGGCCGGTCGTCGACCCGGTGATGAAGCCGGCGGACGAGCCGACACAGCGCGTCTGCCCCGGTCTCGCCGGCGGCAACAACGCCGCCTACGCCGGCGCCTACAGCCCGGAGACAGGTCTCGCCTACGTGCCGACGATCGAGAGCTGCATGATGTTCCGCAAGGGCGTCGTCGTCTTCGTCGAGGGAATCCCCTTCTTCGGCGGCGAGCCAATTCCGAGCGACACCGTCGAAGGCAAGTCCTACGGGCACCTGTCGGCGATCGACGTCAGCACCGGCGAAACGAAGTGGAGCTACCGGGATCCGGTGCCGATGCTCGCGGGCGTGCTCAGCACCGCCGGCGGCCTCGTCGTCACCGGTAACGCCTCCGGCCACCTGCTCGGGTTCGACGCCGAGACCGGCGAGGAAGTCTGGCGCTACCAGACCGGCTCCGGCATCCGCAGCCACCCGATTGCCTACCAGTACGAGGGCAAGACCTACCTCGCCGTCGGCTCCGGCGGCGGCGGCATCGTCCAGACAACGGTCGGCACCGCGCCGTCGCTGCCCGAAGGCAGCATGCTCCTCGTCTTCGAACTCGATTCGTGATGCCAGCGGTGTCGGCAGCGAGGCGGCGGACGCCCGCGGCCGGCGCGCTCGCTCTTCTTCTGGCGGCCGCTCCCGCCCAGGCCGAGGAGTTGCGGGTCTGCCTTGTCGACGACGACCTGCCGCGAGCCCACCGGGCCGAAGGCACCGGCTTCGACCACGATCTGTTTCGGGAGGCCGCCGAGCGGCTCGGTCGCGACTTCGTTCCGGTCTGGCGCCCAAAGGCTCCGCCCTACTCCGAGATCGACGACACGGATCTTCCACTTGAGGCCTTGCTGGAACGGGAATGCGATCTCGCGCCCTCCGTGCCGGGCCAGCTCGCGCTCGGGCGGCTGGCGGGAGCGATCGATCTGAGCCCGCCCTACTACGCGGCCGCCTTCGAGATCTACATGCCGGCCGTGGAGAGTCTCGACTGGGCGGATCTGCGAGAAGCGGTGGCGAACCGCAAGGTGGCGGTGCGGCTGCAGTCGCTCGCCCATTTCGCCGCCCAGGCGGCGGGGCTGGACTGGACCTCGCAACCGAGCGCGGCCGAGGTCGTCGGCGCCGTGGACGATGGCCGGGCCGCCGCGGCGCTGATCTTCGGCCCGGCCCTGGCCAGCCTGGGCAAGGACCCCGTGAACGCCTTCGAGCCGCCCCCGGGACTCCGCTTCAACGAACACGCCGCCGTCCGCGCCGGCGACGCCCTTGGTGACGGCGTCGCTCGCGTACTCGACGACCTGCGCCGCGACGGCACCCTGGCGCGGTTGGCCGCGCGCTATGGCATCTTTCGCATCGAACCCTTCCCCACCGTGTCCTCGCCGGAAGCGATCCGCGCGCTGGGCATCGGCGGACCCTGACCTTCGAGGAGCAACGCCCTGACCACCACGAGCGAACCGCCCACCACCAGCGAACCGCCTGCCGTGCAGGCTCGCTACTCCTCGTTGATCGTCCTGACCCTGCCGGTGCTGCTGGGGGCCTGCGCCACCGGAGGCGGGCCGGTGCCCGCGGAGCCCGGCGCCACTGCCGCCGCCGACGCTACGGAGACGACAGCAACCACCGCCGCAGAGCCCGCCGCCGCAACCGAGGCACCGGCCGCGGCAGATGTCGCGGCCGCGGCCGCCGAACCGGGAGCCGCTTCCTCGCCGGTCGCCGCTTACCTAGAGGACCCCGCCGCGATCACCGCCGGCCGGCGCATGTTCCGCGCCGTCTGCACGGGCTACTGCCATTCGACGACACCGGGCGTCACCAAGGACGCTCCGAACCTCTTCGACTGCGCCTGGGACCACGGCGACACGGATGCCGACCTCTACCGCGTGATCAACCAGGGCGTGCCGGACACGGAGATGCTCCCCTTCGAGGGCAAGATCCCCGAAGACACGATCTGGAAGGTGATCGCGTACATGCGCTCGAACAGCGTGGACTGCGGCTGATCCCGAGCCGCCGGAGCACGGGAGAATCCACGTTCCGCAAAAGAGCACCAAATCAGTCCTTGACAAACAGGACCCAATTGGTTCAGTTTAGACCCATGCTCGACACCAAGCCTTTCAGCGGCGGGATTCGCCGCACCGCCGCTGCGGCCGCCGTTGCTCTCGGAACAGTGGCTGTCCAGCTCGCTGTTGCCGAAGAAGTGGACCCTCCGCCCGCCGAACCGCCGCAGGTCGCCGATCTGCCTCTCGCCATCTCGAGTTTCGGGGCCGCGGCCATGGACGGCTCGCTCTACGTCTACGGCGGCCACATCGGCACGCAACACGTGCACTCGTTCGAGAACCTGAGCCAGCTCTTCCTGCGCTATCCAATCGACTCCGACAGCGACACACCCTCGCCCGGCTGGCTGGCGCTCCCGCCCGGGCCTCCCCTCCAGGGCACGGCTCTGATCGAGCACGACGGCGCCCTATACCGCGTCGGCGGAATGCGGGCCGACAATCCCAGACGGGAGCCCGGCGAGCTCTTCTCCGTCAAGAGCGCGGCCCGCTTCCTGCCCGAGGAGAACCGCTGGCAGCGGTTCATGGCGCTACCGGCGGGAAGGTCCTCGCACGACCTGGCTGTCGTGGGTGACCTCCTCGTCGTGGCCGGCGGCTGGGAACTGAGAGGCTCCGTGGAAGACCCCCTCTGGGAACGGTCTGTGTTCGCACTCGACCTCACGACGCTCGACGGAGATTCCATCGGCCAGTGGCGGGGGCTCACGGAGACGCCGATCGGCGTCCGCGCGAACGCCGCGGTCGGATTCGACGGCAAACTATGGGTGCTGGGCGGGCTCGACGACAACGGCGACACGACGAGACGCGTCGACATCTACGATCCTGCCGCCGACACTTGGACACCCGGCCCGGAGTTGCCTGCCTCGGGCAGCCTCAACGGGTTCGGCGCCGATGCGGTCACGACAGGCGACGCTCTACTCATCAGCCAGGCGGACGGTCGGGTCTACAGCATCCGCAGCGGCGAGGACAACTGGACCCACGCCGGTGATCTCCATGAGCGCCGCTTCTTCCACCGTCTCGTCAGCGACGGTGAAGCCCTGTTCGCGATCGGCGGTGCGAACCGCAGCGGCCACCTGAACTCCGTCGAGCGGCACCTCCTGTCGGCCCTCGGCGTCGGCTCAGGCTCACCCTCCGCCGACGGCACCGCTCCCCCGGACACAGGGACGGACTGGGCGGGCTTTCGCAACGGGGGCGCAAGCACGGTCGAGGACTCCGCCCTGCCACTGGCCTGGACCGAGCCGGCCTGGACCGTCGAACTGCCGGCCTTTGGCCACTCCGGCCCGGTCGTCTGGCGCGGCACGGCCTACGTGACCTCGGTGACCCCCGACGCCGAGGACGCCAAGGACACCCTCTGGCTCACGGCCGTCCGCGTCGCCGACGGCGAGGAGCTCTGGCGCCGGAGCTGGCCTGCCTCGGAGCGCCTGCCCTTCAACCAGTACACGGCCCGCGCCGCTCCCACCCCTGCCATCGACGCCGAGAGGATCACTCTCTTCTTCGGCACCGGCGATCTGTTCGCCACCGACCACGACGGCAACCGCCTCTGGCACCGGAATCTCTCCGCCGATCACGGCAGCTTCGCCGGCAACCATGGCGTCGGCGGCTCCGTGCTGCTCACGGGCGATCATGCAGTCGTCCTGCTGGCGCGCAAGACCTACTCTTACTTGCTCGCCGTAAACCGCGCCACCGGCGTGGAGCGCTGGAAGGCGGATCGCGAACCAGGGGTGTCCTGGACCACGCCGGCCCTGTCGCCCGACGGACGCGAGATCGCCGTCAGTTCGAACGGTTCGGTCGAGGGCTATGACGCCAGGACCGGAGAACGGCTGTGGTGGATTCCCAACGTCAAGTCGAACACCACCCAGTCGCCTCTGATCACGGAGGAGCTCGTCATCGTCTCCGGTTCGGAGCGGCCCGCCAACTTCGCCATCCGGCGTGGCGCCCGAGGAGAACTCGGCGAGGACGACATCGTCTGGCGCTCCGAATCGACAGCTCACTTCGCCTCTCCCATGCTGGCCGGCGACTGCATCTACTGGGCCAACGCCGCCGGCGTCGCCCAATGCATCGACCCGGCGACCGGGAAGTCGCACTGGCGGCGCAGGCTCTCGCAACCGGCCTGGGTGACCCCGATCGCAGCCGGCGAACGGGTCTTCTTCTTCGGCGAGAAGGGCGCGACCGATGTCCTGAGCGCCGGCGCTCGAGGCGGCGAGGTGCTGGCCACGAGCCGTGTCGGGGTCGACGAGTACCTCACCGGAGTCGCCCCGGCCGGCGACACGATGCTCCTCAGAAGCGGAAAGCTGCTGCACGCGGTGCGCGGCGAGCCATGACCATGGAAACAAGGGCGCTCCACCGCGACAGCCGTGGAAGCGAAGCGGTGAAGCGCCCACCGGTAACAACCGGCGGCACGAGACCGCCAGAAGCTCGGAGGTCGATCCTATGTCCGTTTCATTCCCCAGGCGTCAACGTTTCGCCGACCCGTGGCGTTCCGCCCTGGTCGCTCTCGGCCTGGCCTGCATCCTGCCGAACGCCACACCGGTCCTGAGCCAGGAAACTGCTTCTTCTTCGGCCGAGGAAGGGCAGGAAGCCGAGGAGGCCGGAACCGGCGACGCGACCTTCCTCGACGAAGTCACCGTCACTGCCGATCACGTTCCCAGCTCCCTGCGGGACACGCCCGGAAACGTCTCGATCGTCACGGAAGAGGACATCGAGGATCAGCTCTTCGAGGACATCGCGGACCTCGTCAAGTACGAGCCCGGCGTCTACGTGGAGGGAGACGCCACGCGGCTTGGCCTGAACGGATTCAACATCCGCGGCATCGGCGGAAATCGCGTACTGACGCAGGTCGACGGCGTACCGGGCGCGGAGCAGTTCGACTTCGGCCCCTTCAACGTCCATCAGCAGGCGATCGACATCGACACGCTGAAATCGGCCGAGATCGTCCGCAGCGCCGGGTCGGCGCTCTACGGCAGCGACGCGGTCGGTGGCGTGATCTCGCTCATCACGAAGAACCCGTCCGACTACCTCGGCGGCGGCAACCGCCACGTCGGCCTGAAGGCGGGCTTCGACGGGCGCAGCAACGACTCGAACCTGAACCTGGCCGTGGCGGGCGGCGGCGACGCCGCCCGCGCGTCCCTGTTCGTCAGCTCGAACGACGGCAGCGAACTGGACAACGCGGGACAGACCGGCGGCCTCGGCATGGACAGGGACCGCCCGAATCCGCAGGAACGGGAGCGGCTGCAGGCGCTCGGCAAGGCGGTCTACGACATCTCCGCCGGCAACACGGTCCGCGCGGTCTTCGAGCTGAACTCAACCGACGCGGAGACGGAGGTCTTCTCCGCCCTCGGCACCAGCCGGCTCGGCCCGTTCACGTTCACGAACCTCGAGGTGCTGGCGGACGACACCCAGGATCGCAGCCGGGCTTCGCTCGAGCAGGTGGTGAGAAGTGGCGGCGCCGTCGACCAGTGGAGTTGGCGGTTCAACGCCCAGAATGTGGACACGACCCAGAACGTCGCCGAGCACCGGCTGACCGCAAGCTTCGGCCCGCCGATCGAGAGCAATCGCAACGGCGATCTGTGGTTCGAACAGAAGACCCTCGGCGCCGACATGAACGGCCTCGTCGAGACGGGAACCGCCGACTCCTTCAGCAGCGCGATCTACTTCGGCGGCAGCTTCCTGATCGACGAGTTCGACATGCTGCGCGATCGGGTCGAGCACGATCTCTCCGGCAGGCCCGTGCGCACCCGGCTCGTCTTTCCGAGCAAGTACTTCCCGCAGACCGAAACGGAAGAGACCGGCGTGTACACCCAGGCCGAACTCCGCTGGAACCGGGTCACCCTGATCCCCGGCGTCCGCCACGACCGTTTCGTCGTCGACGCCGACCCGAGCGACGCGGTCTACATCGCCGCCGGCGGCCTGCCCGCAGCCAGCCTGGACGAGGACGCCGTCTCACCGAAACTGGGCGCAGCGATCGAGCTCCGCCGCACGACGACGCTGACCGCCCAGTACGCGGCCGGCTTCCGGGCGCCGCCCTACAGTTCCATCAACACCGGGTTCACGAACCTGGCCGGCGGCTACCAGACGATCGCCAACCCCGCGCTCGAGCCCGAGATCAGCGACAACTTCGAGCTCGGCTTGCGCTGGAGCGCGGGCGGCACGAGCTGGAGCGTCAACGGGTTCCAGAACCGCTACGACGACTTCATCGAGTTCCAGAACGTCGGCTTCAATCGTCAACTCAGAGTGGTCGAGTTTCAGAACGTGAACCTGACCGAGGTCGAGATCGACGGCGTCGAGTTCCGACTCGAATCGCGCCTGGGCGACAACGTCCTGCTCCGTGCCGCCTATGCACGCATCGACGGCCACGACGTAACCGGCGGGACTTCCGTGCCGCTGGCCTCCGTCGCACCCAACGAGGGCGTCCTGGGCTTGCGATACCTGTCCAGTTCGGCCAAGTGGGGCCTCGACGGCTCGGTACGGCTGGTCGACGACCGCGACCCGGAAAAGGTCGCGGACGGCGAGCACGTCCCGGAAGGCTACGAAGTCGTCGATCTGGTCGCTTTCTTCGCTCTGCCCGCCGACATGAAGCTGCGCATCGGCGTGCTCAACGCCACGGATGAGGCGTACTTCGAGTCATGGCATGTGCGCGGCAGGCAGGCGAGCGACCCGCGACTGCTGCTCTACTCGAGTCCCGGCCGGAACGTGGTCGCTTCGCTGAGCTACAACTGGTAGGAGTGGCCGTTCGCTCGTTTCACGAACGCCCGGCCGGCAACAGCCCGGCGCACGCGGAACCGAGGCCTGTTGTTACCGTTGCCCGCGTCGATGAAGAGGGCGCGGGCAACGACGGCACCGGTCACGCGCCGGCAGGCGATGGCGGCCGCCGGCGGCGCTGCCTTCCTGCCCCTGGCCGTCTCACCGGCCCTCGGCATCCAGCCCAGCGGCGCGGCCGAAGGGAAACTGCGGATCGAGGAACTGGAACTGACCTCTGTCCGGGTAACGGAGCGGACGGTCTGGATGTTCGTTCATCTCAAGACGAACCTCGGCCTGGTCGGCCTCGGCGAGTGCTCCCTGGGTCGACGGTACGAGCTGCCGGCGCTCGGGCGAGCCTTCGAGGCGGCTCGCGGCCGCTCGCCGTTCGACATCGAGGCCTACCGCGCAGCCGGACGCGAACGGGCAGCAGCCGGCGGGATCTCCGAGGCGACCGCCTTCTCCGCCATCGAGCAGGCGCTCTGGGACCTGGTCGGCAAGGCGGTCGACGCGCCCGTTCACGTGTTGACCGGCGGCAGACTCCGCGACCGCCTGCCGGCCTACGCGAACATCAACCGCGCCACCCGGGAACGCACGCCCGAGGGCTTCGCGGCCAGCGCCCGCGCGGCGGTCGAGGATGGCTTCACCGCGATCAAGGCCGCTCCGTTCGACGGCTTCCCGGCGCTCGACGCGCCCGCGTCCGAAGTCGCCGCGGCCGCCGACCTGGGCGTGGCCTGCGTCGAGGCGATCCGCGAGGCGGTCGGCCCCGACGTGGACATACTGATCGACTGCCACAGCTTCTTCGACGTCGACCTTGCCGTCGATGTCGCCCGCCGGCTCGAACCCCAACACCTCGCCTGGTACGAGGAACCGGTCGCCCCCACTGATGTCGCCGCGACGAAGGCAATCGAGCGCGCCATCAAACAGCGCATGGCCGGCGGCGAGTTCCTGTTCGGGATCGAGGGCTTCGCCCCCCTGTGCCGGGAGCAGGCGGTCGACGTGATCATGCCCGACGTCAAGCACTGCGGAGGGCTCCTCGAAGCACGCAAGATCGCCGCCGTCGCCGAACTCGACGGAGTCGCCGTGTCGCCCCACAACCCGAGTGGACCCGTCTCCACCGCCGCCTCCGCCCAGCTCTGCGCCGGCCTGGCGAACTTCGAGATCCTCGAGATGCAGTGGGGCGAAGCGGCCTGGCGCGGCGACCTGGTCCTACCCCCCGAACGCTTCGAGAACGGCTCGATCGCCGTGCCGGACGGCCCCGGCCTCGGCGTCGAGCTGAACGAGGCAGTAGCGCGAGAGCGGCGGATATAGTCCCGTCCGCCTTCTCGCAGTCCTCCGACGCACCCGGATGCGTCCAACCCTCCGCCGGAGAACCCCGTGCTCGAGATCCAGACGATCCCCGTCCTGAGCGACAACTACTCCTACCTGCTCCACGACACGGGGAGCGGCAAGACGGCGGTCGTCGATCCGCCGGAGACCGAGCCGATCGAAGCGGCGCTCTCCGCCAGCGGCTTCGGCATCGACTGGATCGTGATCACCCACCACCACATGGACCACATCGCCGCAGTGCCCGCACTGAAGGAGACGTACGGCTGCCAGGTCGTCGGTCCCGCCGCCGACCAGCACCGCATTCCGGGGCTCGACCTGCTGGTGCGCGAGGACGATCGCTTCCAGCTCGGCGAAGCCGAAGCACAGGTGTTCGACACGCCCGGGCACACGACGGGGCACATCACCTACTGGTTCGAGGACGACCGGGCGCTCTTCTGCGCCGACACCCTGTTCGCCCTCGGTTGCGGCCGGGTGTTCGAGGGCACGATGGAACAGATGTGGGAGTCGCTGGCCAAGCTTCGGGCACTACCCGACGATGCGATTGTCCACTGCGGCCACGAGTACACCCTCTCGAACGCGCACTTCGCCGTCACCGTCGATCCGGACAACGAGGAGTTGATGGAGCGAGTCGCCGAGATCGAGGAGCTGCGGCGGGACGGCAAGCCCACGGTGCCCTCGAACCTGGGCGTCGAGAAGCGGACCAACCCCTTCCTGCGGCCCGACGACGCGGGCATCCGCGCCCTGCTCGGCATGGCCGGCGCCACCGACGCCGAGGTCTTCGGCGAGATCCGGACCCGCAAGGACAACTCCTGACACCCGCCACCGCTGGATGGCCCATGGAACACCTCCCGTCTTCGTGAACGTAGGAGTCACGCGCATGAACGAACAGGAAGCCGCCTGGCTGGCCCGCACCCGGGAAGAGCCGATCGATGCGGAGCAGGAGATCTGCGACCCCCACCACCACCTCTGGGACTACCCGGAGTCGCGGTACATGCTGGAGGAGCTCCACGGCGACACCGGGGCCGGCCACAACGTGACCTCGACCGTCTTCGTCGAGTGCGCCTCCGGCTATCGCGAGGACGGCCCGGAGGAGATGCGCGTCGTCGGCGAGACGGCGTTCGTCCTGGAGGTCGCCGAACGCAGCGACCCCGCGGGAGCTTCGATCGCCGGCATCGTCAGCCACGCGAACATGCTGCTGGGCGATGGCGCCAAGGCGGTTCTCGAAGCCCACATCGAGGCCGGCGGCGGCCGCTTCCGCGGCATCCGCCACTCCGCCGCCTACGACCCCAGCCCGGACATCCGGGTGTCCCACTCCAAACCGCCGCCGAGCATGCTGCTGCGCTCGGACTTCCGGAGCGGATTCGCCTGCCTCGGGCCCTTGGACCTGAGCTTCGACGCCTGGCTCTACCACCCGCAGATCGACGAGCTGACCGACCTCGCCCATGCCTTCCCGGACACCCGGATCATCCTGGACCACGTCGGCGGGCCTCTCGGTATCGGGCCGTACCGCGACCGCCGCCGCGAGGTCGAGGCGGCCTGGCGCAAGTCGATCACCGGGCTCGCCCGCTGCGAGAACGTCGTGGTCAAGCTCGGCGGGCTGCCGATGAAGATCTGCGGCTTCGGCTGGCACAAGCAGGAGGCGCCGCCGTCGTCCGCGGAAACCGCCGAGGCCCACCGCCCCTACTACCTCCACTGCATCGACCGCTTCGGAGTCGACCGCTGCATGTTCGAGTCGAACTTCCCGGTCGACCGCGCCGGCGGCGCCTACACGCTGCTCTGGAACTCTTTCCAGCGCATCGTGGCGGACTTCTCCGACGACGAGAAGGCGGTCCTCTTCCGCGACACGGCCCGCCGCGTCTACCGCCTCGATCCCTGAACCGGAGTTTCGTCCGGGCGTCCTCATGCCACGACTGGAGAAGACGCTCGACGAGGTGCGCGGCCTGCTCGCCGACGCGGGCGTCGCATCCGAGCTGCATGGCGACGGCGACTTCACGTGCCGCTCGGTCGCTTCCCTCGAGCAGGCCCGGCCGGACCAACTGTCCTTCGCCAAGGACGAACGGACGCTGAACGCCACGAACACCCTTGCCGGCGCGCTCGTCGTGCCGGCGGCGACGACCCGCCTGGCTGCCCACCGGATCGTCGTCGACGATCCCTTCGCCGCCTTCGTTGTCGTCCTTCGGCACATCGACCGGGAACGCAGGCGGGAAGACGCGGGCGTTCATCCGTCCGCCGTCGTTGCCGAAAGCGCCTCGCTCGGCGCCGACGTGTCCATAGGCGCGGGGGTCGCCGTTCGCGACCGTGCCGTCGTCGGCGACCGCAGCGTGCTCCACGCGAACGCCTGCGTCGGACCACGGAGCGAGGTCGGCCGCGACTGCGTCCTGTTTCCCGGCGTCGTCGTCATGGAGGACGTGACGATCGGCGACCGCGTCGTCGTCCACGGCGGCACGGTGATCGGCTGCGACGGCTACGGCTACCTGCAGCGGGAGGGACGCCACCTCAAGATCCCGCAGGTCGGCACCGTAACGATCGGGGACGACGTGGAGATTGGCTCTCAGGTCACGATCGACCGGGCGGCGCTCGACGCGACGGTGATCGGCCGCGGCTCCAAGCTCGGCGACCTGGTCCACATCGCCCACAACACGATCGTCGGCGAGCATTGCCTGATCCTGCCCCTGGCCAAGACGGCGGGCGGCGCCCGGCTGGGCGACGGCGTCGTCCTGGCCGGGGGCGCCGGTGCTGCGGACGGCGTTACGGTCGGCGACGGCGCGATGCTCGGCGGCAACACGATCAGCTACCGCGACGTGCCGGCCGGCGCCGTCCTGTACGGCGATCCGGCCCGGTCCAAGACGCACCAGTTGCGCATCGAGGCGGTGCTGAACCGCCTTCCGCGAATGGAGCGCGACCTGCGCGACCTGCTGCGGCGCATGGAAGACCGGAGCGAACCGGAATGAGGAGGACGAGGTGAGCTGGCGGCGCGAGATCGATGAACTGAAGCGCCGCCGTGAACTGGCGCGGGAGATGGGAGGTCCGGACAAGGTCGAGCGCCAGCACCACTTCGGCAAGCTGACCATCCGCGAGCGCATCGACGCGATGATCGACGCCGGCAGCTTCCACGAAATCGGCGAGATTGCCGGCCGAGCGGAGTACACGGAGGAAGGCGAACTCGAGTCCTTCCGGCCCTCGAACTTCGTCTTCGGAGTCGGCGAGATCGACGGCCGGCCAGCCATCGTTTCGGGCGATGACTTCACGGTACGCGGCGGCTCCGCCGACGCTTCGATCCCCGCCAAGCGGACACGGTCGGAAGGTCTCGCGCTCGAGATGAAGCTTCCCCACGTGCGCCTGGTCGACGGCATGGGCGGCGGCGGCTCGGTGAAGACGATCGAGATGGCGGGCCGCACCTACATCCCGGAGCTTCGAAGCTGGGAAGTCGTCGTGCGGCACCTGGCGGTTGCCCCGTCCGTGTCCCTCGCGCTCGGTTCGGTCGCTGGCATCGGCGCCGCCCGGGTGTGCACCGCCCACTACTCGGTCATCGTCCGCGACACGGCCCAGATGATGATCGCCGGCCCCGCCCTGGTCGAGTGGGCCGGAGGCGGCGTGGTGCCCAAGGAAGAACTCGGTCACGCTCGCATCCACACCGCGAACGGAGCGATCGACGACGCGGTGGACACCGAGGCCGAGGCGTTCGACCGCGCCCGCCGGTTCCTCTCCTACCTGCCGACCAACGTCGATCAACTGCCGCCGCGGCTGCCCGAGTCGGAGCGCGGCGACGACCCGAAGCGCCGCGACCCGGAACTGCTCGACTTCGTGCCGCGCGACCCGAAGCGCACCTACCGGATGCGCGAGCTGCTCGGCCGGATCGTGGACCGCGGTTCGTTCTTCGAGATCGGCCGCGACTGGGGCCGGTCCATCATCACCGGTCTGGCGCGCCTGGAGGGCTGGCCGATCGCGATCTTCGCCGAGGACGTGAACGTCTACGGCGGCGGTTGGGACGCCGACTCCTGCCGCAAGCTCTCCCGGCTGATCGACCTGGCTTCGACCTTCCACCTGCCACTGCTCCACCTCGAGGACTGCCCGGGATTCCTGATCGGCCGCGAGTCCGAGCACACCGCCACGATCCGCTTCGGCTCTCAGGTCCTGGCAGCGCTGGGACAGTGCACCACGCCGTTCTGCTGCGTGGTGGTCCGCAAGGCGTTCGGCGTCGCCGGCGGCGCCAACCACAAGCCGGGAAGCCACCACTTCCGCTACGCCTGGCCTTCCGGCGACTGGGGTTCGCTGCCGATCGAGGGCGGCATCGAGGTCGCCTACAAGGCGGAACTCGCCGAAGCCGAGGACTACGACGCTCACCTGGAGCGGATCAAGGAGCGCCTGAACCGGGTCCGCTCACCGTTCCGGTCGGCGGAGTACTTCGAGATCGAAGAGATCATCGACCCGCGCGACACGCGGCCGATCCTCTGCCGCTGGGCCAACCTGGTCGCGGAGTCGGTGCCGGTCGGACCGCAGGCCTTCACCTACCGGCCCTGAGGGAGGCATAGACTAGGACGCCCTGCCCCGGGGCGACCCACCGTGCGCAGCCGCGTCCTCATCCGAGCCTTCCTCATCGCAGCCGCCGCGCTGCTCCTCGCCGGCGGCACGGCCTCGGCGGCGAAGAAGAAGCGTCCACCCTGCCAGGACGGCCGCCAGCCCGCGGTCGAGAGCCTGCCGTCCCACCACCGGCAATGGACCGAGGAAGTCGCCCTGCTGCTCAGCGACGAGGAGATCCACTCCTTCCTCTGCCTGTCCCAGGACTACCAGCGGGACGCCTTCATCGCCGAGTTCTGGAAGGCGCGCGACCCCTACCCGGACACTGCCCGTAACGAGTTCCGGGAGCACTGGAAAGAGCGATTGTCCATGGTCCGCCAGTTGTTCGAGAACACCGACGACGAGCGGGCGCGTTACTACCTGCTGAACGGACCGCCCGGCGTCCACGTCGAGATCTGCCCCAGGCGCTCGGCGACCAGCATCGAGGCCTGGTTCTACGGCTTCCAGGACCTGAGCGAGGTGATGGGCGCGATCTTCTCCCGCCGGCTCCGGCACGACCAGTACGCGGTCATCTTCTACCGCCGGCTCGGCGTTGGTCCCTGGCGGGCGTGGTACCCGAGTGAGGAGCTCAGCATCTCGGCCCTCCAGCCGGGCGGCCGGCTCGACCTGCCGGGCGCCGGAATCGGCGGTCTCCGCAGGGAGGACCTCGGTGCCGGCTGCAAGGAGGAGGAACTCGGGTACGCGCTCCAGATCATCCAGATCCTGAACGACTGGGGCGGCATGCTCGGTTTCTTCTACGAACGGATGATCGGCGAGAAACTGGAGCCGATCGAAGCGCCGTCCGACGAGTGGCTGCGCACGTTCGAGTCCTACTCGACCGACCTGCCGTCGGGCGCGCCGCAACTGGCCGCCGCGCTCGACGTCTCCTTTCCCGGCCGCAAGGAGAGCCGGACCGTGGTCCAGACCCTGGTGCAGGTCGAGCCGGAAGGCGCCGCCCTCGCCGACCTCGCCGGCGCCCGATCCTACGCCTTCGAACTGATCGGAGAGGTCCTGCGGGCGGACGCGGACACCGGCGCCGACCGCCTGTTCGAGAGCTTCCGCTACCGGTTCGAGTTCCCGGTCGAAGGCGGCGAGGCGACCGGCGAAACGCCGCCGGCCATGCCCCTCGTCGCCCAGCGCTACCTGCGGCCCGGCGAGTACAAGCTGATCCTGCGCGTCGACGACCTGAACGGCGACGCGGTCTGGCGCCACGCCGAACCGCTGGTGGTGCCCAGGGTCGAAGAGGCCGCCGGTTGGACGGAGGCCGACCTGGAGCCGATCTTCGCCGAGGCGAACCGTTCGCTGGCCTCCGGCGAGCCGACGATCCGGATCATCCCGCCGGGCGGCGAACTCGTGTCCGGCTACCTGCGCTTCGACACGGCGGTCACCGGCCCGGTCGACAAGGTCCGCTTCACCCTCGACGACAAGGACCTGTTCACGACGAAGCGGGCGCCCTACAGCGTCGACGTGCGGCTGGGCGAGCTGCCCCGCAGCCAGATGCTGCGTGCCATCGCATTCGACCTCGAAGGTAGCCAGATCGCCAGCGACTCCTACCTGATCAACGGCTCGCCGCACCGTTTCGACGTTCGGATCATCGAGCCGATCCCAGGCAACCAGTACAGCAACAGCGTCCGCCTCCGGGCGCAGGTGACCGTGCCCGAGGGCCGCAGCCTGGAGGAGCTCCAGGTCTTCCGCAACACAGACCAGGTGGCGACGCTCTACGAAGAGCCCTTCACCGTCCCGGTCGAACTGCCCGAAGGACGGGAACTCGCGATCATCCGGATCGTGGGCAAGCTGCTCGACGCCGAGGGGCCGGCGGCCTTCGTCGAAGACACGGCGATCATCAACGGACCGGCGACCCTCGAAGAAGTCCAGGTCGACTTCGTCGAGCTCTACATGACGGTCGACGACCGCGACCGGCGGCCGCTGCTCGACCTCGGCCAGGACGCCTTCCAGGTGCTGGAAGACGGCGTGGCCCAGGAGATCCTCCGCTTCGAGCGGGTCGACGACACGCCGCTCGTCGGCACCATCCTGCTCGACGTCTCGGCCTCGATGGAGGAGCGACTCGCGGAGTCCGTCAAGGCCGCCGCCGACTTTTTCCAGCAGGTGATCACCGAGCGCGACGAACTCTCCATCGTCACCTTCAACGACCGGCCGCACCTCGCGTCGCCCTTCACGCGCGACCGGGTCGAGTTCGCCAAGGGCCTGATGGGGCTCCGCGCCGAGCGCGGCACGGCGCTCTACGACAGCCTCATCTTCACCCTGTACCACCTGAACGGACTTCCCGGCCAGCGCGCCGTGCTGCTGCTCTCGGACGGCGTCGACGAACACAGCCGCTACGACCTCGACGACGCGCTGGAGTACGCCCGCCGTTCGGAGGCCGCCATCTACGCGATCGGCCTCGCCCTCCCGAAGAAGGCGAAGGAAAGCCCGAAGAAGGTGCTGGAACAGTTGGCGCAGGAAACCGGCGGCCGCGCTTTCTTCGTCGAGAACACGAGCCAGCTTGCCGCCGTCTACGACCAGATCGGCCTTGAACTGCGCTCGAAGTACTTCCTGGCCTACCAGTCCTCGAGCACGGCGCCCTCCGATGCCTTCCGCCGGGTCGAAGTCGTGATCGACGAGAGGGGCGCCAAGGCGCGAACGATTCGCGGTTACTACCCGTAGTGTCGGGGCGTACACGCTGCGGCTGGGTCAACGACGACCCGCTCTACATCGCCTACCACGACGAGGAGTGGGGCGTTCCGCTCCACGACGACCGCCGGCTCTTCGAGATGCTGGTGCTGGAAGGCGCCCAGGCCGGGCTGAGCTGGTACACGATCCTCAGGAAGCGTGAAGGGTACCGGCGCGCGTTCGACGAGTTCGATCCGGAGCGCGTCGCGCGCTACGACGAGAAGAAGGTCGCGTCGCTCCTGCGGGATCCCGGCATCGTGCGCAACCGCCTCAAGGTGAACGCGGCGATCTCGAATGCACGCGCGTGGCTGGACCTCCGCGAATCGGGCGTGCAGTTCTCGGACTTCCTGTCGGACTTCACCGGCGGCAAGCCCGTCGTCAATGCCTGGCGCCGGCTAGAGGACGTTCCCGCCTCCACTCCGGCTTCCGAGGCAATGAGCAAAGCCCTCAAGAAGCTCGGATTCCGCTTCGTCGGCCCCACCATCTGTTACGCCTTCATGCAGGCCGTGGGCATGGTGAACGACCATGTCACGTCGTGCTTTCGATGGAGCGAATGCAAGGCGCTCGTGGAAGATCCCCGCTGAGCATGCGAACGGCGCTCGGTACCGCACTGGCCCTGTCCGCGGTTGCAGCCGCTTACGCGAGCGACTGGCCGCAGTTCCGCGGGCCGACCGGGCAGGGGCACGCGCCGGACACATCGGTTCCGCTCACCTGGAGCGAGACGGAGAACGTCACCTGGAAAGTGCCGGTCCCGGGCCGCGGCTGGTCGTCGCCCGTTATCGCCGGCGGACTGGCATGGCTCACGACCGCGGTGACCGACCGCGAAGCCGGTACGTCGCTGCGACTGCTCGCGTACGACGTGGCCAGCGGCGCCACCGCACTGGACGTCGAGGTGTTCGCCATCTCCGACACGACGCTCCTGAACCAGAAGAACAGCTTCGCTTCGCCGACGGCGGTCGTTGATCCCGGGGCGGAACGGGTCTACGTCCACTTCGGCGCCCAGGGGACGGCGGCGGTCGCCGCGGGTGGCAAGTCGGCCGGCGAGGTTGTCTGGCGAACCCGCTTCCCCTACACGTCGCAGCACGGCACCGGCGGCTCGCCGATCCTTCACGAGGAACTGCTCGTCGTCAGCATCGACGGCTACGACACCGCCTTCCTGGTCGCCGTGGACGCAGGGACCGGCGAGGAGCGCTGGCGGTCAGTGCGTCCTTCGCCTATCTCGCAGGCATACTCCACGCCGCTCGCGATCCGGGTTGGCGAAGCCGACCAGATCGTCAACGTCAGCGCCTTCCGCGCCTCGGCCCACGAGCCGGCGACCGGCCGCGAGATCTGGCGTGTCGAGTATCCGGGTGGCTTCTCCAACGTTTCCCGGCCGGTCTACGGCCACGGCTTCGTCTACCTGTCGACCGGCTTCAACGAACCCGTGCTGCTCGCGGTCCGCCCGACCGGCGAAGGGGACGTGACGGACTCGGAGGTCGCGTGGCGCCTCCGCCGCGGCGCCCCGCTGACGGTGTCGCCGATTCTGGTCGGCGATGAGCTCTACACCGTGACCGACTCCGGCATCGCCACCTGCATCGACGCCTCGACCGGCGACATCCACTGGCAACAGCGGCTCGGCGGCAACCACTCCGCTTCACCGGTCTTCGCCGGAGGCCGGATCTACTTCCAGAACGAGGAAGGGGTCACTACGGTCATCGAACCCGGCCCCGAGTTCGAGCAGCTGGCCCGCAACGAACTCGACGGCTCGACCCTTGCCTCCATCGCCGTCTCGGACGGCGCCTTCCTCGTCCGCACCGGCACGCATCTGTATCGGATCGAAGAGTCGCACTAGCACGTACGCGACTTGCAACCTGAAGTGCTTCGAGCGCGTCTACGATTCCGAGAACCCAAAGAGGAGCGCCCCATGATCGCAGTCCGAATCTGCCGGATCGTAGAGACGGCCGTCCCCGTCGCACTCACGTCAGTGCTGGCTATCGCGACGCCGCTCGCGGCCCAGACCGTCGACGCCGCGGGCCACTGGGAAGGTTCGATCGAGACTCCCGGCCAAGCGCTCGTCGTCATGGTGGACCTGGCCGAGACCGACGGCGCATGGTCGGGGACCATCGATATCCCCGCCCAGGGCGCCGACGGCTTGCCGCTGTCGGACGTCAGCGTGGACACCGACAGCGGCGCGGTCCGTTTCACGATGCAAGGCGTACCCGGCGAGCCGACCTTCGAAGGCACGCTGGCCGGCGGCGAGATCACGGGCGAGTTCAGCCAGGGCCCGGCCCGGCTCCCGTTCAGACTGGGGCGGGAAGCGGTCGAGGTCGAGGCGCCGTCGCGTCCGCAGGAGCCGGAGCCGCCCTTCCCGTACGACGCCGAGGAAGTCGAGTACACGGCCAGGGACGTGAAGATCGCCGGCACCCTCACCCTGCCGCCGGGCGACG
>JAPVWO010000297.1 GCA_027493375.1 Candidatus Multivorans thiocomprendens | reverse complement strand
TAGCTCTCGCTTGCCAGCTTGCGGAAGTACTCGTCGACGAGTTCGCGGTAGCCGGGCGGTACCTGGTCGGAGTTGCCGAGGTAGACGCGTTCGGCCTCGCCGCCGCGCAGCTCGCGCCACAGGCGGTACTCGAACTGCCGCAGGCCCTCGACGATTTCGTTGCGGAGTCGTTCGAGGGCCAACGGGTCGCGGTTGAGACCGAGCAGGCTCAGATCGCCCATCTGGCGAAGTAGCTGGTCGAGATCCGCCGTGTCCATCCGCTCCCGCCGCAGGTCGTTCCTCAGGCTCTCCAGGTCGGCGCGTCGCTGATCCAACTCCCGGTCAACCTGCCGGAGATCCTCGGCCTGGAAAACGCCCGGCTGGTAGTACCCGCCTGAGCTCGAACCGTACTGGCTGAAGCGGCCGCGGTTCCGGCCGCCCTCAGGGTTGGCCGCGTCGCCCCCGGTCTCCGAAGCCGTGTCGCCGGGCTGGCCGCCTTGCTGCTCGCCGCCTTGCTGCTCGCCACCCTGTTGCTGGCCGCCCTGTTGCTGGCCGCCCTGCTGCCGGCCCTCCTGCTCGTTCTGCTGCCCCGGACGCTGGCCAAGCCGGCTGCCCTCCTCGACGCGGTCACGCAAACGAGCCTCCATCGAGGCCAGGTTCTCGACCAGGTCGCGCGTCCGCTCGAGCATCCGCTCCTGACGCTCGCCGCCTCCCTCGCCGACACTCTCCCGCGCCTCGGCGATCCGCTCCGTCACGTCATCGATGTCCTGCCGGATCTGGTTCTCGAACAACCGCGCGAACTCCGGGTCGCGGCCGGCCAGCACGCCCTTCGAGTAGCGAATCTTCTCCTTCAACTGTTCATCGCGGATGATCGTCGCCGAGTCGCGCAGCTTCCGCGCCGTCTCCGGCTGATCGCTCCGGGCGCCCTGGCTCATCCGGTTGAGCTGCGCCTCGAGGCCCGCCACCTCGTCGGTCAGACGGTCCTTGCGCTCCATGATCCGTTCGATGACGTCGGCGCGTTCTCGCGCGGAAAGGTCACTGCGCGCCTGGCCGTCCTCGCCTTCCCGGCCGGCCAGTTCACCAACCTGTTCCTCGATCCGGCTCTGCATCCGGGACACGCGGTCGGCGCGCTCCTGCAGTTCCTCCATGTCCCGCCCGAGCTGCTGGCGCTGGTTGCGGTCCAGCAGCCGCCTCGCCTCGCGCAGCTTGTCGAGAGCCGCGATCCCGTCCGCGCCGGCATTCGACTGCGACCTGGACGAGCCGGCCTGGGAGCGCCTCATCTCCTCCGCCGCCTGCCGCAGCGCCTGCGTCGTCTCCCTCAGTTCCGGGCGCTGCTGTTCACGCGCCAGCCGTTCCAGGCGCCGCGCGAGCTCCTCCGTTTCCTCGATCAGGTCCTGCTGTCTGCCGCCGCCACCGCCGCCTTGCTGCGAGCGGCTCCGCAGCCGGTTCTGGCGCTCGTTCTCGCGCTGCTGGCGGCGGGCCAACTCGCGCAGCTTCTGCATCAGTTCGTCGACTTCCGCCTGCGCCTGCTCGGCGGCGCCGCGCTGGACCGTTTCGTACTGGTTGCGCAGCTTGTCGAGCTCGAGCTCGAACAGATCCGCCAGATCCTCGGACAGTTGCTGATTGCCGCCGCCACCGCCGCCCCCCTGCTCGAACGACACGCGTACGTCGCGGAACACGGATTCCGCGCGCTGCAGCGAGGCCAGGGCCTTCTTCTCCTCGGCCAGCGCCTGCTCGGGGCGCTCCGCTTCGAGCTCCTTCTCCGCCATGGACATCTCGACGTCGGCCTTTCCGAGAAACTCGATGATCTTCGAGAAGTCGTCGTCCTGGAGCAGTTGCTGGCCGCGGTTGCCCATCCGCGTGACCAGGGATGCCACCTGTTCACGCAGCCGACCCTGCATCAGGGCAACCGTCTTCACGTGCTCGGACAGTTCCTGGGCCGTGTACTCGTCCTCGTCCCGAACCAGGCGGAACGTGGCCGAGATGATCATCTTCTGCTGCACCGAGAGCGTCTGGTCCAGGCCGCCGGCGCCGCCGCCCATGCCGCCCCCGCCCTGTTCGGCCTGGCGGTAGTTCCGGTCGAAGGGCCGGATCTCCAGGAAGTAGATGTCGCTGACCGTCGGCTGGGCATGGCTGCGGTCCCAGGCCTCGGCGTGGTAGGAGATGGAGTCGCCGACCTCGAGGTCCATCTCCTCGAGGAAGAGCGTGTGCCCCGCGCTCACCTTCTTCATCGAGGAGGCGCTGTCGAGCAGCGTAACCTCCGTCTCGTCGCCGCCGTTCACGGCGTAGCGGATGTTCAGGCGACGAACGCCGTAGTCGTCTTCCGCCTCGACCTCGGCGAACACCTCGTCGATCATCGACACCTTGACGTCCCGGCCGGGGGCGACGAAGCGCACGATGGCCGGCTGATCCTCGAGGGCCGTGACCATGTACTCGGCCGAGGCGCGATGCCACCGGCCGTCGTCGTCCATCAGCTCGATCCGGTAGTAGGTGCTCTCGTCCACCGTGTACGCCGCGACCAGCCGATCGCCTTCGACGTTCAGGTCTCTGGGTTCGTCACCCTCGACCAGCAGCCGTCCCGCCTCGACCTGAAAGATCGGCAGGATGCTGAAGCTCACCCGGGTACCCCTGAGAACCGCGATGTCGCCGCCGTCCTCGACGGCCTGGTCCGACAGCCCGCTGTAGCCGGGGAAGCGGTACAGGAGGTCGATCCGGTCGACGTAGGGCAGGTCCTTGACCCGGATCCGGTAGATCGGCGAGCGGACGCCGGAGGCGTCGACGTAGTAGTCCGTGTCGGCGCGCAGGTTCAGGGCGATGAAGTCGTGCGTCGCGGGCTCCCCGCCGATCATCCGCTCCCCATCCTCCCCGGGTTCCGCCACTTCGAACGCCTCGCCGACGCGGTTCATCGGCCACTGCTGCCACTCGCCGTCCGGGTCGCCCGCCGCGTCCAGCGGCCTCAGGCCGAGTTCGACGCGATCCGGGTCGAAGCCGAGCACCGCCGCGCTGATCAACTGGTCGGAACCGCGGGCCACCGTCACGTTGCCCGGCGCCACGACCAAGCGGTACGGGTTGTCGACGGCCGCCGCCCGCCAGGGCGTGAACAGCAGCATCGCGCCGTGCTGGAGGAAAGCCGGGCTGAGCAACACGGCCACCATGCCGGCGCTCGCCACGCCGGCCAGGGCGGCCGAGAAACGCTGCAGCGCGCCGCGCTCGATCCGCGTCGCGAAACCGCTCTGCTGGCAGCGCTCGATCGCGTCTTCCAGGACCTGCCGCTGGAGTTCCGGCGACACCCGCTCCGCATCCGCGGGCGAGCCCTGTTGCACGGGACCCAGTTCCACCGCGCTCAGCACCGAGGCCTTGAGCGTCGGCTCGTTCTCCTCCACGTAGAGCGCCACCTGGCGCGTGGACACGCGTCGGGCAAGGGGAATCGCGAGCAGCCGAACCCCGAGAGCGATCAGTGTCAGGTAGGCCAGCCAGCGGAACACCTCGACCGAGCGCTCGCTGTAGAGGAAGTAGTCCATGCCCCAGACTGAGACGGCGAACGCCGCAAAGCCGGTCACGCTCAGCGCCACCAGCCCGCGCAGCGCCACCTTCATGCGCCAGCGCAGGCGAACGCGACGGATCACGCTCATCAGTTCGCCGTAGGTCGGGTCGTAGATTGGGTCGAAACCGGAAGCCATCGGGTCTCCTCAGTCAGCTCTGCTCGCCGGTGGGGCTCCATGCTGTCACGACCGGTGCCGCGGCGGCGCGGCGGCGGTTGCCGAACAGGGTCTCGGCAGCAAGTACCAGAGCCGCGGCAGCGATCAGGAACCACCAGAGTCGTTGCCGCCGCTCGCGTTCTTCCGGAGTCAGCGCCGCTGCCTCCGTCGCTGAAGCGCTCTCCTCTTCCCTCGGCCGAATACGCGACATGAACTCGTCCGGATCGAGCCGGCTCAGGTCGGACTCGGCCATGGGCACGTTGCTCGCCAGGGTCAGGGGCTCGATGGAGACGTCGGCCCGCACCTCCCGGAACTCGTAGAAGCCGGGCTCCTCCACGTCCAGCAGCAGACCTCCGCCGTCCGCATCGATACGGCTCTCGCGGCCCGACGGGGCGACCGAGACGTATCCGTCTCCCTCGCTTTCCGCCTGCCCGCCGGGCAGTTCCACCTGTGCGACCTCGCCCACCCGATACCAGGAGCGAGGCAACGAGTAGCCGGCCAGGTACTCGACCGAGCGATGGACGAAGGGAAGAAACACCGCCTGGAGCGGCAGCGTGTTCCAGAACGTGTCGAACGAGGTGGGCAGCACAAGAACGCGGCCGGAAGCGGCGCCCGCCGCCCCGCCGTCCTCCGCCGTTTCCGGCATCAGATCGAGCAAGGCCGGAGCACCGTCGTCAAAGCGCGCGATCGCCGCGGCGCCTTCCGGAGGCACGAGCCGGTGATACCGGAAGAAGGACGCGGAGGAGAAGTCGCCGCTCCTGGCCGCGGCGAACACATCGAACACCGGATGACCGGTGTCGAACCAGGCCAGCGAACCCGCGCTTCCCGACAGCCGGTCCGCCTGCCGTTCGCTGGTCACGCCGAACTCCCGCGGCAACCCGGTCGCCTGTGTCATGCCGCGCTCGACCGAGAGCAGCAGGCCACCGCCGTTCCGGACGAAGCCGGCGACCGCATTGCCGGCCGAGGCCGACAGTTGCTGGGCCGCGTCGTTGATGACGACGACCGACTTGCCGTCGAGCATCGAGCGTTGGAAGCCGGACGCCTGCACCCGATTCACGCGGAAGAACGGCCGCCGGCCGAGCGCCAGAGCTTCCTCGAGGTACCGGCCACGGCGGCGGTCGCCGTCCGGCTCGATCACGAGCACGCCGACTTCGTGCGCCGGCGACAGGACGAAGCGGAATTCGTTGTCGGCGGTGAGAGCATCGTCCCGCAGACGCACCGTGCCGCGGGTGGTGCGCTGCCGTTCGAGCACCTCGGGCGCGAAGTTGACCATCGTCGACGAGTCGGCGCCCAGCTCGACCGCCCTGGTCTGGACCACCTCGCGATCGAGCAGCAGGTCGACTTCCGCCCGCAGCGGCGTCCCGGCCGCAGCCGCGGACGGCTCGCGGACGACCAGATGACTGACCCGGGCCGCGATGCCCACCTGTTCGCGGTCACCGCTGCGAGAGTGGTCGAAGACGACATCGGTGACGGCGGCGTTGCGCACCTCTTCGTCTTCCCCACCCACGTCGACGAGCCGCAGTTCCACGCCGGCAGGCAGCGCCGCGACGTTCTCCGGCGTCCAGGACGAGCGTTGAAAGTCGCTCACGATGAGGAGTTCGCGCCGGCCCAGTTCCCCCGCCTCGGCCAGCACTCCACGCGCCATCTGGATCGCCGGCAGCAGGGAGGTGGACCGCGGGGCCACCTCCACGTCCTGGACCATCGCGGCCAGCAGCGCCGCATCCGTCGTCGGCGCGCTCTGGAGTTCCGCCTCGTCCGAGTAGACGACCAGGGCGCCCCGATCGGCGGCGTCGAGGTCGCCGAAGGCCGACTCGGCCGCTGCAGCAGCCCGCTGCCAGCGATCGCCGAAGCCCATGCTGAACGAGTTGTCCAGCAGCACGACGACCAGCCGGCTGGAGGAGGCGGTCCCGGCAGCCGCGTCGCCCTGCCAGAGCGGCCGGGCGAACGCCAGTGCAAGCAACGCCACCGCGAGGCAGCGCATCAGGAGCAGAAGAACATCCCGCAGCCGGCGGCGCCGCATCGAACGGTAGGGCGCCTGGGAAATGAACATCAGCGACGGAAACCGGACCACGCGGCTGCGGTGCCGCAAACGCAGGTGGATGAGGATCGGCACCGCGACGGCGGCCAGACCGAGCAGAAACAGAGGCGCCAGCAGACCCATCGGGCTACCTGGCCTTCATCGCGTAGAGCCGGGAGGAGAGGTAGCTGTAGAGCGCGGCGTCCAGGGGCTGGGAGATGTCGACCAGCGTGTAATCGATGCCCGCCTCGACCAGGGAGCGGTCCAGCGTCCGCGTGTGCTCCCGGATCAGCTCCAGGTACTGGTCCCGCAGGACATCCGGCATCACCGCTTCGCGCGCCCCGGTCTCCAGGTCCCTGAGGTCGAGCTCGCCGTCGAAATCGAACCGGAGTTCCGCCGGGTCCAGCAGATGGAAGAGGATCACGTCGTTGCCCTTGTGCCGGAAGCCGGCCGCGGTCCGGATGACCGTCTCGGGATCCTCGTAGAAGTCCGAGATCAGGACGACCATGCTCCGGCGCCGCACCGCGTCGACCACTTCGAGCAGCGGTTCGCGCAGGCTGCCCCCGCCTCCCGGTTCGATCCGGTCGATCGTGTGGAGCACGACCTGAAGGTGCTTGGCCGCGGGTGGCACGAAGTCCACGATTTCGCTGTCGAAGGTGACCAGGCCGATGCGGTCCTTCTGTTTGGAGGCGAAGTAGCCCAGGCACGCGGCGAGATAGCGCCCGTAGTCGAACTTGGTCACGGCGCCCGTTCCGAAGTCCATCGAGCGCGAGACGTCGAGCGCGATCGTCAGGTTCGTGTTCGTGTCCGCTTCGAACTCCTTCACGTAGAAGCGGTCCGTGCGGCAGAAGAGCTTCCAGTCGACGCGCCGGATGTCGTCGCCGGGCTGGTAGGCCCGGTACTCCGCGAAGTCCATCGACCGGCCGAGGAACGGCGACCGGTGCAGGCCGCTCACGAAACCCTCGACGACGGTCTTCGCGAGCAGGTCGAGACTGCTGATGCGCGCGAGCGTCCCGGTGTCGACGAACCTGCCGTAGCTCATGCCGCCGCCTCGCCCGTCAGCTCATTCCGCTCGGGGTCACGGGCGCGAGTTCCAACAACCGGCCGACGATCTCGTCGGTGGTCACCCGCTCCGACTCGGCGTGGAAGTTGGTCAGGATGCGGTGCCGCATGACGGGCTTGGCCAGGGCCCGAACGTCTTCGTGCGCGACGTGATAGCGCCCGTCCATCAGCGCCTTCGCCTTGGCGCCGAGAACCATGAACTGGGCCGCGCGAACGCTGGCCCCGTACTGCACCCACTGGTTCACGAAGTCCGGCGCCTCCGGGGTGTCGGGACGGGTCATCCGCACCAGGTGGACCGCGTAGCGAAGGATCGGCTCCGCGATCGGCACCCGCCGCACCAGCCGATGGAACGCGCGGAGGTCGTCGCCCGTGACCCGGGTCTCCAGGGTGAACTCGCGAATCGTGGTCGTCGCGTCGACGATCTCCATCTCCTCGTCCTCGGGGAGATGGTCGATGACGATGTTGAACATGAAGCGGTCGAGCTGCGCCTCGGGCAACGGATAGGTGCCTTCCAGTTCGATCGGGTTCTGGGTCGCGAAGACGAAGAACGGCTGCTCCAGCTCGTAGGTCCGGCCCTGGACCGTCACGCGGTGCTCCTGCATCGCTTCGAGCAGCGCCGCCTGGGTCTTCGGCGGAGTCCGGTTGATCTCGTCGGCGAGCACGATCTGGGCGAAGATCGGCCCGGGCATGAAGGTCATCTCCCGCTTGCCGGTGTCCTGGTCCTCCTGGATGATGTCGGTGCCGGTGATGTCGCTCGGCATCAGGTCCGGCGTGAACTGGATGCGACTGAACTTCAGGTCCAGAATCTCGGCGACGGTCTGGACGATCAGGGTCTTGGCCAGACCCGGCACGCCGGTCAGGATGCTGTTGCCGCCCACGAACAGGGTCATCAGGACCTGACCGAGCACCTCCTCCTGGCCGACGATCTGCTTGGCGAGTTGGGCGAGGACCTGCTCCCGGCCTGTCGCCAGCCGCGCGGCCAACTCGATATCCGTTTCGCTGGTCAGGCCCTCGCCGCCGCCTTCCAGGACGGTCGTCCGGGCGAGGCCTTCCGAGGTGTCGTTCATCGAGTTCTCCATCGTTGGGGGATCGGGACCTCGTCCGTTCGTGAACGGATCAGTGGGTCATCCCGTAAATCAGGTAGTTGACCCCGAGCTTGAAGCCCTTCTGGGTCACGTCGACCGGATAGAAGGTGGTCTCCGACCACTCCCAGAAATCGCCTATGTCCATGTTGTAGTTGATGGCAACCATCAGCCGCCGGCTCGGATCGTTGTCCTCGAAGACACCGTAGATCCGGCCCCGCACCGGGTAGAAGCGGGCGTCCTCGATGTCGAAGTTGATGTCCTCGAGCACGAAGAAGGAGCGGAAGACGGGGTGTTCGACGGTCAGGGGGACGAGTTCGTAGCCCGGCAGCAGCCGGCCCATCTGCCGCTCGAAGTTCTCCCACTGGACGGGGTAGCCGCGGATGTCGAAGAAGTCGTCGATCACCAGGAAACCGCCCTTGAGCAGGTAGGAACGGAGGTTCTCGACTTCTTCCTCCGTCGGATTCCAGAAGCCCGGCTCGCAGAGATAGGCCCAGGGATGCTCGAACAGCCGGGGATCGCTCAGCTCGAGGACGTTGCCGCCCTCCGTCCGCACCTCGATGTCGGTGATCTCGTCGACGATACGGGTGAAGTTCTCCTCGGCGAACGGATAGTCGTGGTTCCACTTCAGGTCGAGCCCCCACATGAACGGGCCGCCGCCCCAGATCGTCGGCTCGAAGCGGATTCGGGCGAAGGTGAAGCCGCCCGAGTAGGGGAACGACGGCGTCTCCACCTCGGGCGCCGCGGGACGCCAGTTCTCGTCGCGCGCGGACAGCCCGCCCGCCAGCAGGACAAGCGACAGAATGCCCGCCACGGCTCGAAACGTCCCACGTTTGCTGCGCGCTCCGGTCACGGCCCCTCTACTCCAGCCTGCCGTCCTTTCCGCGCGGGTTCCTTCCCGACCAGGTCGAGCAGCAGTTCCTGCGCCGGATCGTACCCCGGCGCGACCTCCAGGGCTCGCAGCACCGTGCGCCGGGCCTGCTCGGCCCGACCCGCGTCCCGCTGGGCGCGCGCCAGCCGATACAGCGCTTCCGCGCGGTCGGGCGGGTCCAGCGCTACCAGGGCGGCGCGCTCGCGCACGGCGACGTCGAACCGGCCGTCGGCCGAGGCGAACTCGGCGAGACGACGGTGTACGCCGGCGTCGAACGGCGAGATGTAGAGGGTCCGCTCCAGAATGGCGGCTTCCTCCTCGCTCCGGCCGGCCCCGGCCAGGAGGTCGGCCAGGGCGAGGTGCTCGTCCCACGCCGTCTCGTTGTGCTGGAGCAGACCCTGCAGCGCCTCGATCGCCTCCTCCTCGCGCTCCAGTTCCCGGTAGATCTCGGCCAGCAACGTGTACGCGTTGCCGGGACCGACGAACTCGGGGAAGAGGTCGCGGCCCCTCAGCAGCGGCGCCTCCGCCTCGGCGTAGCGCTCCTCGGCGAAGAGCGCGTTGCCGTAGGTCATCTGCACGCGAAAGTCGTCCGGACGTTCCTTCGCCACTCGTTCGAGCGCCTCCAGGTCCGGCCCGGAGCCCGCAAAGAGGTTCCGCCTGGGGCCCCGCGACGGCCCATCCTCACCCGACTCTTCATCTTCCGCGTCATCCCGGCCGACGGCTCCCGGAACGTCGTAGAGGGCCGCCATCGCGGTGCCGAAACGCTCGCGCAGATACCCGAAGAACCGCTCGTCGAAGCTCTCAAGGGACAGCGCCATTGCCTCCTGGAACACCTCTTCGGTGCTCTTGCCTTCCCGGTAGCCGGCA
The DNA here is from genome assembly GCA_027493375.1 of Candidatus Multivorans thiocomprendens. GTDB lineage: Bacteria > Acidobacteriota > Thermoanaerobaculia > Multivoradales > Multivoraceae > Multivorans > Multivorans thiocomprendens. The sequence continues at coordinate 24,244 of JAPVWO010000297.1, read as the reverse complement.
AGCATGAGCAGAACCGCGTCGAAGCCGTAGTTCTCCTCGATCCAGTCGCAGATCAGTGAGGCCTGGTAGTAAGAGAGCCCGATCTGGTTGGGGAACTTCGGCCGCATGAAGCCGTCGTTGAGCTCGCCGATCCCGAGCAGATCCCCGTCCCGCAACGAGGTGATGAAGGGGATCTGGACGTCGTCGCCCCACGCTGGACGCGCCCGACGCTCCTCGACCACGGAGAGACCCTCGGTCAGCCAGCGCGGGATCCTCGCGTCGGTAACGAGGAGGGTGAAGGTGTGGGCGAGTTCGTGCCAGAGCGTGGCGCCCCAGTTGAAGTGGCCGACCTGGCGCGCCGAGGGCGAATCGAGGGCCAGGACCGGACCGAAGCACACGCCCAGAGCGCCCAGTCCGGCAAGTCCGACCGTGCGGACCGAAAAGTCGGCGTGCGACGGATAGACCTCGACCCGGACCGGCGTCGGAGGCTCGAACCGGTAGCGCTCGACCAGCAGCTCCCAGGCCTCCTCCGCCAGCCCGACCACGTAAGGCGCGAGCAGTTCCGCCTCGCTTTCGTGGATGTGGAACTCGAAGTGCTCGCTCTGGATCGTCCGGTACTGGACGAACGTGTCGACGAGGTCGAGCGTGTTCTTGATCCAGACGTTGTACGGGTCGCCCGCGAAGGCCCGCTCCAGGTTGCCCTTCGCGGCCTCGATCTCTCCGAGGCGGAGCTGGTTCTGGCCGAGCAGTCCGTAGCCGCGCCAGGACTTCGGATCCAGCCGCACCGCCTCGGCGGCGAAGTCGCGCGCCTGCGGGTAGAGCCGATTCTCGACGCTGGCGTCGGCGAGTTCGTTGAACAGGTCGGCGTAGCGCGGGTTGTCCGCCAGAATGCCGTCGCGCAGGCTGGCGAACTCCTCGTTCCGCCCTTCGATGAACTCGACCGCCGCCAGCACCGTCCGCGCCGTGAGCGATTCGGGATCGGCCTGGATCGCCTTCTCCGCCTCCTCGCGGGCCTCCCCGAAGCGCTCCGACGCCAAGCGGAGCCGGGCCCGGAACACCCGGGCCGCGATCAGGTTCGGGTTGACCTCCAGGGCCGCGTCGAGCGTCTCGCCCGCCCGCGGATCGCCGTCGAACCGCATCGTGCGCGCCATCGCCAGCAACGCCTCCGGGTGCCGCGGGTTCGACCGCAGAACGTCGGCGAGCGAAGTGCGAGCCTGGGAGCTGTCGTACTTCTCGAGGAACAGCTCTCCGAGCCGGATCCGGGGCACGGGCCAAGAGGGATCGAGCGCCACGGCCTCGTCGTAGGCCCTCAGCGCGTCCTTGAACAGCTCCGGGTCATCGCGCCCCAGCCACTGGCACGCCTCGGCAACCGCCACGAGTTCCTCCGCCGTGTCGGCAGCGCCGCGATTGTAGGCGTCGATCATCGCGTAGAACCCCGTCGTAGCCTGTTCGATCGCGCCCTGATCCCGGGCCAGGCGCGCGAGTTCGAACGAGGCGACCAGGGCGTCCCTGCCCCGGGCCGCACGCGCCGACTCGAACGCCTGTCTGGCTCCCTCGCGGTCACCGCCGAGCAGCGCCACCCGGCCGCGCAGAACGCCGAGCCCCGCGTCCGCGGCATCGACGCCCTCGAACGCCCCGGCGGCTTCGTCGTAGCGCCCGGTAGCGATCAACGCCTCCACCAACAACCTCAGCGCGCGCGGCGCCGGCGTCTCTCTGGCGCCTGAAGGCGCCTCCAACCGGGAGATGACGTCCTCGTACCGGCCGGTCAGGAGCATCGACTCGATCTCGTCGAGCGACGCCGGCTCCTGGGCCCAGGCCGGCCAGACAAGGGCCACCGCCAGGGCGGCTACGGCGGCTCTGGCCGCCAAGGTCGCCGCTTTGCGGCGCGTTCTCCCCGGAAGCCGGCGGGGACGCCGGCGCACCCAGTGTGGAGCGCTCTGCTGCGGGCGTCGGATCATGGTTCGGGCTCCACGTCGTCGGCGGCCGCCTCCCCCTCCAGCTCGCGATCGACCAGTGCCAGTTCGACCATCAGCTCCTGGAGTTCGCTCAGGTAGACCTCCTCGTCCAGCGTCTCCCGCTGCAGGCGCAGCTCATCGATTCGCCGCTGTATCCCGGCACGCCGCTCCGTCAGTTCGCGCGCCTCCGCGGTGAGCGTCGAGGGCTCCGCCTCCTGAGCCAGATACACGAGACTCGCAAGCCGGCCGTCGGTCGCTTCCGACGCCTCCAGGCCGGCCGGCTCCGGACTGCCCAGACCGTCGCCGTCGTCGTCCAGCAGCGCATTCTCGGTGCGCAACAGGCCGGTTTGCCGGTAGTAGCGCTCGATCTCGCGCTGAGCGAACTCGAAGGCCTCGAGCGCCGACGTGCGGCCGTCCTTGTTCGCGTCCCCCGCGGCGCCGTCGAAGGCCTCGGCCAGGAAGCCGCCGAACAGCGACTCGTTGCTCTGGCCTCCCGACTTGGTCGCCGTGATGACGACCCGGCCCTCCTTCGACAGCGGCCCGACGAAACCGCCCGACGCGGAACTCGCATTGATGAACACGACGCGGCGATCCGGGAGCTGCTCCAACGCCGCGGCGTACTCCGCGGCGACCAGGTCGCGACCGGGCAGATTGAACCGCGGCGGTCCCGCGGCGCCGCTGCCATGGCCGAAGAGGACGATCCACACGTCGTCGCCAGGGCTCGAGCGCTCCGCCAGGGCCGCGATCTCCGCCAGGACGTTCTCGCCGGTCGCACGGGCCCCGATCCGCTCGGGATCGATGTCCTTGCGCTCCCCCAGGTAGACGACGTTCTCCGGCCTGAGGCCGGCGGCGACTGCCGCGTCCGCGACCCGCGTCGACCACAGGTGGAAGCGTTCCGTGTAGGCCTCTTCGCCACCGACTCCGGCCACGACCAGCAGGTGGGTGTCGGCGCAGAGCGGCGCCACCGAGAGCAGACCGGCCATCGCCAGACGGAAGGCCAGGACGGCGCCGCGCCGCGAGTCCGAGTGGTTCACGCCATCCCCAGACGGCGACGGACGGCCCACTCGCCGCCCAGCAGCGCTACCAGCGCCAGGAAAAGGATGGGCATGTCCCAGAGATCCCTGGCCTCGCGCACCAGAGTTCCCTCGCTGCTCACCGAAAGGTCCTCGGCCAGGCGGTCCGCCTGGCCGAGTCCGACCTGCCGGCCGCCTGTTTCGCTCGCGATCCGCTTGAGCACGGAATCCCGGCGGGCCGCGCCGAACAGTTCCTCGTTCAGCTCGTCCACGGCGAAGCGGGAGGTCGCAACGCCGAGCGACTCGCCTTCCGACCGCGCGTCGACCTCGACCCGGTAGAGGCCGGGCTCCCTCGCCGTGAACGTGCCGACGAACTCCCCGTCACGTTCCACCGACCAGTCGAGCGGTACCTCGACCTCCTCGCCGGACGGTTGCTCGATCGCCGCCACGACCTGGGCCCGGTTCACTTCCTGGAACGCCTCGTCCCGGACCGTCGCGCGCAGCGTGACGTTGCTTCCGGGCTCGAAGCGGTCGCGATCCGCCTCTATCTCGATCCGATCGGGAACGTAGGACACCAGCCAGCGAAGCATCTGCCGCCAGAGGCGCTCGTGAGTCTGGTCCTCGAGCGGAATGTCGGCGCTCATCTGCCAGTGCCAGGAGTCGTGGGGCGTGAACGCGATCGCCCGGCCGCGGCCGATCCGGTGGTGCGCCAGGACGATCATCGGATCCCTGACCATCGGGCTTTCCGCCTGAAGCAGCGCCGTGGCGCCGGCCTTCAGTTCCGTCGCCCGCTGGTAGGCAGAGAGAGGCGGCAGCGTGGGCCAGAGCTCGTTGGCCTCCTCCCGGTCGTCGCGCAGGAGCGTCGCCGGGTGGCCCCGCCCCTGAGGCGTCAGCTCGATCCGCAGATCCGTCATCAGTTCCGGGCGACCCTGGTCGGCCGGCCGGTCATGGAGCACGACCGGCGAGAGTTCGGCAAGCGGAGTACCGGCAAAGCCGCCCTCGGAGAAGGCCCGCCGACCGCCCAGGAGCAGCACGCCGCCACCGCGCTGGCTGGCGAAGTCGACCAGCATCCGCATCTGGTCGTGAGTGAAGAAACTCGCCTCCATGCTGCCCAGGATGACGCCGCTGTACTCGAACAGTTCCTCGCGCCGGGTCGGAAACCCCTCGAAACGCCGCGTGTCCTCGTCGAAGTTCATGCCGTAGAACTTGTTGGCCGCCTGCCTCGTCATCGACACGACGTGCAGGTTCTCGTCCTGACTGACCGCCCGCCGCAGGAACTTCGACTCGTCGCGCGGCTCGCCCTCGAAGAAGAAGATCTTCTCCCGCCGCTTCAGCACCTCCACCAGGGCGGTCCGCTCGTTGTTCATCAGCAGTTCCTCGCCCGGTTGGCCGGCGACCTGGAAGCGGAATTCCCTGGCGCCCTCGTCGTTCGCCGCGAACATGATGCGGGCCGTGACGGCCGAGCCGCCCCGCGGGAAGGTCACCTGTTCCAGGTTGACGATCCGGCCGTCGTCTTCGACCTCCAGGTCGACGGTGCGGCCGCCGAACCCCGTCTGGGACAGCGTGACCTCGACCTCGACCGTGGAACCCTCGAGGACCCGCCTGGGCGCCACCACCCGGGAGACCTCGATGTCCTTGCGAAGCCGCGGCCGGCCGACACCGACCGTGTACACGGGAGTGCCGGCGGCCTTCAGCGTGAGCAGGGCGTCACCGAGCTCGGCCGGCGCGGAGTCGGCGCCGTCCGAGAGCAGAACGAGGCCGGAGAGCGGCAGTCCGGCCAGTTCGTCGCTCGCGCCAACCAGCGCCTCGCCGATCCGGCTGTCGGCGCGTCCAAACCGCAGCTGTTCAGTTGACTCGATCCGCTCGGCGCTGCGTCCGAAGGCGAGGAGCCGCACCTGGAAGCGCTCGGCGAGGCGATCCAGCATCGAGCCCGACTCGCCGGACAGGGCCTCCAGCACGGCCCCCGCCCGCGTGCCGTCGGCGGCCTCCGCCTCGTCCGGCATGGCCATGCTCCGCGAATCGTCCACAACGACGCCGACGAACGTCTCCCGCGGCACCACGGTCGACAGGACCAGGGCCGGTTGCAGCAGGCAGAAGACGAGGACTCCGATCGCCAGCGACCGGAACACCGGAGGCAACCAGCGCAGGCGTTCGGCGCCGGCGGTGCGGTCGGCCGTACCTGCGCCCATGCGGCGGTAGGTGAAGGCGGCGACGACGAGCAGCGCGGCGGCGAGGAGCGCCGCGACCTGCATCCAGCCCGGGCTGACGAAGGTGAACCGGCCCTCCTCGAACAGCGCCGGCCGGTACTTGAACAGGAACTCGAACAGGCCAACCATGGGAACGTCGGGAGGAAGGATGCGGGAAAGTAACGCCGGGGCCGGGAACGACGCCGCGCGTCAGTGCGACATCGCGTACACGACGAAGTTCACCCCCATCTGGTACGCGTAGTGGGAGAACCGCACCGGATACCACTCGTCTTCCGCCCACTCCCAGGCGTCGCCGAGGTCCGTGTTCCAGTTGATCACGACCATCAGGCGGCCGTCCTCGTCGAAGATGCCGCGAACGTGGGGAGTGAAGCCGTCCTGCTCCCAGGTCGGGCCTCCGTACCGCCCCTGACCCACGTTCGGCACCTGGATGATCTCCTCCACGTCGTAGAAGCAGTGGAAGATCGGGTGATCGAGAGGAATCTCCACGATCGGGTACTCCGGCAGCAGCAGGGACAGCTCCCGCTCCAGGTTCGCCCATTCCCAGGAGCCCCAGAAATCGTCGATGACCCAGAAGCCGCCGGCCAGCAGGTAACGCCGCAGTGCCTCGCGCTCCGGTGGACTGAGGGCCATGTAGCCGACCTCCACCGAGTACAGGAACGGGAAACGGAAGAGCTCGGGATCCGTCGCCGGCAAGGCGTGGTCGTAGTCGTAGGCGTCCAACTGGTCGAGCAGCCGCTTCAGTCCGACCATGAACTGGCGATCGGCCTTCGGATAGTCGATCGACCAGCTCCCCGCAAACCCCCTGTACATATGGCCGCTGTAGGCCAGACGCGTGAAGTAGAACTCCCGGAGCACCTCGTCCGGGTGAACGGGTCTGTACAGATACCTCTCGAAGGTCCGCATCGATTGAGGAGGCAACGGACCACGATGGCGGCCGCGAACCGCCCGGCGCTCGTCCGAGGCGCCGACCTGGGGACCTGCCGCCGGCGCCGCGCCCCTGGCCACCAGGGCCGCCGCCCCACCCGCGAGGAGGGCGGCAACCAGGACCACGAGGGCTGTTCGCCGGCTCGGCACGGCGGGATCGTACCGCACCGAATGGCCGGACGGTCGGCGAGCGAGAGCCGCACCTGTCCGGTCAGCGGTCCTGCGATTCCCAGACCTCGGGCAGCACTTCGACGCCGGTCAAGGACTCGACCAGGGTGAAGATGAGATCGTCCTCGTCCGCGCCGAGCTGCGCCGCGAGGTTTCGCATCACCCCGTCGATCGACGAGACGAGGGCGCTGAAGCGGAACTTCCACCGACCGTCCTCGTTCACGAAGCGGTACTCCAGTTCGTCCATCCCGCCCGCGAGGGAGGGGTCCTCGAGCGACGCCCGGGTTCGGGCCGCGGCCACGGCCTCGCTCCCTTCGATCCGGCCGTTTCCCTCGATCCGGATGGGGCCGACCGCGAGCTGCTCGATCGCCGCCGAGTTGATCCAGCCGATCTCCATGGCGCGCACGATCACGTCCGCGAGCTCCATCGCCGCAAACTCCTCTCCGGACAACTCGCCGTCGCCGGCGAACTGGTGGCGGAAGGCGACCACCAGGAAACGGTCGACGAAGGAACGCTGCCGGACCTCCTCCTCGCTTCCTTCGAGCACCAGCCGCTGGAGCTGCCGGTAGTACTCCCCGGTCTCCCGGTCGACCAGCGAGGCCGCCGCCTCACCGTCGCCGGCCATCAACGCCTGGCGGTAGGCCTCGAAGGTCGCGCGGACAGCCGCCTCCGCGTCGCTCGTCCCGGCAGGTGTCTGCGCGGCAGCCGGCAGGCACAGCAAGGCCGGCAGTACGGCCCGGGCGAGGCGCGGGCCGGCGAGCTTCACGCGATCTGTCCCTGACGCAACAACCGGTTCACGCCCTTGAACCGCGGGTGGTTCTTGTCTCGCGCGAGTTCGAAGGCGACGGACTCGTGGTTCGTGATCTGGGCCCCCGCATTGGCCATCCGCTCGAGCGCGTGCCGCCGGTACTCCTCGCCGCGCGAGCTGACGCAGTCCCAGCAGACGTGGACGTCGGTCCCGCGCGCCATCAGGTCCAGCACCGTCTGCACCACGCAGATGTGCGCCTCGATCCCCGCAACGACGACCTGACGCTCGCTCGGCGGCAATCCCGGCCTGGCGGCGTCCAGGGCCTCCTCGAACGCCGGCTCGCCGCAGCAACCGAACGAGTCCTTCTCAACGCGACGGGTACGGCTGCCGTCCGGGTCCGTCTCCTGAATGGCGGCCTCAACCTCTTCGCGGGTTCCTCCCAGTCCCCGCGGATACTGCTCGGTAACGATCACCGGCAGGTCGAACAACTGCGCCAGCCGAAGCAGCCGCGCCGTACCGTCGAGAACCATCCGGGACCGGTCCATCAGGTCCACCAGCCGACCCTGGAGGTCGATCACGAGGACAATCGCACGCTCCCGGTGCAGCGTGGAAACGGCAGAGACGGTGTCGAAAGCGGACGGAACTTCGGTCATGAGTTGCTCCGGGACGGTCCAGCGGGTTGCTGGTTTGAGACGTGGCGCGGCAGGTCTGGACGATGCCGATGAGCCACGTTACTGAATCAGATGCAGCGTCCGCCGCAACGCTTCCACGGCCTCCGGCCCCGAGATCGCCCGTTCCGGCCGGCACTCCGCGGGCTCCGAGATGAGCCGGCAACGCAGGGCCGCTTCACACACCGCGTCCATGTCGTCCGCAGCCGGCCCGCCCTCCTCGCCGACGCAGGCCGCACCGCCGCCGACCCGACCCGGCATCCGAAGCAGCGTCGCCAGCGCCGGGCCGCGCCGCATGTAGTTGTTCGGCCCGAAGCGGCGCACCGCCGCATCCGCCGGCTCCATCAGCCCCAGGTTCAGGAGCCGCGCGATCTCGCGACGATGCGGATGCTCCAGGATGTCGCTGACGATCACCGTGCTGCCGGCCGGCCCGGTTCGGATGCCGGGCACGATCCAGGCGGTGAGCGCCGCGAAATCGCCGCGCAGGAGACTCGAGGCCTCGAACAGCTTGCGCACGTTCTCCGGCAGCAGCCTGATTCGCCAGGTGAAGCGAGCCGCGGTCAGGCCCGTCGCTATCTCGCTGTTGCCGGGATGCCGCTGGGCGAGCTGTTCGTACAGTTCCAGTCCGCGGCGGGCATCGCCCGCCTCGAGCTCCAGCGCTGCCTGGCGATGGAGCACGTCCAGGGAGTCGTTGCCGGCCGCAACGAGTTCGCGTGTCGCCGCCAGTTCGGCCCCGGTGTCCCCACGGGCTCGCGCCAGGCGCCAACCCAGCTCGACGGCCGCGGTGTCGCCCGGCGCCCATTCGCGCAAGATCTCGAGAGCGGTGGCCGCATCCGCGAGCCCGCCGGCGTCGATCGCCGCGGCGGTCCGGTCGCTCAGCTCCGCGATGGCCTCGTCCTCGACGGCCGCAGCGCGCTCCGCCGCGACGTCGTCAAGCGCCGCGATGCCCCGGTAGGCCCGGTAGGCAGCGACCGCGTCACCGGTCCGCTCCGCCGCCCGCGCATAGACGAGCTGACCCGCCGTGTAGGCGGGTCGAGCGGCCAGCCGCTTCGCCAGGAGGTCGACCGCCTGTTCGACCTTTCCGGCGGCAAGCTGGGTCTGAGCCAGCAAGACGGCGGCCGGCAGCAGCGTCGGGTCGATGTCGAGCAGCGTCTCCGCTCTACTGCGAGCAACCTCCACCTGGCCGCGCGCCAGCGCCGCCGATGCCCCCGCCAGTTCGTGGCGGCTCTGCTCCGGGATGTTGCCCTCGTAGCCGAGAAGCGGTTCGCGCAGGAAAGAGCGGATGCCCGTTTCAAGCTCAGTGACCTCGGGCGGCGCTTCGACAATCTCGGTCGTCGCGCACGCAACGCCCCACAGGCAGGCGACGAGCATCGCCGCCATGCGGCGGGCGGCGCTCACGGCGCAACCTCGAACGGCCGGCCGTCGATCAGCGCTTCGACGATCCGCTTTCGCGCCCGCTCCGTTTCGCCGGTCTTCGACCCGTCGATCCAGCGCACGTGCGGCTCCTTCCGGAACCACGTCTCCTGCCGCTTGGCGTAGCGGCGCGTCGCCCGGACCGTTTCCTCCAAGGCCTGCTCCAGCGTCAAGTTCCCATCCAGGTGATCGGCAAGCTGCCGGTAGCCGATGGCCTGGAATGCCGGCAACTCCCCGAGGGAGCAACCGCCACGCCCGCGTGCATGTTCCGGGAGATAACTGTCCCGCAGGCGCTTGACCTCGGCCAGCCAGCCGCGCTCCAGCATGCGTCCGGCCCGCTTCTCCACGGCATCGTACAGAACGGCTCTCGGCACGGTCAATCCGACCTTCAGCAGCCGTCGCTCGAGCCGGCCTTCCGTCCCCAGGCGCTGCCATTCGGACAGCGCCCGGCCGGTCGCCCTCACCACCTCGAGCGCGCGCAGCACACGCTGCGTATCGCCCGGGGCAAGCGTTTCGGCGGCCTCCGGATCCACTTCCCGCAGCTCCCGGACGAGCCTGCAGAGGCCATGGGCGCGCAGATCGGCCCGCAACGCCTCGCGCACGTCGGCGCCGACCGGCGGCACCGGCGCCAGCCCTTCGAACAGGGCGCGCAGGTAGAAGCCGCTGCCGCCCACCAGGACCGGCAGCGCGCCGCGGGTTTCGATCCCCTCAACCGCCACGGCCGCGCGGCGCGCGAACTCCCCGGCCGAGAACGCCTGGTGCGGCTCGATGACGTCGATCAGGTGGTGGCGCACCCGGATCCTCTCTCTCGGTCCGGGCTTCGCCGTGCCGATGTCAAGTCCCCGATAGGCCTGCAGAGCGTCGGCGTTGATCAACTCGACGGTGAGCCCCCGTCCGGCAAGGTCGGCGGCCAGCGCCATCGCGAACGCGCTCTTGCCGGTGGCGGTCGGACCGAGGACGGCGACCACCTGCCAGGGAGGCGAGAACATGGTTGCAGGCTAGCGGCGGCGGGGCCAAGCCGCTACCCGCAGGACCGGGCGCCGGCCGCCGGAACCGTCGCGGCGGAAGCGAACCTCGATCCGGCCGTGGAGGTCGGTGCGCAGGATGCGGACTCCCCGGTCCTCCATCCGTGACACGACCTCCGGCGAGGGATGGCCGTACGGGTTGCGTCGGCCGGCCGACACCAGGGCCAGCTTCGGGCTGACCGACGCCAGCAGCTCAGGGCCGGTCGAGGTCCGGCTACCGTGATGCGCCACCTTCAGCACCGCGCTGCGGAGCGTGGTCCCGTTGCGGCGCGCCCTGGCCACCAGTTCCCGCTCGCCCCTGACGTCGATGTCCCCGGTGAGCAGCACACATGAGCGATCGACGCAGCCGCGCACGACCAGGGACGCCGCGTTGCCGCCTTCCATGCGTCCCGACCCGGGATGGAGGACCTCCAGTTCCCAGGCCCGGACCCGGCCGGCGTGACCGTGTTCGACTCCCCGCACCCGCGCGCCCAGACGTTCGGCAAGGGCGCGGCCGCATCCGTCGCGCAGTTCCACCGGAGCGGCCCAGAGTCGCTCGATCCTCAGGTAGTACGTCAGCTCGAGCAGTCCCCGGCAGTGATCCGAATCGCCGTGCGAGAGGATCGCCAGGTCGATCCGCCGAACCCCTTCCGCCGCCAGAGCCTGAAGCAGCGCCGCCTCGGCGAAGTTGCCCCGCCGGTAGCCGCCGCCGTCCACCAGGATCACCGGACCTCGCTCGCCGCTCCGCAACAGGATGGCCTCCCCCTGCCCCACGTCAAGCATCGCCAGGCTCGGTTCGTCGCCCGGCAGCGCCGGCGTGCAAACCAGAACCAGCGCCAACCCCCAGACGGCGCGCCGGAACCCGGACACCAGGACGCCGAGCCAGATCGCCAGCGCCAGCGCGGCGACCGGGTCGACGCTCATGGGCAGGGCCAGCCAGGAGCCCGCCGGCAGGTGTGCGAGCGAGGCGAAGGGCAGGCTGAGCAGATCGAGAAGCGCCTGCAGAGAGCGAGCGCCGGGTTCCGCGATCTCCCCCAGCACGGGAACCGAGGCCACGTACGCCAGACCGACCCAGGCCAGCGAGACGCCGAGCGTGACGGCGGCGAGCGGTACGAAGACCAGGTTGAGCAACGGCGAGAGCGGCGTCAGCAGGCCGATCTCGACCGCGGTAACGGGCAGGGTGGCGAGTTGAGCGGCGATCGTGGACGCCAGACCGAGCATCAGGGCCTTCGGGCCGACCATCGTCGGCCGCGCCTGTCCGGTGCCGGCAGGCCGCCGCCACCACCTCAACAGCCGGGGCGCCAGCACCAGGATGCCGGCGGTAGCCAGGAAGCTGAGCTGGAAGCCCAGATCGAACGCGGCCAGCGGATCGAACGCCAGGATGAGGAGGAGCGCGGCGGAGAGGGAGTTGAGCGCCTGCGGCGGCCGCTCGACGGACAGCGACAGGATGAGCAGCAGCGCCATCACCGACGCGCGGAGCAGCGATGGTCGTGGACCGACGAGGCATCCATAGAAGAGCAGCACCGCAACCGCGCCGACCGCCCCGACCCGGCTCGGGAGTGCCCCGGAGATCCACCAGAAGCCGCTCAGGAGCAGTCCGACGTGAAGACCCGAGACGGCAAGCAGGTGAGACAGGCCGGCCCGCCGGAGCCCCGTCCGCCACTCGGGCGGCACCCGCCGCGCGTCGCCGAACACGAGCGCCCGGGCCAGCAGGGCGCCGGCACCCGGTGCCTCGTCGAGTGGGCGCAGGAGGCGCTGTCGCAGTTCGGCGACGACCCGAAAGCCCCACCACGGTGGTCCTCCCGTGGGACTGATCAGCCCCAGGCTCTTCACGTTCAGGCCCCAATCGCCCGGCCGGGACAGATTCAGGTTGCGGTACGCGGACCTCCGGCTGAAGTACCCGCGCACGCGAAGCCGTCGCTCGGGCGGCGGCGATCCCTCGCCGCGCAGCCGGAGCCACGCGCGGTCCGGGCCGGCAACCGGCCGCCCCGCCTGCTCCACCGCGTGGACGTCCACCCGTGCCGTCCACCCGTCGTCGGTACGCTGCCAGGCTGCGGCGCCGAGGGCGGGCGCCGCCACGTCTACCGCGACCGGACGTTCCGGATCGAATCCGGGGAGTGCCGAGCGCTCCCTGCCGTCGGCGAGAATCGCCACCGCCAGCAACGCGGCCAGGGGCAGCAGGGGCGCCCGGGTCAGCGCCGTGCTCCAGTCGACGGAGGTCCAGGCCGCGGCCACACTGACTAGGACGCAAGGGGACGCCGCCAAGCCGCCCGCCGGCCAGCTCCACACCCGCTTGCGTCGGCCTGCCGCCGGTGAGAAGCTAGGCGCCGTCTCCGCCCGGCGCGGACCGGTTCGAGGTTCCGACCGAGGCGTAGACTCTCCGTACCCGATGGCGCCGGACTTCGTCCACCTCCACCTCCACTCCGAGTACTCGCTGCTCGACGGCGGCAATCGAATGGAGCCGCTGGTCGATCGGATCGCCGATCTCGGCATGAACGCGGTGGCCCTCACCGACCACGGCAACCTCTTCGGCGCCGTCGCGTTCTACGAGGCCTGCCGGAAGAAGGACATCAAGCCGATCCTCGGGATCGAGGCCTACGTCGCTCCCGACATCGAGACGGAGACCTCGGACCGCCGCCACAAGGAGACGCATGGCGTCGCCGACGGCGGATTCCACCTGGTGCTGCTGGCCCGCAACCAGGCGGGTTGGCGCAACCTGGTCAAGCTCTCGTCCGACAGCTACATCGAGGGCTTCTACTACAAGCCGCGGATGGACAAGGGCACGCTCGAACGCTGGAACGAGGGCCTGATCGCCATCAACGGCCACCTCGGCTCCTCCATCGCCCACCACCTGCGCAAGCACATCGAGACCGGCGGCGACGAGCACTACGAGCGGGCCCGCCGGGAGGCCGAGTGGCATCGGGAGACCTTTCCGGCGGACGAGAACGGAGAGCCCTGCTTCCACCTCGAACTGCAGAGCCACGAGACGCCCGAGCAGGAGGAGGTCAACGAACAGATCCTGCGTCTCGCCGCCGACCTCGACCTGCCGATCGTCTGCGACAACGACGCCCACTTCCTCAGGGCCGAGGACTGGAACAGCCACGACACGCTGATCTGCGTCTCGACCGGCAAGTCGAAGGAGCAGGAGGACCGGCTCCACTACCCGAAGGAGCTCTACGTCAAGAGCCCCGAGCAGATGGCCGAACTCTTCGACCGGCCGGAGACGGCCGAAGCGATCCTGAACACACGCAGCATCGCCGACCGTTGCAACGTCGAACTCGACTTCTCCGCCAATCACTCACCGCTCGTGCGGGTCGAGCGAGTCGAGGCCCCTCCGCTGCCGGCTGGAACGGCGGAACCTTCGCCGGGCACTGGAGCACGGTTCGACCGCTTCTGCGCCGGCTACCGCGTGGAGCCGCTGGCCGTGCAGCCGGGCGAGGAGGAGCTGGCCGCGCTGCATGCCGACTGCGACCGGGCCCTGCGCGAACTCAGCGAGGCGGGCCTCGCCTGGCGCTACGGCGACCGCGTCGAGGAGGCCCACCGCCGCCGCCTGGACCATGAACTCTCCGTCCTCGCCGGCAAGCGGATCAGCGCCTACTTCCTGATCGTCTGGGACTTCGTGAACGAAGCCAGGAAGCGCGGAATCCCGGCCACCGCGCGCGGCTCGGGCGTCGGCACGATGGTCGGCTACACGCTAGGGCTCTCGCACGCCTGCCCGGTCCGTTACGGCCTGCTGTTCGAGCGCTTCACCGACCCGGACCGCAGCGAGTACCCGGACATCGACATCGACCTCTGCCAGGACGGCCGCGCCGAGATCCTCGAGTACGTCCGCGAGAAGTACGGCTACGTCGCCCAGATCATCACCTTCGGCACGATGAAGGCACGCGCCGCGATCCGGGACGTCGGGCGGGTTCACGAACTGCCGCTCGCCCAGGTCGACCGCATCTCGAAGCTGATCGGTTCCGAACTCGGCGTGACGATCGAGCAGGCCCTGGGCCGCGAGAAGGAACTGAAGGAACTCTACGACAGCGACGAGCAGGTCCGAGAGGTCATCGACACGGCACGGGAACTCGAGGGAATCACCCGGCACAGCGGCGTTCACGCCGCCGGCCTGGTCATCGCCACGCAACCCCTCGAGAACCTGGTGCCGCTGGCCACCAGCCGCACCCAGGGTTCGAAGGATGTGCTGGTGACCCAGTGGGACGGACCCACGGTCGAGAAGATGGGCCTCCTCAAGATGGACTTCCTGGGACTGACTACCCTGTCCATCATCGAGCGCTGCCGCCAGCTCGTGCGCGAGACCCTGCCGCCGGAGGCGATCGCCGAAGCGGTTCCAACTTGCCCCGAGGGACGGCACCCACTGGATCTCGAACACATCGACCTCGCCGATCCCACGGTGCTGGAGGTCTTCGCCAGCGCCGACACCGCCGGCACGTTCCAGTTCGAGTCGGAGGGCATGCGCAACCTGCTGCTGCAGATGAAGCCCGACCGGCTCGAGGACCTGGTGGCCGCCAACGCCCTTTTCCGCCCCGGGCCGATGGCGCTGATCCCGACGTACTGCGACCGCAAGCACGGCCGCGAGGAGACGCCGCGGGTCCACGAGATCGTCGACCGGCACACGGCCGACACCCACGGCATCATGGTCTACCAGGAACAGGTCATGCAGATCGTCCACGAACTGGGCGACGTACCGCTCCGCGAGGCGTACACGCTGATCAAGGCGATCAGCAAGAAGAGCCGGAAGACGATCAACGCCGCCCGCCAGCGCTTCGTCGACGGCGCGCGGGACAAGGGGCTCGCAAAGCAGCAGGCAACCCGGTTGTTCGGGCTGATCGAGGAGTTCGCGGGCTACGGCTTCAACAAGTCCCACTCGGTCGGCTACACCCTGCTCGCGTACCAGACGGCGTACCTCAAGACCTGGTTCCCGGTCCAGTACATGGCGGCCGTCCTCACCTACGCCGCCGACAGCACGGACAAGCTGGTCCACTACGTCGACGAGTGCGCGCGCGTGAAACTCCCCGGCGGCCGCCGTGGCATCGAGGTCGGAGCGCCCGATATCGACCGCTCCGGCGTCCGCTTCCATGTCGTGTTCGAGCCCGGCGAGGAGCAGACAAGCGGCAACGGGCACATCCGCTTCGGCCTGTCGGCGGTCAAGGGAGTCGGCGAAAAGGCGGTGCGGGCGATCCTCAAGGCGCGCGAGGAAGGCGGCCGTTTCAACAGCCTCTGGGACTTCTGCCGGCGCGTGCCGCTCCAGACCGTCAACCGCTCGACCATCGAAGCGCTGATCAAGTCGGGCGCCTTCGACGGCATCCACGGCAAGGACCGGCGCGCGGCGATGGTCGATGCGCTGGGCGCCGCGGTCAAGGCGGGGCAGCGGGCGGCGGCCGACCGCGAGAGCGGCCAGGCCAGCCTCCTGTTCGCCGGCGGTACGGAGGACTCGGCCGAGCCCGACGACGACGTCCGCCAGGAACTGCCGGCGGTCCCGCCCTGGAGCGCCGGCGAACTGCTGGCGCACGAGAAGGAAGCGCTCGGTTTCTTCGCCTCCAGCCATCCCCTCGACGACCACCGCGAGCTGCTCGAACGCTTCGGCAACGTGAACGTCGAGCAGTTGAAGACGCTGCCGGCCGACACGGAGGTCGTCCTGGGGGCGCTGCTCGGCTCGCTCCGCACCACCCGCACCCGGAAGGGACGCAATCCCGGCCAGAAGATGGCGATGATCCAGCTCGAAGACAAGAGCGCGCGTGTGGAGGGCGTGCTGTTCGCCGACGCCTACGCCGAGTACGAGGAGCAACTGGAGCGCGGCGCCGTGCTGTTCTTCACCGGCCGGGTAGACCGGCGGCGCGAAGAACCGAACCTCGTGGTCGGCAAGGTCGTACCGGTCGAAGAGGCCCCGGCGAAGCTCGCCCGCCGCCTGCGCATCCACCTCGACCTCCGGGGCGAGGCCGGAGCCCCGGACGACGAGCTGGACGACGAGCTGGCACAACTGCGCGACCTGCTCGACAGGCGCCGCAGCCGGGGCCGGAACGGCGGCGTCGAGGTCGAGTTCGAGCTGGAACTCCGGGACCGCACGATCCTCGTCGACGCGAACGGCTCCCGCGCGCCCGTCGACGATGCCGTGGCAGCCGAGATCGACGACCTCCTCGGCGCCCGTGGCCATTGCCGATACGTCGGCGCGCCGGCCCCGCCTTCCCGGTCCTGAAGCCCCCGGCGATGACCCGCGAGCGGCGACGCATTGCCCTGATCCTGACCGCCGTCCTGGCGGTCGGACTGTTTGGCCACTGCCGGGGCAGCGGCTACCGGAACTTCTTCCGCCATGATCCCCGGCAGGCCCACGACTACGCTCTGGACCGGCGCGACGGCACGACCTGGGAGGTCCGCCTCGGCCGCGACGGCTTCGACTGGCCCGGCGAGGCGCCGAGGCGGAACGTGACCGCCCTGCTCGAGTTCCGGGCCAGGACCAGGCCGCTGCTGCCATCGCTCTCTCCCAGCATCGAGTTCCGCGCGGACGGCCGGAGCTACACCCAGTCCTTCGCGCCGCGCTCGACCGGCCGCCGCTACCTGAATGTCTCGCCCGCGGCGGGCGCCGACCGGGTCGAGATGGTCGGCCGGCAGATCGGTTGGCAACTCGGACCGACCCGCCTGGTGGTGTTCGAGAACCCGCCGATCGACGAGTCGACCCGCGTGCTCGTCGTTGCGCCCCATCCCGACGACGCCGAGATTGCCGCCTTCGGCCTCTACGCGACCACGCGTTCCGACGTCGTCACCGTCACCGCCGGCGACTACGGCGGCAAGAACTACGGCGGCCTGTTCCCCGACACCGGCGAGCACTACCGGATCAAAGGCTGGATGCGCACCTGGGACAGCCTGACGGTGCCGTTCCTCGGCCACGTTCCGTTCAACCGGGCACGCAACCTGGGCTACTTCGACGGCACCCTCCGAAGGCTCTACGAGCGGCGGCCCGAGGTCGTCGGTTCGATCCTGGCCGACCTTGACGATCCGGGTCTCTTCCGGCGTCTGAACACGGAGCCGCAACTCGCCACACGGCCGTTCAGGTCGAGCTGGCCCGAACTCGTCGCCGATCTCCGCCGCGAGGTGGACTGGACCGGCGCGGACCTGATCGCCACGGCGAACCCGCTGCTCGACAACCACGCCGACCACCAGTACACGACGGTCGCCCTGATCGAGGCGCTCGAGCAGAACGGCTGGGACGGCCTCCTGCTGTTCTACACGAACCACGCGACCCGCGCCGAGCCATACCCGCTCGGGCCGAACACCGCGCTCGAGTCGCTGCCGCCGTGGTTCGGCGACCCGATGCCCTTCGGTTCCGTCCTGTCCTATCCCGTCGACGAGACGACCCGCCGGCTGAACTACCTGGCGCTCGAGGCGATGCGCGATCTCCGGCCGTTCGAGCACCGGGTCGTCACACCCTTCTCCGAGCGCGTCCGCGACCTGGCGATCGAAGGGTTCTGGCGCGCCCTCGGCCGTCACGACAAGCTGCCCGGCTACCTCTACGACTACCTCCGGCGAGGGCCCCGGCCGAACGAGATCTACCTGGTGCTCGACCTGGAACAGGCCGTCCGCCTGAAGGAGCGGTTCCTCAAGATCGAAACGGCGCGGCAGCCCTAGCGGCTCAGGAACGCCAGCAGATCCGCAATGTCGGCGGCTTCGAGCCCAGCCTCGAGTTCCTCCGGCATCATGGACAGGCCGTCGCTGCGGACTTCCCGGACGCTTTCGGCGGGCACTTCGATCAGGAGATCTTCGGCCGCTCGCAGGGCCACCCCGCCGCCGGCGCTCTCCGCCAGCAGGCCCGAATGGACCTCGCCGTCCACCGTCTCGACGATGTAGTTCACGTAGGCGGCGTCGACCGCCGCGTTCGGGTCCAGGATGTCGTGCAGAAGGGTCTCGGCGCTCTTGCGGCCGATGCCGGAGAGATCCGGACCCGGCCCGCTGCCGGCACCGGCGCTCCGGTGGCAGCGGGCGCAGAGTTCCAGGAACAGGGCCCCGCCCCTTTCCGGATCGCCGTCGAGCGCGAGAGCCGGCCGCATCGCCGCAATCGCGTCGGCCCGCGTGACGACGCCGGCGTCGTCGAACAGCGCCCGCGCCCGCCGGCGGATCTCCGGCTCGGGCGAACGCAGCAGGAAGCGGCGCCGCTCCAGGTCGAAGTTCATCTCCCCGAGCCGGATGCGGCCGCTCTCGAGCGCGTCGAGCAGCGCCTCGTGCCGGCCGCGGCCGCGAATCAGGTAGCTGCAAGCGTCGCGCCTGGCGTCCGGTCCCAGGTACGGCCAACGCTCGACCAGGTACGCCGTGACCGCGCTCTCGTCCGCCGACGTCAGCTCCGCCATCGCGGCGCGCTGGATCTCGCGCGGCTGCCCAACCTCGAGCAGCGAACCCATCCGCTCCAGCCAGGTTCCGCTGGACGAACCCGTTCCGGCCGCGGCGGCGGCGTCCGGACACGAGAGGTCGACATCTTCCGATTCCCCAGGCCAGTGCCGGCGAAGACCGAAGAGGGCGACCGCCTGAAGCCGCTCCGCCACCGGGCGGCTCCGGTCGGCCGCCCGGACGCCGGCGCAGTCGAGAAGGGCGACCTCCTCCGCCGTCGGCCGGGCATCCACGGCGGAACTCAGCCGCCAGGCGGCGGCCGCCAGGGCATCGTCGTCCGACTGTCGCAGGCGACGCAGAGGCGCCGACAGGCCCGAAGCGTCAACTCCCCTGTCTCCGGCGCCGGCGGCAGCCACGGTCAAACCCGCGAGCAGGGCACGGCCCGTAGCCGAAGCACCGGCCCCGGACCCCGACAGGGCCCTCAGCACCTGATCGTCGGTGACGACCTCGGCCACGCGTTCCGCGGGCACCAGGGACGCGACCCGCTCGACCGCCTCGCCGCCGGCATCGCCGGCCTGAAGCAACAGTCCGAGGGAGCGCACCGGATCCTCGGCGAGGACCGAGACCGCCGCAAGCCGCAGCCAGGGCACGTCCCGCGCAGGCGCTGACGACGGTGCTTCGCCTCCGAGCCGGGCCGCCTCCTCGACCACCGCCCGGATCGCCGTGCCCTGGAAGCTGCCGCCCACGCCCTCCGATCCAACGACGAGTCCGGCGGTCAGCACCGCCTGCAGCCGTACGCCCGGGTCGGGATCGTCGATCGAGGCCACCAACTCGCCTGCGTGCGTCATCCAGCCGCCCTGTGACAAGGGCTCGGGATCGAGCGGACCGGCGACTCCTGCGGTCGAGAGCACCTCCTCGAACGCCAGAATCGCGTTGCGCCGAAGCTCCGGTTCCAGGTCGGCGAACGCCGCACCGAGAGACACCCGGTCGAGCCCGCCGATTCCGCTCAGGGTCCAGAGCGCGTGGAGTCTCCCGAGCGGCAGCGCACTCTCCAGCCGATCGCGGAGTTCGCGGACAACCGTCTCCGGCGGATCCTCCGCGAACTCCTCGACGAGGAGGCGCTGCGCGGTCAGCCGCCGCCACCGGTTCGGGCTGGACAGCGCGTCGAGGAGTTCGCCGGGCCGCGAGCGGTCGAAGCCGCCGAAGTCCCTGTGCTCCGACGGCAGGCCGCCGGCAGGCACGACGCGGTAGATGCGGCCCCGATCGTCGCCTTCGTACAGGTCGAGCTCCGCTTCCATCGGGTCCGGAATCCACTCGGGGTGCTCGACAACCCCGCGGTGCATGTCCAGCACGTAGAGCGCACCGTCCGGCCCCACCGTCAGGTTGACCGGCCGGAAGAGCGGATCGGTCGAGGCCAGAAACTCGACCCCGGGCCGGCCGCGGGCGGCTTCCGCGGAGGCGCCCGCCGTGTCGACGACAGCGCGATGGACCACGTTCGCCGACGGATCGGCCACGAAGACGTTCAGGCCCCGGCGTGCCGGGGCCGCGCCGTCCAATGGACCGTCGAGCGCGCCGCCGGCGTACGCCGTGACCGCGCAGGCGGCCGAGAAGCGGCTCGACTGTTCCGGGTGATTCGGGCGGGTCCGCCGCACGCCGATCGGAAACAGCTCGGCCGGACCGCCGCCCGCCGGCGCCGCCAGACGCAGCCGGCCGTTCCGCCAGGACGCCGGCAGCCTGGTGAGGTAGCGGCGCGGGAGGACGACCTGGCTCAGATGGTCCAGGTTGTGGGTTCCGAAAGCGCGACCCCAGGGGCCGAACGTCATGCCGAAGCCGCCCGCGCCACGCCCGGTGCGCTCGAAGCGGCCGGAGTCGAAGTCGACCCGGAAGTCGTCCTGGCCGATGTCCTCGGCCCGGTCAGGAGCGCCCGGCCAGAAGACGCGCGCCCCGTTGCCGCCGTTGACGCCGTGGACCCAGTTGTCCAGGCCGTAGCGCAGCGCGTTCACGTTGTGCTGGGGATTGCCCTCGGCAAAGCCGCTCAGGAGCACGTCGCGGCGATCCGCCCGGCCGTCGCCATCCGTGTCCTCGAGGTAGACGAGGTGCGGCGGCGCCGCCACCAGCAGCCCGCGCCGCCACGGCAGGATCGAGTCCGCCATGCCGAGATCGTCCGCGAAGAGCCGCCGGCCCTCCCAGCGCCCGTCGCCGTCGTCGTCGGAGAGCTCCACGATCCGGGCCGGCCGCTCCATGTCGGGGTAGCCCGGCAGTTCGAGGACGAAGGCGCGACCCCGCTCGTCGAAGGCGAGGTCGATCGGATCGACGGTTACCGGCTCGGCGGCTGCGAGCTCGAGCGCGAAGGCCGGGTGGAGCTCGAAGCCCGGCGGCACGCCATCGAGCACCGGACCGTCGAACGTCGGCCCGGCGCAAGCCGCGCACACGAGGGCGGCGGCCGCCAGCACCGAGCCGGCAAACCGGCGGCGCGGAGCGCTACTCGCCGCCGGCCGCGGCGGCCGCGTCGGCCTCGAGCAACCGGGCGCCGCGCATGATGTTGCCGAGCGCGTAGTTCCCTTCATGGCAGGCGTACTCGTAGACCCGGCCGGCGGCGGTCGGCCACGGGAACTCTCCGCTCCAGGCCGTCTCCCAGGCCGTCGGATCCTCGACGGTGAAGCTGTAGTTCAGCGTGTGTTCATCGATGCGGCTGAAGCGCTCGACGACCTTCATCTCCTCGCCGGCGCCATAGGTCTACATGCCGGGCTTGCCGCCGAAGTTTGGTTCTCCCCGAACTTCGGATCCCGCCCGAGCGGCGTCAACGTGGCGATGTCATAGACCCCGGTCAGGTCCGGACGCCCGCTCGCGGTACGCGGGATGTCGCCGTCGCCGTCCGCGGCGGACGGGGCAGCCGGGAGGATCAGCGCAGCGCAGAGGATTCCGACGACACTCCGCGGCAAGGCGATCGAACTTGCGGTCGGCTTTTTCATCAGGTCGACTCCCTGTTCAAGGCTCCGTTTCGGCCGACGGACGGATCCTCCGGCCGCTGGAGTGTAGCGAAGCGGGCCGGCACTGCTACACTCCGCGCCGCTCAGAGAACCAAAGGACGCGCCGGTCCGGACCCCACCAGGCAGGCGGTACCGACAACGGAGAACCCATGAGACTCTTCGCACCCACCGCAATGCTGGCGACGGCAGTCGCCCTGGCCTCCGCCGGCCCCGCCGCCGCCGAGCTCGCCGTCGGCGACGCCGCCCCGGACTTCACGCTTCCCAGCACGGACGGCAACGAGGTGACCCTGTCCTCCTTCGCCGGCCGGAAGAACGTCGTCCTGGCCTTCTTCCCCAAGGCCTTCACCTCCGGGTGAACGATGGAAATGAAGGGATACCAGGCTGGTATCTCCGACTTCACGGGCAGTGATTCCATCGTTTTCGGCATCAGCACCGATGTCCTGGACGAGAACAAGCGGTTCGCCGAGGAACTCGAGCTCGACTTCGCGCTCCTGAGCGACGCCGGCGGCGAAGTCGCCAAGCAGTACGGCGGCATGATGGAGAGGTTCCCCACTGCCGCCAACCGCGTGACCTACGTGGTCGGCAAGGACGGCAGGATCGCCTACGTCGGCGAAGGCGCCGAAGCGATGAATCCGGCCGGCGCGAAGGACGCCTGTCTGGGTCTCGAGTAGCAGCGCTCAGGCGAGTAGCAGCGCTCAGGCCCGCGCGGCGCTGAGAGCCGCTTCCACGCGGGGCTGGTACAGCTCGACCCGGTTCCCGTCTCCGTCCAGGATCCACGCGAACAGGGCGTAGCCCTCGTCGTCCCTCCGAAGCGGCTCGACGCCCCGCTCGTCGAGGTACGCCAGAAGGGCATCGAGGTCCCGAACGCGCAAGTTGACCATGAACGGCTGATCGCCGTACATGTCGCCCTGCTCCACGCCCTCATTGCGGGCCATCCGCGGCACTGGACGCTTCGCCCTCATGATCGCGAAGGTCGTGTCCATGACCCATGCGGGATCGTCCGGGTCCGCGGCCACGTAGCGCATGTAGAAGGCGCCGAACTCCTCGCCGCCCTCAAACTGGATGCCGAGGTGCTCCGCGTACCAGTCGGCGAGCCGTTTCGGGTCCTCGCTGAAGACGAAGGCGCCGCCAACGCCATCGATCAGGCTCATGACGAACCGCGGTCCGGGCTCTGCCCCATCAAGGGGCAGCCAACGCCATCGATCAGGCTCATGACGAACCGCGGTCCGGGCTCTGTCCCATCAAGAGGCAGCCGACGCCGTCGATCAGGCTCAAGGCGACCCGCCCGTCGTCGTCGGTTCCATGCGTGACCTGACCTGCATCCGCGTGCTGACGGTCTGGCGGCTCACCGGGTCGTGGATCGAAACAAGGAGGTCGTGCGGCCTCCGGCGCAGGGTCAGGACCGTGTCGTAGGGCACGACGGCATCCGGCGACGGCTCCGTGCCGCCGGCCAGGCTGAGCGGGATGACCGGAATTCGCGCCTGCTGTCCGTTGCGGTCGACGACGGCGAAGCGGAGTTCCAGCCGGGCCAGGAACCGGTCCTCGAACGGAAACACGGGGAAGTGGCCCACCGGGATGTGTACGGTTACCGGCACCAGCATCTTGCGGCGAAACGGCCCCGTCGGCTCGGGCTCGCCGATCTCCACCCGCAGCAACGGCTCTCCATGTGTGCGGGTTTCCTCGGGGAACAGCAGCCGGCCCTGGGTCTCCATATCGGCCTCGGCTCGGCGCGAGAGATCGACGTAGCCACCGCGCGAACGCACCCGCGGGCCGGACCGCCGGAGCTCGACGCGCACGTCGTGGGCCCGGTCGTCGCGGCGGTACTCCGGCACGAAGCCGAGCCAGTAGTAGTTCGAGGTGTCTTCGCTGACCCTCCGGAGCGCACCGAGGTTCGCCCCGGCCATGTAGGCCCTGCCGCCCGTCTGCTCGGCGATCTGACGCAGGTTCTGCCAGCGCGTCAGGCTCGGCCGCCTCTGCTGATCCACCGGGTAGACGGTGTAGCCGAGGACGTTGGCGGTGTCGATGAGCGCGTCGAGAATGCTCCAGTCCGAGCGAAGGCCGATCCCCTGGCCCGCCAGCCGAAACGAGCCGACCGGCCAGTCGCCCGCCAGCAGCAAGAGCACCTTGCGGCCTTCCGGCACGTCGAGCGACCGCATCGTCGAACTGACGGCGGTGACGGAGAACTCGAGATCCCGCGCCAGGCTCTCGGCCCGCGCTTCGCTCACCGCGCTTGGCAGGTCCATCGCCGCGAACGGCAGGTCGGCGGCTACGGAGGTGAGGTCTTCGTCGAATCGAGCGCCCGGCGCCGGACCGCCCTCCGCGTTCCGGGCGAAGCGCGACCGGTCGATCAGCCGCGGCGACCTCAGCAGACCTCCGAAGGAACGGCCGCGTTCGAGTTCCGCCAGCGCGGCGCGGATCCGCCGACGGTCCGTCGTGAACGGGCTGAGGACCTGCAACCGGCGGCGGCTCTGCACGACGACCGCCACCTGATCGTCCAGGCCGAGGTTGGCCAACTGTCTCGCGAACCCGCGGATCACCGGCTTCCTGAACGTGACGTGGGTGTGATCGTCGTCGACGAACAGGAGGTAGTTCGTCGGCACGGAATCGCCGTCGCCGATCGCCGGCGGCGCCTCGCCGTCGCGCGACTCCACCGCGCGGCTCTCCATGATCTCCGTGAAGTAGTCGACATCGACCTCGACGCCGTCCACGAAGATCCGGAAGTCGTCCGCCCCGAGCCCATGCACCCGGTTGCCCGACCGGTCCTCGACGACGACCTCCAGGTTGACCACCCGGACGTCGATCTCCTCGCCGAAGAAGAGATCCGGAGAAGGCGACTGAGCCGGCGTCTGGCCGCCG
>JAPVWO010000296.1 GCA_027493375.1 Candidatus Multivorans thiocomprendens | reverse complement strand
GAAAGTGGCGACGCCTGAGAGGCTTCGACAAGGTCGCCAAAGTGATCCGAGATGTCCGTTTCGTTGACGGCATCGAACAAACCGAGAAAGCCGATCAGAACAGGAACGCCGCCTGATGATCAACAGCCCGTACACGAAATTTGACCATAGCTCACGCACCCCTGCAAATGCAGGGTCCATCGCGACAAGATGGAGTCCCCGTAAAGAGAGACACGAAGAGTGTCTAGCGGCACTGCAGCTGTGAATCGAGTGGCCTACGAGAACTCGGATTGTCTCTGTGTCGCGCCGCGAAGGACGCGGAACCGACTAGTGGGCCGATGAGCAAGTACAGCAAGGGGCCGACCGTGCGGGACAACCCGTCCAAGCCGTCCGATCCCAAGGAAGTCCAGTCAACCCGACGGGCGGACAGTCACGACTACGGGGGTCTCCTCGGGGCCTGGCTCGATCTCGAACTCTGCATGCCAACGACGTTCGTCAGCCCAGAGTGAGACGGTGTAGGCGCCCGGGGTCAAACAGCCCAAGCCCACGCGGCCGTCGTCCGAGAAGGTGGTACCGGGCAGCGCTCCTGGCAGATGATGAGCGATCTTGACGCCTGCTTCCGTGATCACTCGGACCAGAGAGAGGGCTTCGCCCGCACAGCTTCGATCCGAGCACCGGAGCTCCAGAAGGCGGCCCAGGTGCAGCGTGCGATCCAAATGGGCCGTCCGGCCAGCTTCCAGCGTCACCTTGTCGGCTCCGACACAGGCGCCGCCGTGATTCCACAGGACCGTAACCTCTCCCGCTGGCACAGCCTCGGCCGTGAAAACACCGTCTTCGACGACAAGCCGAGTAGCGGCGAGGGTCTCGTCCGGGCCCAGTACATGCATCCATGCACCGACCATGAGCGCGCCTGGTGTTGTCAGGCGAACCTGGACTTCGCCGAAGCCGTCCTCATCGGTCTGCAGAATCTGGAACGGAGGCGCTTCGTTCGCATTCAGAGTGAGTTCTACGTTGGCAAGGCCGGCTCCGGTGTTGGCCTGTAGCCGATAGCGGCCCGGCGGTACCGAAGGCAGCGCGAAGTACCCGTTCTCTGCGGTGGAGGCGCCGGCGACTTCAAGACCGAGATCGCCGATCAGGACGACACTGGCTTGCCCGAGGGTACGGCCCGCCGCGGGCCGCAGTTCGCCGGTGACTACGGAAGCTCCGCCCAAGTCGAATTGGGCGACAGGCCGATCGGGCCAGATCCGGCCGATACGGCTTCGACCGTCTTCGGCGAACCACGTCATCCAAAGGAACTCGTCGGGCGCTCCCTCCACCACAAACGAGCCGTCCGCCGCCACCTCGGCTTGATGCACGAAAGCCCTGCCGGGCCGCAACATCGTCGAGTGCGTCACGGTGTCCCCCCTTTGGGCATTGATCTGAATGGCTCCCGCACCCGCCCGCGACCCCGGAATTCGCTCGAAACGGACGAATCCCCCGCTCACCGGGACTCCGTCCGAGGTCAAGATGCTCCTGATGGTCCGCTCTCGATACTCCAAGTCCACCTCGACGCGGTCGCCAAGACCGTAGGTGTCGACCTGAATCTCCTTCGACGCCAGGAGTGAATCTGAGGAATCCCAAACGTCGATCCGGTAACGACCGGGTGCTAGCCGAACCTCCGCGAACGAAGAAGTGTCGCGGTTCTCCCCGCCTGTCGGTTGAAGAAGCGCAGTCGTCAGCGGAGTTTCGAGCTCACGGAAGCGGTCCATCACGTGAACGGTGCCACTGTCAGCCCCGTGCACTCTGACCAGAACGGTGCGCGCCGCGGGCATCCAGATCTCCCCGAGGTCGGCACGTTCTGAGTCGTCGAGGGCTATGAGCCTGGCGCTGGTTGGCCCCGTCCTGCACTCCGTGCGCAGGTAGTACCTACCCTCGGTCAGCCCGCCCAGAAGGAAGCCGCCCTCCGCGTCGGAGACCGTGACGTGCTGTCTGCCTCGCAGGCGATGGAGAATGCGCGCACTGCCGGCCGGCACAAGCTCGAGTACACAGCCAGCGACAGGTTGGGAACCAACAGCGTCGAACAGCCGTCCAGTGACGACAGCGCCCGGGTCCAGATACACCACGCCGAGGTCCGTGACGCGGCCCGGGTTCCGGTACAGGCGGTAGGCGTCTGACAAGAGGTGGTTCTCCGCCTGAAAGTGGATTTGCAGGAGATCGCCTTGCCCAACGTCGCCGGGAATCGGAACGACCACGGGAGAGCTAGGCTGCTCGGCCTCCCTACGAAAAATCGAGTGGGAGCGGGGCCGTTTGACCAAGACCCGCATTTCGAAGCGATCAACAGGAACCCCAGCAGCCGAAAGCACCTGCACCCGGACGCTGCCCGACCGGGCGGCTAGGGCCGCCGCCTCGTCGCTGGTCGCCTCTGGGGCAAGCCTGAGGCGGATCGGCTGTTCTGGCCAGGAAGCGCCGTCAATGGCGCTTGTGGCGCGGCCATGACCCTCAACCTCTGCCATGACCTCGGCTTCAGCGAACGCCGACAGTCCGGACACGACGAACCGGCCGTCGTCCCCGGCACTGGTGCATCGCCGCACAGCGTCGGCGGGCGGTGGCGCATTCTCATCTTCCCAGCGCACACAGACGGTAGCTCCCGCAGCCTCGCGGCCATCTGACCGGAGGATCCTGCCCTCCAGAAGTCGTCCGGGCCTGAGCCTGATTGTCGCCGGTGGCCGCCCGTCCTCGTCAGTGCCGACGAACCGCTCGTAGAGGGGATGATCGACCACGAGTGTCATACCGCGAACGCTCGGAAGCCGACTCTCTGTTGCACCGTCGCTGGAGGTCCGTGTTCGGGTCAGAACCACGGCATCCGGACGTATCGCGCCTACCCGCGGCCTCCGTAGTACCTGAACGGCGGCGCCCTCTATGCCGCGTCCTCCGCCGTCCACGACCGAGATGGCCGTCGCGACAGGAGGAGACTCCTGCGCGAACGCTACGCCGGACGCGGTCGCACTCGCAAAGGCTCCCGCCACCAGAACTGATCCCAGGAAGCGAACCAGCCCCCCGTTTCCGGCAAGGGCCCCGAGATCAGCTACACGAGAGTTCTTCACCGTTGCGAATGGCCTCGGCCTCCAGGGTCAGCAGACGCTTCGGTTTCCGGTACTCGTCCTCGAAGTAGCTCGACCCTTCGATGAGCGCCCAGTGCTCGGAACCGGGCACGAGGGATACGTGAGCGGCCCGCGTTGGTAGCCGAATGCTATGCAGCAGAGACTCCGCCACCGGGTCGATAGCGTGCAGGTACCATTCGGGTCCGTCCGTTGTCTCTGCCAACCGCACCAGTACGTAGAGATGTGGCCCCTCTGCATACAGGCCGACCGGAAAGCTCGACTTCTCGACCGCCTTCCACCATGCAGGGTAGTGCGCCATCTCAGTCACGGGAGGAAGGTCTGGCATGGGACCGGGCCAATCAGGGAAGACACTCAGGCGCTCACCGCTGCCCGATAGGCGCTGGATGAAAGGTCCTTCATTCACGCGAAGTGCGTAGGCATCCGCGTTCTCGCCGACCGTCACCGCCAAGCGGGATGGCGTGAGCGGCATCTGTGGATGGGCCTCGCCAGGCAGCTGGCGCCAAGAGCCGGTCACCCTGGCAGTCCCGTCTCCGTCAGGCAACGTGAACCGCATGGCCCCGTCGCGCTTGGAGCCTCGTGCGAAGTAGAGCCAGGCAACAAAGCCGCCCGGAGCAACCTCGAGTTCATCGACCCTTATAGGGCGGCCAGAGCCTCGGCCATGGGAGTGGACATCATTGCCCCACTCTCGAGGCCAAGAGAACGCAGAAACGTCTGAAGTCGGCTTCAGGTTCCGGTCCAGCCGCAGGACGAAAGACCCTTCCACAAACCGGCTCCGGCTTTGGCTGCCCATCCAGAAGCCGTCGCCAAAGGGAACCACATCCAGAAGCCGCAGCAAGTCGTAGCCTTTCGCCTTCGGCACCACGCGGCGAACGGTGTCGGCGCTGAGTTCGTAGACCAGAAAGCCGCTCTCCTCCACAACGTCCATCAGGGCGATCTGAGAGGAGCTCAGCCAAACACCGCTACGCCCACCGACAGCGGGAAACTCCGAGGTGTTGACGTGGCGGCAGGTCTCTGCGTCTAGGGAGCTCGCGGCTGACAGCAGCAGTACGAGCAGTGCGACTGCCCGAGGTGCGTGCGTCGACACCGCTCTTGCCAATCCTTTGGAGGTTTGCTACAGCCTCGCCCGTCAGCGGCGCATCCATGACGACCCCGGCCATAGAGACAGGGAGAATCTACCCCTGTGCCGGGACAGCCGTCGCCCCCAATCTGCACGGGATCATCTACAGGGGTTGGGGCATGGACGCCGGTGTCTTTCCGTCGACGCGTCCGGCGCTTCGCACAGCAGGACTCGTTGGTGTGCTGAGCCGCCACCAGGAACGAGGACTACTGTACGTCGTGGTCCCGACCAACCAACCCTTACTCTGATTGCGCGACCGGCAAGTGAGAACTCGAGAGCACCAGCCGAACGAGTTCAGCCTGTCTCGAGCAAAAGGTCTTCTCGAGTGCTCGTTGCACTAGCCACCGCACCGTGTGCACCGCCCTGCCAGTAGCGTCCGCAATCTCGCCAGTCGTAAGGCCCTCAGCCAAAGCGACAGCGACACCACTCTCGGCCGGAGTCAGTCGAAGTGACTTGGCCACCTGCTCCGGGCTCAGTTGAGTCGGGCACCAAGGGTCCACGACGACCACGACGGCAGCGACGCCGGCGTGATCACCGTCTACCCTTTGCGCGTAGACCGTCAGGGGCCGCGGATCCGGCCGGCGGCCGACTGATACGGGGCCGCCTTTGCTGCCCGCAGCATTGTTGCCGAGCACCAACTCCAAGAGGCTCTCAAGAGCTTCCGCATCCTCGGACTGTCGCGTCCGAAGGCGTCCGTTGCTGACGCGGAAAGCCCGCTCTCGGTCCAGAATCTCTCGAGCGCGGGCGCTCGCGTCAACGATGGCGCCGCTGTTATCGAGCCTGATCAGGCCAACCTGGCGTTGATCGACGAGAGTTTCAGCGAGACTGTTCGGGGGGGCAGACATCGGCTCGACGACTCAGGGAGGGCTGGGGCCGTCGGCACCCAGTTGTGTGATCTGGCGCCGAATCTCGCTCTCCAGGACCGCCCATACGCGTGGGTCCATCACATGTACTCCACCGCCAGCACTCGCCGGCCAATCCTCGTCGCCAGCGCAGATGAAGAGGTCATCCCCTTGCGCGGAGAACCCACCCACCTGTCGGCCGGCCCCCGAGGCAGCAGCACAATCCACCAACGCGCGCAGGACGGCAGCGTCATCGAGGACAGTGTCCTGAGCGCTCGGTGAACGAGTCGGATTGGCGACCGCGGCGGAGATTCCCAGGGCGGTGACTATCGCCAAAGCAAGTGCCGAGACCACCGCCGCCCGAGGACGCGCTCGATAGGGCCTGAGGATCGCTCTGATCCTCCTCTCCAACTGCGACCGCTGTGCCATGGGTAAGGACAGGGCCCTCTGACCCAGAGTACTGCTCTCCGCCAACGAAAGCAGGTGGCGCGCGTAGTCGGACGGTCGGGCGCCGGCAGCCAGCACTTCTTCGTCGCAGGCTTCCTCGCGTCTCACGGCGGCGAAGTGGGACGCCACCCAGGTCAAGGAGCTATGGTCAAATTTCGTGTACGGTGGGTTGATCATCAGGCGGCGTTCCTGTTCTGATCGTCGTTCTCTGTTTGTTCGATGCCGTCAACGAAACGG
>JAPVWO010000295.1 GCA_027493375.1 Candidatus Multivorans thiocomprendens | reverse complement strand
GCATCTTCTCTCGATTCGAGAAACTCGACGTGATCTTCCTCGGCTTCGTCGTCTTCGTGCTCATCGTCGATGCACTGCGCTAGTGGGAACAGGCCCTAGTTTAGGTGGGCTGTGGCGCAAGGAACGGGCAGGTCGGCCCAGCGGCCTGGCTGAGCCTCCGGTCGAGAGTCGCGAGCGGGCACTCGAAGGCTTCCGCGATGGCGACATACCACGCGTCGTAAGCACGTCAGGTTCCCGCGTAGCTGCCAAACTCGTTCGGCGAACGGGGCGAACGGCAACAGTTCCAGGTCCAGGCGCAGGAGGTCACGGAATGCGCTCGTTGCCTCGAGCCGTGTGATCGTGTCCGATGCCTCCAAACGCCGAAGAGTGTTCGCTGTCTCGACGAGAACTGGTTCAGGCGCCAGTAGTGACCCGCTTGCCGTGACCCCGGCGGCCCACTCGCCTTCGCTCCCGGAGTCCACGAGGGCGGCGACCAGCGCGGAGGCGTCGATGACGACGGTCACTTCCGATCCGCGTCGCGGGCTCGGAGGATCGTGTCCGTGTCCACTCGGGTTCCGGCGGCGTCCTTCCGGTCCCTCACCGTCTGGAGCCAGACCTCGAGCGAGGGGCGCGACGCGATCTTCTCCAGTTCGCCGCGAAGAAACTCCTGCATGGACTTGCGCTGGAGCGCCGCTCGGGCGGCGAGCTCGTCGCGAACCCGATCAGGGACGTCACGAATCGTCAGTTGAACCGGTACAAGGCAAGAATGACATCACAGACAGCATTCTGCAAGCAGTATCTTTCGATGGCCGTCAGGACGTTACGAGGTCGTGGAACAACCGGTTCGCGGCGCGTAACGTGCCCGTGTTGTCTGGGACGCTGCGGTCTGAACCCAGAGTGCCCGGTTCGACGGCAAGCTCGGCCTCGATGAAGCGGTCGAGCACGCCGATGCGGGGGCCCGAACCGATCTCGCTCCGCGCGGCCTTGCGCGTGATCAGGTCCTCGATCGCGGCGGAGAGTTCACCGGGCAGCTTCAGTCCGGAGCGGAGGCTGGGCAGGTCCATGGGCGGCGGATCGCTTCGCGTGCGCAGCCAGTGCAGGGCGGTCGCGGGACGGAGGGAGTAGAAGTACTTCTTCAGGCTCACCGCGTCGCGCTCCGCGATCCACCTTCGGTAGCTCGAGGCACCGAGGTGGAGGTAGTGGTGGCCGAACGGCCGATGGAACGCCACGCGAGCGGCAAGTTCCGCGAGTCTGGAAACCGCCTCCGCCTCCTCCCGATAGCGGATCGGCGAGTTCAGCCACTCCACGAGGACGGCATTGCCCTTCAGCAACAACTGCAGGGCCTTTTGATGTCCCAGCCGTTGACGTCGAGAGATCCGTCGAGAGGACGCTCGATCACGTCCCTTCGCGGATCGATCGACAGATACCACTCGGGTTTCCGGGCGTAGAGAAACCGCACGTCGTAGTCACTGTCGGGGGAGGGAAAGCCCCAGGCTCGGCTGCCGGACTCCACGGCAAGCAGGATCCAGACATCTTGCTGGCGCTCGATAGCCCTCAGGGCCGAAGCGATGCGCTTCCGAATCTCGGGTTCGATCGCTTCGGGCGGGGCAGGGCTTGAGTCAGGTTTCATCGAGGCATCTGGCCGAGAATCGCGGCATGAGGGAACGGTTCCGCCCGTGGGTGCGCGAGACTTCCGGCCGCCGCCAGACGCGGCACGGCGAGGCGGTGAGCCGAAACTCCTGGGTGGACCCTCGGCCGGAGGCGAAGCCGGCCTGACGGCCCGCCCGTTTCTTTGCCGCCTTTGGCGGCGGGTCAGAAGACCCGCGCACCCAGTACGCTTCCTACTTGCCGCCGGTGACCGGCCACTTGGCCGGGTCGTGGTGCCTCAGATAGTCCTTCCGGTCGATCCAGCCGAGGATCATCGACCAGGTCATCCAGCGTTTCTCGGGCAGGATGGCGAAGTAGACGTGGGCCACGGTCAGGGTGACCAGGACGACACCGCCGACGCCGTGGAGGACGTAGACCCAGCCCCAGCCGCCGTCGCCGAAGAACGCGTAGTCGTCCTGCGCCCAGAGCGGCTGCTCGATGCGCCACATCATGAGGATGCCGGTAACGATCGCGGCCATGCCGGCCAGGGTCGCGGCGTGATGGAACATCTTCTGCGCCGCCGGGTACTTGCCCGGCTTGGCCGGCGGCTCGCCGCCGGTAACGGCCTTGCGCATCTCGCGCATCATGTCGCCGAGGTCCGAGAGCCCGACCCAGACGTTCTTCAGGCTCTGGAAGAAGGTCGCGTGGATGATGTGGAAGACGATCGACGCGGTCAGGATCAGGCCGGTGATCCAGTGGATCTCGAGCCACGCAAACTGGAGGCCGACCTTGGGAAGGAAGCCGGTGATCAGCAGGAGGATCATGGAGATCCCCATGACCGCGTGGAACAGGCGGGAGGCCAGGCTGTGCCGCTGGATCTTCTGCGGCAGGCCCGGATCGTCAGGTGCGTTGGCCGCTGCCTTCTTCTCCTCGCCGATCCAGCGGCGGCGAAGCGCCAGGTGCAGGATCAGGAAGACGCCACCGGCGATCAGCGCGATCCAGAACAGACTCCAGTCGATCCCCAGGAGGACGTCCTGTCCCCAGGGGTTGGTGGCGCGTTGGACGATCTCCATCGAGTGCTAGACCGGCGCCTGTCCGCGGATGGCTCGGCGGATCAGGTTTCTCATCAGGGGCACCTTGTAGCCGTTGTGGCGTAGCGGCTTGGCGCCGATGACGCCGAGTTCGGCGATCCGGGTGGCGATGTCCTCGCTGATCTTCTGGCCGCGCAGCAACTCCTCGCAGCGGTCCATGCGGAGCGGCACCGGCGAGACGGCGCCGACGGAGAGGCGGCAGTCCTCGACGACTCCGTCCACGACCCGCATCGCGGAGGCGACGTTGACCAGGGGGAAGTCCCAGGCGTTCCGGTCGCGGACCTTCTCGAAGTAGAAGTCCGCGCCGGCCCAGGTGTCCGGGATGCGGACGGATTGCAGCACTTCGTTGGGCTGCAGGACGGTCATCCGGGTGATGTCGATCGCGGGGCCGACGAAGAAGTCCTCGGCGGCGACGGTGCGCTCGCCGCGGCGGCCGCGGATCACCATCTCGGCGTCCAGCGCGATCAGCGCCGGCGCGGTGTCCGAGGGCGTGACCGCGACGCAGCGAGAAGCGTCGAAGATGCAGTGCTCGCGGTTCATCGACTCCGGCGTGTCGGCGTAGCAGATGTTGCCGCCCGCCCGGTAGCAGGGCCAGCCGGCGCGGTAGTACCAGCAGCGGGTGTCCTGCACCAGGTTGCCGCCCAGCGTCCCCTGGTTGCGGATCTGGGGGGTGGCGACGGTTTCGGCGGCCTCCGCGAGGATGCTGTAGCGCTCGCGGACCAGCTCGTTCTCGACGACCTCGGTGAGCGGCGTCATGGCGCCGATCTCGATGCCGCCGGCGGTCTCGCTGATCCCGGACAGTTCCGGAATCGCGCCGAGGTCGACGACCGCTTCGGGCCGCTTCACGCGGTCCTTGAACCAGTCGAAGGTGTCCATCCCGCCGGCCAGCACCCAGGCCGTGTCGCGGTGACGGTCGAGGACTTCGAGGGCGCCGTCCAGGCTCTCGGGCTGGTACAGCTCGAAGTCGGGGATCATGTCGTGGATGACGGCCATCTTTTGCTTTCCTCCCTCTGAGGCGGATCGTGCTGATCCGATCCAAGCGGTTGCGAACAGATCAGGTGTGCGCGGCCAGGAACTCGCTGTCCTGCTCGCGGCCCTCGAGCTGGTTGATGATGTGGTCGGTCATGAGCGGCAGGTAGGCCACCGTGTCCTGCCCCAGTGCGTCCTGGATGGCGCAGAGGAGGGAGGCGCAGCCGGCGCCCATCGGCGGTTCGCCGATTCCCTTGGAGCCCACCGGGTTGTTCGGGTCCGGCATGTTCACGGCGTCCCACTCCATCTCGAGCGGCACGTCGAGGATCGTCGCCGGCCGGGCGGTGTAGAAGCGGTTCGCGAAGGGAATGCCCCACTGCGGGTCGTAGACCCATTTCTGGCCGACCGCGCAGCCGAAGCCCTGGACGGCGCCGCCGTGAAGCTGGCCACCGAGGCTCCGGGGGTTGAGGACGGTTCCGCAGTCGGTGACCGCCTTGTAGTCCGTCAGTTCGATGACTCCGGTTTCCTTGTCGAGCTCGATCTCGGCGTAGGCGACGACCCAGGAGTAGACGTCGCCGGCGCGACCGTAGTTGTCCTTGGCGGCGGCCAGCAGGCCGCGGCCCTTGAGGACGGCGGCGCCGCCGAGCGTGATCGGGCTCAGGCCTTCGTTCAACTCGGTGCCGTCGTAGCGGCCGCCCATCTCGACCGCCTTCTCGGCGGCCTGGGCCAGGCTCAGGCCGGCGGCGCGGTTGCCGCGGCGGTAGACGCGCTCACCGGCGACGACGTACTGCGAGGCCGAGCCGCCGTGGACCTGGGCCGCGAGCTCCTGGAGCTTCGTCTGCATGTCGGTGGCGGCGGCGTGGGTGGCGCGCGTGATCGCATGGGTGGTCTGGCTGCCCGCCTGCACGCAGGTGTGGGGCACGCCCTTGCCGGTGTCGCCCCAGACCATGTCCACCTTCTCCCACGGCACGTCGAGAAGGTCGGCCGCGACCCGCGCGGTGTCCGAGAAGGAGTGGGTGCCCAGGTTGCCGATCCCGGTGTGGATCTCGAGCCGGCCTTCCGGCGTGATCAGCATCAGTCCGTCGAAACCGCTCGAACCGGCGGTGTATGTCGAACTCGCGAGGCCGACGCCGGTGACCTTCGAGCCGTTCATCTCCCCGCTGCGGGCCCTGGCGTCCTCCCAGTCGACCATCTCGGCCAGCCGTTCCCAGGCCTCGTCGACGTAGGCGGTGGTCACGTTCCGGCCCTCTCCGTCACCGAACTTGGCGCCGTTCTTCGCGATGTTGATCCTGCGGATCTCCAGGCGGTCGATGCCCAGATGGTCGGCGGCGCGGTCGAGCAGGGGCTCGACCATGGCCGACATCTGCACGCCGCCCGGCGCCCGCTGCGGGGCCCGCGGAGGAGTGTTCGTTGCGATGGAGAGGCCGCGGTGGCGCATGCTCTCGGGCTGGTAGGTGAGAGACACCATGTTGCCCGAAGTGCCCATGTCGCTCTGACGGCCGTACGGACCGTTGTCCTGGATCACCGCCCAGTCGAAGGCGGAGATGCGGCCGTCGTTCTTGAAGCCGATCCTGGCCCAACCCTGGAAGCCCGGCCGGGCCCGGCCGATGTAGTTCTCCTCGTAACGGGTGACCCGGTGCATGACCGGCTTGCCGGTCTTCTTGGCCAGATAGACCGGCACCGCCATGTTGCTGGTGCCGACGATCTTGCTGCCGAAGCCGCCGCCGGTGTACTCGGCGTGGACGATCAGGTTCTGGGGCGGCACGCCGACCGTACCCTGGCCCGCGAGCAGCGTGAAGGCGACGCTCTGGGTCGAGGGGTAGAGGTGGCAGGTGTCGCCATCCCAGTGGGCCATGCAGCTCCGCGGCTCCATCGGATGATGGGTGACGGACTGGAAGAAGAGCGGCTCGTCGATGATGTAGTCGGCGTCGGCGAAGCCCTTCTGGAGGTCGCCGTTCGTCCACTCGTCCTGGAACACGCCTTTGGGCATCCTGCCCTTCTCGCCATCCGAACCCCTCGCCGTGGCGAGGTCCTCGGCTGTCCACTCGACGCGCTGGACAACCGTCTCGACGCCGGTGTCGGTGCGCTGGCGGACGATGCTGTTGCCGTCCGGCAGCGAGTCGGCGCCGCCCGGTGCGATGGAATCCAGGGGGTCCAGCGCGAACGGTAGCGGCTCGAAGTCGACCCTGATCTTTTCGATCGCGTCGGCGGCGATCTTCTCGCTCGTGGCGGCGACGGCGAGCACGGGCTCGCCCTCGTACTTCGGATGGTTCGTCAGGGAACGCTCATCCAGCGGTCCGGCTTCGCCCATGTACTCGGCGAGGTCGTCCGCGGTGAGAACCGCCTCGACGCCGTCCATCTCCAGCGCGGCGGAGGCGTCGATGTTCCGCACCCGCGCGTGGGGCATCGGCGAGAGCAACTGCTTGGCGAACAGCATGCCTTCGGCACGCCAGTCCTCCGCGTACTTGGCGCGTCCGGTGATCTTCTCGATCAGATCGGGTGGAACGTAGTCGGTGCCTACGAGTGTATTGGCCATCTTTGTTCCTCAGCTCAGGGTGGCGCGTGCGTTCTCAAGCGCGCGTTCGGCGGTGTTCAGGATCTTGTTGTAGTCGCCGCAGCGGCAGATGTGGCCGGCGAGCCACTTCTGGGCGTCCGCGCGGGTCGCGTTCGGGTTGGCCTTGACCAGGCCCGCCATGCTCATGATGAAGCCCGGCGCGCAGAAGGCGCACTGGAAGCCCATCTCGTCGAGCACCGCCTGCTGGACCGGGTGGAGCACGCCGTCCCGCTCGAGCCCTTCGACCGTCGTCACTTCGCGGCCGCGCACCTGGTGCACCAGCATCGAGCAGCCGTAGTGGGGAACGTCGTCGATCAGCACGGTGCAGGCGCCGCACTCGGCACGGTCGCAGCCGAGCTTGGTGCCGGTGAGGTCCAGCTTGTAGCGCAGCACCATGGCCAGGGTGTCCATCGGCTCGACGTCGAGTTCGTGGGTTTCGCCGTTCACCCGCAGGTCGATCGTGCGGGCCACCGGTTCGGTGGCGGCGCGCAGCACGTCCGGCTGGAGCAGGTTGCCCCCGGCCATCGAGACGGCGGCGCCTGTGGCGACCGAACCTTGAATGAAGGTCCGTCGGGTGACGTCGGAGAGCCCGCCCGAGCTCTCTTCCCGGCCGTCGTCCGCTTCGGTTTCCGCGTGGTCTTCGCGCAGTTCCTCGATCAGGTCGTCCTGCAGGAAGACGTCTTCTCTCAGCTCATCCATGGTTTCCAGCCTCCGTTAGGCGGGTGGTGATACCGGCGTGCTGCCCTCTGCTTTGTCCGGCTTGCGTGGCGAAGCATACAACATGGAATTGGCGGCCGATCCGAGGCCCGCCGGGGACCGCCATGGCCGCGCGGCGTTCCCGCAACGAATCGGGCCGCAGGGTGCGGGAACGACTCAGATCCGGCCGCCGATGATCACGTCGAGCAGGTAGGGGCCGCCGGTGGCGAAGGCCTCCCGCAGCGCCTCCTCGACTTCCGCCGGGTCCTCGACCTTCCGTCCCGGAACGCCCATGCCCGCGGCCATCTCGACGAAGTCGAGTTCCGGCTCGGTCAGGTTCATGTGGGGGTAGGGGCGGTCCGCCGGAATGCCGAAGCGTTCGCGGTAGATGTCCATGTTGATCTTCAGGATCTTGTACTCGCGGTTGTGCAGGATCAGGAAGACGACCGGCATGTCGTAGTGGGCGGCGGTCCAGAGCGCCTGGATCGAGTACATCGCGGAGCCATCGCCCGAGAAGACGATGACCGGCCGCTCGGGGTGGGCGAGCGAGGCGCCGATGCCTCCGACGAGTCCCTGGCCGATACCGCCGCCACGGGTGCCGCAGTAGCGGTCGGGATCGTCGACGGGCAGGAAGCCGAGCAGGTCGCCGCCGGCGGTGATCGACTCGTTGACGATCACGGCGTCGTCGGGCACCGCCCCGGCGATCTCGGACATGAGGCGCGCCGGCGACATGGGCGCGTCGTCGAAGTGGGCGGCGAGCCGCTTCTGGCGCGCGGCCCGGGCGCCGTCGCTGGCCGCCCTCAGCTTGTCCATCCGCTCCGTCGCGGCGGCCCGGAAGCCGGCGTCGGCCGACTCTTCGAGGGCCTCCCGAACGGCCGCGAGCCCGGCGCGCGGGTCGGCGAGCATGCCCACCTCGACCGCGAAGTTGAACGCGAGCCGGCTGGGCGCGTCCTCGATCTGGAGCACGGTCGTCTCGGCGCCGAACGGGGAGTCCGGGTCGAACCAGACTTCCTCGAAGAACGAACCGCCGACCAGCAGGACGACGTCGGCGCCGCCGAGGGCGTGCTGAATGCCGGCGTGGTTGAGCGGCATGCGCGGGCGGAAGCAGGGGTGACTCTGCGGGAAGTTCAGGCGCTGCATCAGGCCTTCCGGGTACACGCCCGCGCCGACGAACTCGGCAAGGGCCACGAGTTCCTGCTGGCCGCCGCTCCGGGCCACGCCGTCTCCGATGACGATCGCCGGCTGGCGCGCCCGGCCCAGCACTCCAGCCATGCGGGCGACCGCCGCCGCTTCCGGCTGCGGCGCCCGGTAGAGGTCGCCGAGGGGCCTCACCGGCTCCGTCGTCTCTTCTTCCAGGACGTTGAGCGGCAGGGCCACGAAGACCGGTCCGGCTGGCGGGTCGTGCGCGACCTTGAAGGCCCGGTGCAGGATCGGCGCGAACTCGTCGGCCCGCTCGACCTGGACGCTCCACTTGACCAGTGGTTCCGCCATCGCCACCAGGTCGTGGCCGAGCAGGGGTTCGCGGAGCCGCGAGCGGGTGTCCTGCTGGCCGGCGGTGATCACCATCGGCGTGTTCGCCTCCCAGGCGTTGTAGAGCATGCCGAGGGCGTTGCCGAGCCCCGGCGCCACGTGCAGGTTGACGACTCCGGTGATCCCGGTCGACTGGGTGTAGTAGTGGGCGGCGCCGAGCGCCACGGACTCGTGCAGGGCGAGCACGTAGCTCAGGTCGGGATGGTCCTTCAGCCGGTCCATCAGCGGACTCTCGGTGGTGCCGGGGTTGCCGAACAGGAAGGGAATGCCGTACTCGGTCAGGGCCTCGAGCAGGACATCGCCGCCACGCTGGGGGCTTTGCTTCGGACGGATCGCTGGCAGGCTCATGGGCGTGAGGCTAGGAGCTTGCGCCGTAGAACGCAAACGGCGACCTTGCCGGCGTGGCCGGAGGCGCCCTTCCGGTGCTACGGTTGGCTTCTTCCGGGCCCTTCCGGGGCGTCCACGGAGAGTTGATGGAGATGACGGTGATGGTTAGCGGCGAGACGGGCAACGAAGCACTGGAGCGGCAGACCGAAGCCGCGGCGGCGTTCATGGGCGATGATCGCTTCGAAGGCATCAGGCGGCTCCACACGGCGCGCGAGGTGGCGGCGCAGCGGGGCACGATTCCGCAGGACTACACGGTCGCGCGGGAGGCCGCGTCGGCCTTCCACGCGCGCCTGCGGGAACTGTTCGACGAGAAGAAGTCGATCACCAGTTTCGGCCCCTACTCCCCCGGCCAGGCGGTGGCGATGAAGCGGCGGGGGATCGAGGGCATCTACATCGGCGGCTGGGCGACCTCCGCCAAGGGCTCGATCACCGAGGATCCGGGACCGGATCTCGCCAGCTATCCCCTGAGTCAGGTGCCGGACGAGGCGGCGCCGGTCGTGCGGGCCCTGCTGACGGCCGACAAGAACCAGACCTTCACCCGCTCGCGGATGAGTGAGGCGGAGCAGCGAGCGAACCCTGCCTTCGACTACCGGCCGTTCATCATCGCCGACGCGGACACGGGGCATGGCGGCGAGCAGCATGTGCGCAACCTGATCCGCCGTTTCGTCGAGGTCGGCGTGCCCGGCTACCACATCGAGGACCAGAAACCCGGGGTCAAGAAGTGCGGCCATCAGGCGGGCAAGGTCCTCGTGCCGCAGGACGAACAGAACAAGCGCCTGAACTCGGCACGCTTTCAGTTGGACGTGATGGCGGTGCCTGGCCTCATCGTCGCCCGCACCGACTCGGAGGCCGCGACCTTCCTGGACGGCAACGGCGACGAGCGCGACCAGGCCTTCATCCTGGGGGCCACGAACCTGGATCTGCCGAGCTGCAAGACGGCGACCCTGGCGATTCTGCGACGGCTGAACGCTCTCGGCGCGGAAGACGTCCGCGGCCACG
The DNA here is from genome assembly GCA_027493375.1 of Candidatus Multivorans thiocomprendens. Classification (GTDB taxonomy): domain Bacteria; phylum Acidobacteriota; class Thermoanaerobaculia; order Multivoradales; family Multivoraceae; genus Multivorans; species Multivorans thiocomprendens. Next base: position 18,951 of record JAPVWO010000295.1, on the reverse strand, counting down.
AGCTGTACGACATATCCGGGGCCGCCTTTCACCGCGCCGATGTCTGGCTGGAGGGCGCCGGCGTCTACGAGAAGCTCGAGTCGGCCTACGGGAAGATGGTCGCGAACGGCGGCATGGCCATCGAGGCCGTGCTCGACGAGACGATGGCCTCCTTCCTCGACGCCTGGCAGTCGGAGGCAGGGCTCAAGACCTACCCGCAGGCGGTGGCGGAGGTGATCGCGTTCCGGGAAGAGGAAGGCGCCGTCTTCGAGCTTTCGGTGGAGGGGTGGCTGGCCTTCGCTCACTCCGTGTCGGTCGAAGAGGCGGCGGCTCGGGCGCGCAAGATGGGCATCAACCTGGTCTGGAACGCGGAGATCGCCCGGACGCCCGAGGGCTACTACCAGATCCGGGGCGGCATCGAGTACGCGATCTCCCGGTCGCTGCACGCCGCTCCCTACGCCGATCTGGTCTGGATGGAGACGGCGACGGCCAACCTGGAGGACGCCCGGCGGTTCGCCGAAGCGATTCACGCCGTGTACCCGGATCAACTGCTGGCGTACAACCTCTCGCCCTCCTTCAACTGGGACACGACGGGCATGTCCGACGAGCAGATGAGACAGTTTCCCGAGGAGCTGGGCAAGCTGGGCTACGTGTTCAACTTCATCACCTACGGCGGCCACCAGGTCGACGGTCTGGCGGCTGAGGACTTCGCCACCGCTCTCTGCGAGGACGGCATGCTGGCCCTGGCCCGGCTGCAGCGGAAGCTGCGCCTGGTGGGATCGCCGTATCGCACGCCGCAGGCCCACGTCGGCGGCGCCCGGCTCGACGGCGGGCTGTCGGCCGCAACCGGACACACGGCGACGACCAAGGCGATGGGCAAGGGGTCGACGCATGTCCAGCACCTGGCGCAGACCGAGGTGCCGCCGCGGCTGCTCGAAGAGTGGCTCGATCTCTGGCGCGGCAAGTACGACGTCGACGAGCGCATGCGCGTGGAGCTCCGGCCCCATGTCGCCGGCTCCGAACTCCTTGAACTCAACGTCCTGGCGCAGAACGGACGGGAGGAGTCGAAGGCGGCGAACGTCGTGTTCGCGCCCATTCGTGACCGGCGTGAGCGGATGATCCTCTCGGTGCGGGACCAGAACACCTTCGACACCGACCTGAGGCGACGTCGCCTCATGGCGCTGATGCACGTTTTCCTGATCCACCGGTACGGCGCGGTGTGGGTGCATTACGTCAGCCCCACGGATGACAACCAGCACCAGACCCGGCGCATGATCGAACTCGGGATCTTCGAGGACGCGAACACCGAGGTCGGCGAGATCATCGTCGCGGAGGTCAACCGGGAACGGGTCCGTGAGCTCGCGGCGCAGGACCGCGAGTCGCTGACGGCGCTGATCGAGAAGACCGAGCCGGTGCCGGTGCGGGCTGCTTCGTGATCCGGGCCTGGCCTTCGAGCCGGGTGCCGGGCGCGGTCGGAGTCCTGGCCGCGGTCCTCTCGATTCAGGGGCTTCAGGCGCAGAGCGCGACCGAGGAGCCGGCGGAGCCGGCGCGCTCGATTTCGGATGTCACGAGCGGTTTCGAGCACCTGCCGGGCTTCCTGGACCTGTACTGGGACAGCCGCGGCGGCCGGCTGTTCCTCTACGTCGATTCCCTCGACGCCGATCTGCTCTACGTCGAGTCGCTCTCTGCCGGCCTCGGGTCGAACGACATCGGCCTCGACCGCGGGCAACTCGGTCGCACTCATCTGGCACGGTTCGAACGGGTGGGCCCGAAGGTGCTCCTCATCCAGCAGAACACGCGCTATCGGGCCCTGAGCGACAACCCGGACGAGCAGCGTGCGGTCGCGGACGCCTTCGCCCGCTCCGTGCTCTGGGGGTTCGAGGTCGCGGCCGAGGACGAAGACGGCGCGATCCTGGTGGACGCGACGGACTTCGTCCTCCGGGACGCGCACGGCGTCGTGGCACGGCTCCAGCAGCGCGGGCAGGGGAGCTACCAGTTGGACGCCTCGCGGTCGGCGATTCATCGTCCGGGCGTCGCCGCGTTTCCCCGCAACTCGGAGCTCGAAGGCACGCTGACCTTCACTCTGCGGTCCTCCGACCGCGGTCCAGGCGCCTGGGTGCGAGAGGTCGCGCCCTCGCCGGAGGCGGTCACGGTGCGCGTCCGCCACTCCCTCGTTGCGCTCCCCGAGCCCGGTTACAAGCCGCGCCGCGCGGATCCGAGGTCCGGCTTCAACACGACGAGTTACTTCGACTACGCGATTCCGATCGATCAGCCGCTCGAAACCAGCTTCATCGACCGTCACCGGCTCGAGAAGCGCAACCCGGGGGTCGAGCGCAGCGAACCGGTCGAACCGATCGTCTACTACCTGGACCGGGGCGCGCCGGAGCCGATCCGCTCCGCGTTGCTCGACGGCGCCCGCTGGTGGAACGAGGCCTTCGAGGCCGCGGGCTACATCGACGCGTTCCGGGTCGAACTCCTGCCAGAGGGCGCCGACATGCTCGACGTGCGCTACAACGTGATCCAGTGGGTTCACCGCTCGACCCGCGGATGGTCCTACGGAGGTGGCGTTACCGACCCGCGCACCGGCGAGATCCTGAAGGGCCATGTAACCCTCGGTTCCCTGCGCGTGCGACAGGACTTCCTGATTGCGCAGGGCCTGTTGTCGCCCTACGGGGACGGGGATTCGTCTACCGAGGTGCTCACCGAGATGGCGCTTGCCCGGCTACGCCAGCTTTCGGCCCACGAAGTCGGCCACACGATCGGCCTGGCGCACAACTTCGCCTCCAGCGTCGATGGGCCGGATGGCCGCGAGTCCGTCATGGACTATCCGCATCCGCTGGCCACCCTGGGCGAGGACGGCACGATCGACCTGAGTGCCGCCTACGACGTCGGCGTCGGCGAATGGGACAAGCGGGCGGTTCTCTACGGCTACGCCGGGTTTCCTGAGGGCGCCGACGAGGCGGCGGAGCTCGACGCCATCCTGCAGGGGACGATCGACGCCGGCCTCCACTACATCAGCGACGAGGACGCGCGGCCGGTGGGGGGCGCCCATCCCCTGGCTCACCTCTGGGACAACGGCAGTTCCGCGGCGGAGGAACTGCGCCGCCTTCTCTCCGTGCGGCGGGCCGCGCTTGAGCGGTTCTCCGAGCGGAGCATCCGCGTCGGCGCGCCGCTGTCGGAGCTGGAGGATGTGCTGACGCCTCTCTACCTGCTGCACCGCTACCAGATCGAGGCGGCGGCGAAGATCGTCGGCGGCGTCGACTACAGCTACGCCGTGCGGGGAGACGGCCAGACGCCTGTGGCCCTGCTGCCGCCGGCGATGCAGCTCGACGCGCTCGACGCTCTGCTCCAGACCGTCGAGCCGGCTGAGCTGACGCTGCCCCAGCGGATACTCGACCTCATTCCACCGCCGCCCCCGGGCCGGCGCCGGGGCCGGGAGCACCTGCCGTCCCGTGCCGGTCTGACATTCGACCCGGTGGCAGCGGCCGAGATGGCGGCCGATCGGACCTTCGCCATGGTCTTCGATGGCGAGCGGGCGGCCCGGCTCGTCGACCACCACGCGCGGGCGGTAGAGCAGCCGGCCCTTGGCGACGTGATCGATCGGGTGCTGGCCGTGACCTGGCGCGCCGATTCGTCGCCGGGCCTCGCCGGAGAAGTCGGCAGGGCAATCGACTTCGCCGCCCTGCGGCGGCTGATGGCGCTGGCGGCGGGCGTCCCGGTCAGCGCGCCGCCGAGCTTCGACTGGCCGGTCGTGCCGGCGCGGTCGGGATCGTTCCAGGTGCGGGCCGAGGCCAGGTCGGCACTGTCGGCTCTCGGGCGGTGGCTCGAGGAGAACCCGGGCGGGACGGACGAGCCCGCGGAGCGGGCCCACCGGACCTACGGCGGATGGCTGATTGCGCGCTTTCTCGAGGATCCGGCCTCGGTCGAACTGCCGGCGCCGCTGCGGGCGCCGGACGGCTCGCCGATCGGCTCGCACATCGGCTGCGGCGTGGGCGTGAGCGGCACGCACCTCCCGCCCTTCGCGCTGCCGGAATGAGCGGCCATCCGTCCGCGTCGCTCCGGCTTCCCGAGGCTGTTTCCGGGCTCTACGGCGCCGGTGCGGTTGCCGAGCTTGTCGCTCTCCGGCGAGCGCTCCACGCCGATCCCGAACTCTCGCTCCAGGAGGAGCGTACGTCTGCCCGTCTTCAGCGGACGCTGGACGAACTCGGCGTCGAGGGCGTAGCCCGCGTGGCCGGCACCGGTGTGGTCGGACGGATACCCGGCCGCGACCGGAAGGCGCCGCTGGTTGCGGTGCGCGGCGACATCGACGCGCTGCCGATCCAGGAAGACACCGGTTTGCCGTTCGCGTCCCGCAACGAGGGCGTGATGCACGCCTGCGGCCACGACGTCCATGCCTCCTGGGCGGTCGCCGCGGCGCGCCTGCTCCAGGCCGAACCGGCGGCGGGCGACGTTCTGCTCGTGCTGCAGCCGGCGGAGGAGAGCGGCGAGGGCGCGGCGGCGGTCCTGGCGACCGGCGTCCTGGACGAGGTCGGGGCGATCTTCGGCGCCCATGTCGACCTGACCTTCGAGGTCGGGCAGGCGATGATCCAGCCCGGCGCCGTGGGCGCCGCCGCCGACCGCTTCGAGGTCGAGCTTCGGGGCAAGGGGGCGCACGGTGCAAGGCCCCACCAGGGCCTCGATCCGATCACGGGCCTGGCCCAGGTCGTTTCCGCCCTGCAGACGGTCGTCTCCCGGCGCGTGCCGCCCGACCAGCCCGCGGTGGTCACCGTCGGCGCCGTCGAGGCGGGCACGGCGCACAACGTGATCCCCGACCGTGCCGTGCTCAAGGGCACCATGCGCTCCCTCGACCCGGCCATCCGGAAGCTGCTGGCGGACGAGGTGCGGCACGTGGCGGAATCGGTCGCCGCGGCCTGTCGGCTCGAGGCCGACGTACGGATGCTCCAGGGAACGCCGGCCGTGCTGAACGACGAGCGTGCCGCCCGTTGGGCCAGGGACGCCGCGGTTCAGGTGATCGGCGCGGATGCGATCAGGCCGTTGCCGGCCGCGAACATGGGCGGCGAGGACTTCGCCTTCTACCTGGAGCGAATCCCGGGCTGCTTCGTCCGGGTCGGCGCCCGGCTGCCCGGCGACCCGGTCGCCTTTGCCCACACGCCGTACTTCGCGCCTGCCGAAGAGGCGATCTTCGTCGGCGGGGCGCTGCTGGCGGCGGCGGCGCGCCGAGCTTCGGCGGAGCTTGCGGGCACTTCCTGATCAGCGTCGTCCTGGAACGCGAAGACCAGGCCCGCGCTGACCAGGCCCTGGACCAGGTCGTCGCGTTCGGCTCCGTAGCAGCAGTCGTAGCAGCACCCGTCCTCGTCGCTGGTGTCGGTCACCAGCAGGCGCGCGTCCAGCCGCAGGCCGACGTGCTCCGTCAAGAAGATCTTCACGCCGCCGCCGAGACCCAGGGAGAAGTGGCTTTCGGATTCCGGCAGGAAGTCGCTGTTCGGCGCGAGGCGGGTGACACCGGCGCTCAGCGACGCGAAGGGTCGCACCTGACCCATTGAAGCGGTCCACGAGACGCCGGCCTGGTAGTAGTTCACGTCCATCCCGCCAAGGTCCGTGGCGCCGACTGCAAGTTCCGGGCCGGCGCTGCGCCGCAGATACAGGGGCTGAGCGGCCGGTATCGGTCCACTGGGGAGGTAGTCAGTCGACGTCCACACGAGGAGGAGCGGGCCGCCCTGCCCCTGTCCCCGGTTTACGGAACGGGGCGGACAGGGTTGCGCGACAGGGGCGCTAACCGCCCGCCGCGTCCGGGTGGCGCATCGCGGTGATGTTGAACCCGGCGTCCACGAAGTGGATGCCGCCGGTGGTTCCGGCGCTCAGGTCGGACAGCAGGTACGCGGCGGTGGCGCCCACGTCCTCCACCGTGATGTTGCGGCCGAGCGGGGCCCGTTCCGGCATGACCTTCAGCATGCCGCGCATCCCGGAGACGCCGGAAGCGGCCAGAGTTCTGACCGGACCGGCGGAGATGCCGTGAACGCGGATGTTCTTCGGTCCCAGGTCGACCGCCAGATAGCGGATGGACGCCTCGAGCGCGGCCTTGGCGATGCCCATCACGTTGTAGTTCGGCACGGCCTTGGTGGCGCCGTAGTAGGTCATCGCGATGATGCTGCCGCCGCCGGTCATCAGCGGTTCAGCGGCGCGGGCGAGAGCGATCAGCGAATAGCAACTGATGTCCAGGGCTGTAGCGAAGCCGGCGCGCGAGGTGTCGACCGTGCGGCCGAGCAGATCCTCCCGGTTGGCGAACGCCACGGAGTGAACGAGGAAGTCCAGCCGCCCCCAGCGCTCGCCGAGTCCGGCGAAGACCGCCTCGATCTGAGCGTCGTCCGTCACGTCGAGCGGTTCGACGATGGCCGATCCGATGCTCTCCGCAAGCGGCCGGACCCGGCGCTCGAGGGCGTCTCCCTGGAACGTGAACGCGAGTTCCGCGCCTTCGCGGTGGGCGCGTTGGGCGATGCCCCAGGCCAGGGAGCGTTTGTTCGCGACGCCGACGACCAGGCCGCGGCGACCCGCCAGCAGCCCGCCGGAGCCAGGCGATCCCGGCGAGGAGTCGGCGGGAGGTGAATCGGGCGCGGCCACGGGCGGCGGGATTGTACATCGGGCATGGGCGAAGTCCGTTTTCCGAGTCTTCCGGTCGTCCCGGCGGCCGGAGGGGCGGCCGCCTGAGTAGACTGCTCCCCACGCATGGTCTCGCTGCTCGGCATCGTGCTGGTCGTCGGCGCGACGCTTTGCTTCTCGGTGTTCGACCTGCTGCGCAAGAAGCTCACGGGCAGGCTGAGCGACACGTTCCTGGTCATGGTCCTGGCGCTGGGAGCGGTGCCCCTCTACGGGGTGTGGCTTGCGGCGCAGCCGCCCGCCAGTGTGAGCGCGGCGTACCTGTGGCCTGGCCTTGCTTCAGTGGCCTGCAACCTCGGAGCGAACTACGGCTTCCTGCGGTCCGTTCGGCTTTCGGGGTTGAGCGCCGTCATTCCGCTGCTGTCCCTGACGCCGGTGTTCACGGCGTTGCTGGCGATACCGTTGCTTGGCGAGCTGCCCGGTTTCCGTGACTGGCTCGGCATCGCCATGGTCGTGGGCGGCGCGCTCGCGCTGCAACTCGGCGAGCGGGGTCCTGGAGTGAAACGTCCGTGGGCATTGGGTGCCGGTGCCTGGTGGATGATCCTGGTCGCCTTCCTCTGGGCGTCTGCCTTGCCGCTCGACAAGCTCGCTATCGAGGCATCGAACGCGGCCTTCCATGGCCTGGTGATGCACCTTGGCGTCGGTCTGTCCGTGGCCGTCCTCGCCTTTCGCGGCCTCAGGCAGGCGCCGGCATCGGTTCGCCACGTCCGGGATCGCCCGCGGGCTCGGACCTGGGCTCCGTTGCTGACCGCCGTCGTCCTCGGCGCGGCGGCGCAGGGACTCCAGTTGCTGGCGCTTCAGCACGCCTGGGTCGGCTTCGTCGAGACGGTGAAGCGGGGCATCGGCTCCTCGCTGGCGCTGGTGCTCGGCCGCGTCTTCTTCGCCGAGCCGCTTACGTTGCGCAAGGTGTTGACGGTGGCCGTGATCGCGGCGGGCGTCGCCGTGATGCTCTGGTAGGTTGACCGGCGGTGAGGCGGTTTATCTGTTGTGAATGGCGTCTGCCGTCATGGATCGCGGCGGCTGCTCTGTTCGCGGGAGCCGGTCTGGGGGTCGCCCAGGACTCGCGGCTGTCCCGGATCGAGTTGCCGGATGGGTTCTCGATCGACTTCTTCGCCGACGACGTTCGGGGAGCCCGGTCGCTTGCGCAGAGCCCGGCCGGCACCGTCTTCGTCGGCAGCCGACCCGAGGGCGTGGTCTACGCGGTCGTCGACTCGGACGATGACGGTGAGGCAGACCGAACGTACCGATTGGCCACGGGGCTGAACTCACCGAATGGGGTCGCTTTCCGCAATGGAAACCTCTACGTGGCCGAGATCAGCCGGATACTCCGCTACGACGACATCGAGAACCGGCTGGATTCGCCTTCGCAGCCTTTCGTGGTCACCGATCGCCTCCCAACGGACGAACATCACGGCTGGAAGTTCATCCGCTTCGGGCCGGATGGCCGGCTCTACGTCCCGGTCGGCGCCCCATGCAACATCTGCGACGAGCCTGATCCGTACAACTCGATCTTGAGAATGGCTGTCGACGGCAGCTACTCGGTCGTGGCGCGCGGCGTGCGGAACACAGTCGGGTTCGATTGGCATCCCGGTACCGGCCAGCTCTGGTTCACGGACAACGGCCGGGATTGGCTGGGAGACAACAGCCCTCCGGACGAGTTGAATGTCCTGACGTCGACTGGCCAGCACTTCGGCTATCCGTACTGCCACGGCCGCAGCATCGCCGACCCCGAGTTCGGCGACCGACGTCCCTGCTCCGACTTCAGGCCTCCGGTCCAGGCGCTTGGCCCCCACGTGGCCGCCCTCGGCATGCGCTTCTACACGGGAGAGATGTTTCCGGAGCGCTACCGCAGCCAGATCTTCATCGCCGAGCACGGGTCGTGGAACCGTACCGTTCCGATCGGCTACCGCGTCATGCTGGTGCGTCTCGGGACGAGCGGGAGGCCGACGGCCTACGAGGAGTTCGCGACCGGGTGGCTCCAGAACGGGACGGCCTGGGGCCGGCCGGTGGACGTGATGGTGCGCGACGACGGCTCGCTGCTCGTGTCAGACGATCGGTTGGGTGTCATCTACCGCATCACCCATGAATCGGCGACCGAGCCCGACTCGCCTCCGCCAGAACCCGATCCCGATCCTCCGCCGGATCCGGAACCCGAGCCGCCGGGGGAAGACGGTCCGTGCGAACGTGGGGGAGAAACGCTGTGTGTGCGCGACGGTCGCTACGAGGTGAAGGCCGAGTGGTGGACGGCAGGGGGCGAGCCGAGCCCGGCGTTCGTGGCCGAACACGGTACGCCCGACTCCGGCATGTTCTGGTTCCTGGAACCGTCCAACTGGGAGATCCTGGTCAAGGTCCTGGACGGTTGCAAGACGAACGGCCACATCTGGGTCTACGGCGCCTCGACGACGGACCTCGGCTATTCGATCCGGGTGAGGGACACCCTGACGGGCGAGGAGAGCGAGTACCGGAACGAAGCGGGTGAACCTGCATCGGCGATCACCGACAGCAGGGCGTTCTCCAGGGCCTGCACGCCGTCGGCGTTCGTCCCGTAAGCTCTGGCCGTCAGGCCACCTACTCAAAGGAGAATCCGCCATGCCGCGGTCCGCCTTCATCCCGAACTTCCGCTCCGCCCTGCCCTGTGTGGCCGGTTTCCTCGTCGTTCTTTCCGGAGTCGGCAGCGGCGCTCTCGCTGCCGACGACGAGATTCGGCTGGACGCGATCGAACTGCCGGACGGATTCAACGTAGACGTGTTCGCCTCGGGGATCGACCTTGCGCGGTCCCTGGCGCAGAGTCCCTCCGGCACGGTCTTCGTCGGCACCGGCGGGCTGCGGCAGAGCGACGCCGTCTACGCGGTCGTTGACGAGGACGGTGACGGCACGGCGGATCGGCAGTACGAGATCGCCTCGGGCTTGAACCGGCCGAACGGTGTCGCATTCCACAACGGCGATCTCTACGTGGCCGAGATCAGCCGCATTCTGCGCCTCGACGACATCGGCAACCGCCTCGATTCGCCGCCGGAGCCGGTCGTGATCACCGACGACCTGCCGGACAGGAGGCATCACGGCTGGAAGTTCATCCGCTTCGGCCCCGACGGCAAGCTGTACGTTCCGGTCGGAGCGCCGTGCAACATCTGCGACGAGGGCGATCCCTTCGCCACGATCCTCCGCCTGGACGACGGCGGTGACTACGAGGTCGTGGCGCGCGGCGTGCGGAACACGGTCGGGTTCGACTGGCATCCAGGTACCGGCCATCTGTGGTTCACCGACAACGGTCGGGACATGATGGGCGACGACGTTCCGCCCGACGAGTTGAACGTACTGACTGAGGACGGTCAGCACTTCGGCTACCCGTACTGCCACGGCCAGGACGTCCCCGACCCGGAGTTCGGCGATCGGAAACCCTGCGCCGAGTTCGTGCCGCCGGCGATCGATCTCGGGCCGCACGTAGGCGCGATCGGCATGCGCTTCTACCGGGGCGACGCCTTTCCGGAGCGCTACCGCGGCCAGATCTTCATCGCCGAGCACGGTTCCTGGAACCGCAGCAACAAGATCGGCTACCGGATCATGGTGGTTCATGTCGACGGGGACGGCAGGGCCACCGACTACGAGGAGTTCGCCACCGGCTGGCTGCAGGGCGAAGACTCGTGGGGCCGGCCGGTCGACGTGATGGAGCGGGCCGACGGGTCGCTCCTGGTGTCGGACGACATGCGGGGCGTGATCTACCGCATCGTCCATGACGGGGCCGCGGCGGCGGCCGCCGGGGAGTAGGGGCGGTGCCGGCGATCGATCCGGCAGTCGTCGATGCTGCGAGAGCCCGCTACGACGCGGCCCGCGCCGCCGGCCTCAACCTCGACATGACGCGAGGCAAGCCGTCACCGGAGCAGCTCGCCCGTTCCCATGGTCTCCTGGCTGCGGTCGAACGGGAGGACAGCCCGGCCGACGACGGCACGGATTGCCGCAACTACGGCGGCGATCCGCGCGGCCTGCCGGAGATGCGGGCGATGTTCGCCGAGATCCTCGAGGTCGATCCGGACCTGGTCTTCGTCGGCGGCAACGCGAGTCTGCAGTGGATGCACGACCTGGTCGTGCAGGCGATGCTGGTCGGCGTGCCGGGCGGCGATCCCTGGGGCGGCCCGAGACGCTCGACGCCGGTGAAGTTCCTCTGTCCCTGTCCCGGCTACGACCGTCACTTCGCCCTGCTGGAGCGCTACGGCATCGAGATGCTGCCGATCGGGATGGGTGACGAGGGCCCGGACCTCGACGAGGTCGCGCGCCTCGCCGGCGAGGACCGGAACGTCAAGGGGATGTTCTGCGTGCCCCGCTACAGCAATCCGACCGGCGTCACCTACTCCGACGACGTGGTCGAGGCGGTCGCCGCGATGAAGACGGCGGCGCCGGACTTTCGGGTGATCTGGGACGACGCCTACGCCTTGCACGCCTTGGAGGGCGAGCCGGATCGACTGGCCAACCTGTACGACCGCTGCGTCGTTCACGGCCACGAGGACCGGCCGTTCATCGTCACGTCGTTCTCGAAGGTCACGTTCGGCGGCGCCGGTCTGGCGGCCGTTGCGGCCAGTCCCGGGAACGGCGACTGGATCCGTGGCTTCCGCTCGATCCAGACGATCGGCCCGAACAAGCTGAACCAGCTTGCTCATGCCCGCTTCTTCGACGGCAACGTCGCAAGGGTCCGGGAGCACATGCGAGGACACGCGGAGCTGATCCGGCCGAAGTTCGAGGCCGTGCTGCGCGTTCTCGACGAATCGCTGGAAGGGCTGGGCTCCCTGGAAGAACTGGGCGTCGCGACCTGGAGCCGGCCCCGGGGCGGCTACTTCGTGAGCCTGGACACGGCGCCTGGCTGCGCGCGCGCGGTGGTCGAGATGGCCGGCCGGGCTGGGGTCAAGCTGACGCCCGCGGGCGCCACCTTCCCGTACGGCGTCGATCCGCAGGACCGGAACATTCGCATCGCGCCGACGCTGCCGGGTCTCGACGAGATCGAGACGGCGACGCGGTTGCTTGCCGACTGCGTCGTGCTCGTCAGCGCCGGCCAGTAGCCGAGCTAGTCGATGTAGCCGAGGCTCTTCAGCTGGCGGATGTCCTCCTCGCTGAGGACGGTTCCGCTCTTCGCCTCGTACTTCGGAAGATCCCGGTACCAGTTCACCAGGCGGCGTCCGAGCGGCGGCACCATGTCGACCGGCGGCGCGGGCAGCGGCCGCTCCTCATGAGGGTCGACGGTCAGGTCGAAGTACACCGTCCTGCTCTTCGAGAAGTCGTGGAGGACCTTGGCGCCCTCCAGCTCCATGCTGATCTGCAGGGGGTTCTCGTAGGGCGCGCTGCGGCGCGACCTGGCGAACAGGGCGCTGTGTTTGTCGCCGATGACGTAGCGGGGCCGCGCCCCGCCTTCGGGTTCGTCGCCGATGGGCACGAGGCTTCGGCCCTCGACGCCCGCGGGGTGCTCGAGTTCGAGCAGGTCGAGGACGGTGGGCAGCACGTCGATCACGCCGACCGCGGCCTCGACCCGCCGGCCTTCTGGAATCCCCGGGCCGGTGAGGATCATCGGTATGCGCGCGTTGGGCCAGTGGACGTTCTTGCCGTGCCCCCAGTAGCCGTGCTCGCCCATGCTTTCCCCGTGATCGCTCACGAACACGGTGTAGCGGGGACCCGGCAGGAACTCCTCGATCGCCTCGGACAGCCGGCCGAGCCAGTGGTCGACGTAGTTGACCTCCGACTGGTAGCGCCAGCGCCTCTGCCAGCCGCCGGTGCGCTGGTCCTGCGGTGGCCTGGGGGGCGTGAAACCGGTTCGTTCCAGGTACGGATCGTGCGGGTCCGAGAAGTGGACCCAGAGGAACAGGGGCCGCCGGTTCCTCTCCTCGTCGCCTGCGCGCAGGCGCAGCCATCCCTCGGCCGCCCTGGCGACATCGTCGGCGTGGCGCTCCATCACGCCGACGGCGTTGCGGGCCTGGTTGAACTCCTCGTCGTAGTGGTCGAAGCCACGGTTCAGGCCGACCAGGTCGGCCCGCAACGTCCAGTTCGAGATGAAGGCGGCCGATTCGTAGCCCGCTTCGCCCAGAATCTCGGCGAGAACCGGAATGTCGCCGCGCATCCGCTGGGCGTTTCGCCGCGCCCCGTGAGTCGGCGGGTAGAGCGACGTGAACATCGATGCGAAGGCGGGACCCGTCTTGCCGATCGTGGTCTGGGCGTCCTCGAAGAGCACGCCCGCCGTGGCCAGCGCGTCGATCGTGGGCGTCTTCGCGCTCTTGGCGCCGTAGGTCCCGAGCGCGTCCGCGCGCAGGGTGTCGACCGAGAGCAGCACGAAGTGCGGCTCGGCGCCGGGCAGCGGTGCACAGATCGCGGCCGCCAGGGTCGTGGCGAGCAGGAGGCGTCGTCCGGCGACGGTCATGCCGAGACGGCCCCGAAGGCCAGCGCCTCCTCCTGGGTATCGATGTCGCGGGCCAGGGACATCGCGTCGACGACCGGCATCCGGACCTTGCGGTCGGGATGCCTGCGCCGGTGGCGTCGTTTGATGAACATGCGGCGCAGAGCCAGTTCCAGTTCGGACTGATGGATGACCTTCTCCTTGAGGCGCCGCGCAGCGCGCGTGCCCGACAGCAGCGTGTCCCAGGTAAAGGTCGGCAGCCGGAGATTCAGGAGGTGGATGAAGTCCTGAACCAGCATGATCCACAGCAGGCGCCGCGCCATGTAGGCGTTCCGGTACTGGATGGGGCGATTGCGTGTCCGGTAGCCGAGATCCATCAAGCGGTAGATGAACTTCCAGCGGAGCGCCGCGGAGTCGAACATGGCCAGGTGACCGGGCAGCACCGGGACGGGCTCGGAAGCCTCTTCGGGCTGGACGTGGTATTGGGGCTTCCATCCGGATTCGCCGAGTCGTGCGGGGTCCCGCGGAGCCCTGATCATGGGGAAGAAGAAGTCCAGGGGGCTGTGATTCCAGAAATCGCGGACCACCGTCTTCATCTCGGCGGGATCGGGAACGATGTCGCAGGTGACGATCGCCAGCGGTCCGTCGCCGTGCTGCCGGCGGGCCGTCTCGACCCCGACCTGGATGTTGCGGCCGAAACCGCCGTCGGTATCGACGGAGATCCCGTCGGGCAGTGAGCGGTAGGCTTGACCGGGTCCGGCGACGTAGATCGGATCGAAGGCGTCGGTCTGGCGAATCCGCTCGATGACGAGTTCGATCAGCGGCCTGCCGCCGATCTTCACGTCCACGCCCTTGATGCCGGCGAGGGGGTGTTTCGAACGTCCTCCCGGGGGCATGTAGGCGGGCCTGCGGTCGCTGCCTCCCAGGATGACGAGTGGTACGGATTTGTTGGCCATTGCTCGTCGTCCGGTTCTCTCGTCGGGACGAACCGATTGTACGCCGGGGATCATCCCACGCCCAAGGCTCTCCGGGTCTGGCGCTACTATCCAGCGAAACCGCCTCGTTCCGGTCGCCCGCCTCTCCGTTAGATGACACTTCCTCCGCCGCCGACCCCCGAGGTCGTGGACCGCGACGAGCGACTGGCGGATCTCGCCGAACGCTGGCTGCGCGAGCCCGCCGTCGGCCTGGACACCGAGTTCGTGCGGGAGCGGACGTTCTTCGCCCGGCTTGGCCTGATTCAGGTGGCGGATTCGGAGGGCTGCTACCTGGTCGACATGGTCTCGATCAGGGATCGGGCGCCGCTGGCTGCCGTCGTCCAGGCACGAGAGGTGACGAAGGTGTTTCATTCGCCGAGCGAGGATCTGGAGATCCTCCATCAGGCTGTGGGCCACGCTCCCGAACCCGTGTTCGACTGTCAGATCGCGGCCACGCTGTGCGGACTGGGAGGTTCGCTGGGCTACGTTCGTCTGGTGTCGCGGCTCTTCGATGTCGAGCTGGAGAAGGGCGTGCAGCGGTCGAACTGGCTGCGGCGCCCGCTCAGCGACGCACAGGTGCGATACGCCGGTCTCGATGTGGCCTACCTCATGCCTGCCCACGAAGGGTTGGTGGCGCGGCTCCGTGAGCTCGGCCGGGAAGGCTGGGCCGAGGAGGAGTTCGACCGCCTGTTGAAGAACGCCGAGGCGCGTCTGGACCCGGCCTGGTCCTACAGTCGGCTGCGGCGACCGGGAATGTCCAGGCGTCAACTGGCCGCGCTCCAGGCCGTGTGCGCGTGGCGAGAGGACCGTGCCCGCCGGCGGGACGTGCCCCGGGGCTTCGTGCTGAAGGACGAGACCCTCGGCGACCTGGCACGACGGCTGCCGCGCACGTCGGAGGATCTGGCCCCGGTGAAGAGCCTGGGGCCGCGCCAGGCGCGGCGGTACGGGCCCAAGCTGCTGGAGCTGGTGCGAAGCGCCCGCTCGCTGCCGGAGGATCGGCTCCCCGGCCGTGTGGAACGCTCCGGCAGGCGATCGTCGAGCCGCCTCTCGGAGGGACTGCGGAAACTGGTTGCGCGAGTCGCCGCCGATCTCGACGTTCCGGCCGAGTTCCTCGTGCCCCGGAGGGCTCTCGAGGCGTGGGCGGCGCGGAGTCTCGAGCGGGGTGCGTGGGTTTGGCCGGCGGAGACCGAAGGCTGGCGCCGCTCGGTACTCCAGCCGGAGGTTGAACGTTCCGGTTTACTCGAGTCCCGGTAGAGTCCGCCGCCGTGAAGGAAGTGCTGGCGCAGGCGCACGACATCGCGGATCTGTACGACCTCTTCGGCAGCGCCGCACCCGCCGCCGCCGTGGTGCCCGAGGGCGCCGTGCCCCAGCCCCAGCGTCGTCTCCTGGCACACGAGAGCCACATGACGGTGACTCTCGAGGCACACCACGGCGGCGCCGTCGACGTCGAGGTTCTGGAGCGGTTCGCACGCGACGGCCGCTACGCGCGGAAGATCCTCCTGCGGTGCGCCGGCGGCGGCGATGAGGGCGATGGCGACGCGGCGGCTGGAGGGACCGCCGGGGTTGTGCTGTTCGGGATCGTGCTGATCGACTTCCGGTTCACGAGGGCGGCGGCCCGGCGCGAGATCCTCAGCGAAACGACTCCGCTCGGCCATGTGCTGATTCGCCACAGCCGCTTGCGTCGGATCAGCACCCACTGTCTGCTCGAGATCGAGCCGGATGCCGAGATGCGGCGCCATTTCGGCCTCGGCGACCAGGTGGACTGCAGGGGGTCGCGCGTCCATGGCCGTCTCGCCACGATCTTCTGCGACGGCCGCCCCGCCGTCGAACTCCTTGAAGTCGTGCCGCCCGGCCCCGCCGCAGTCAGCCTCGCTCGATCGGGAAGGAGATGACTTCGTCGATGCCCCCTGCTCCAAGTTCGAGACCGAGCAGCCGGTCGAAGCCGAGGGCGACTCCCGCGCAGGGCGGGAGCCCCGACTCCAGCGCTGCCAGGAACCGGGACGGAACAGGCGGCAGCGGCCGGCCGGTTCTGCGACGGCTCGCCAGGTCGTGTTCGAGGCGCTGCCGCTGTTCGGTCGGATCGCGGAGTTCGCCGTAGCCGTTGGCGAGTTCGATATCCCCGACGTAGGCCTCGAAGCGTTCGGCGGTGCGGGGGTCGGAGGCGTTCAACTGCGCCATTGCGGCCTGGGAGGCGGGATAGTCGAAGACGACCGTGACGCGGTCGGGCGCGAACCGAGGCTCGACCCGTTCGCCGAACAGCCGGGAGAGCAGGTCGTCCCGGTCGAGGCCGCTGGTGTCGATCGGTGAAGGGCCGTCCGCCACGGCCCGTCGCAGGGCTCCGGTCGAGGCTTCGTGCGGATCGATCCCGGCGTGCCGGCGCATGAGATCGGCGTAGCCGACATGGGTCGCCGGTTCCAGGCGGCGCGAACCGGCGAGCAGGGTCTCTATCAGGGCCGCGACTTCCCTCATCAGCCGGTGTACGTCCCATCCCACCCGGTACCACTCGAGAATCGTGAACTCCGGGTTGTGCCAGCGGCCGCGCTCGCCGCCGCGGAACGCCTTGCACACCTGGTAGATCGAGCCGGAACCCGCGGCCAGCAGTCGTTTCATAGCGAGTTCGGGCGAGGTCTGGAGGTACATCCGCCGGCCGTCGATCCCCGGCGCATCCACCCGGGAGCTCAGGGGTTCCAGGTGCGGGTCGAGGGTGGTCTCGGCGGACAGCAGGGGGGTTTCCACCTCCAGCACCTCCCGCTCGGCGAAGAAGGCGCGCAGTCTGGCGAGCATGGCCGCGCGGCGTTGCAGGGCGATGGGCCCGGCCGTGGGCCGCCAGTCCGCGGCGTCGCCCTCCACCGCCCCGGGTCAGGCCTTGGCGCGGGAAACGTACTCGCCGGTGCGGGTATCGACCCGGATCGACTCGCCGGTCTGGATGAAGAGCGGCACCTTGACCACCGCGCCGGTCTCGAGCTTGGCCGGCTTGTTGCCGCCGCTGGAGGTGTCGCCCTTGAGGCCGGGGTCGGTCTCGACGATCTCCCGGATCACGAAGTTCGGCGCCGCGACCAGGATCGGATGACCGTTCCAGAGCGTCACGTTGCAGACGTCTTCTTCCTTGATCCACTGCTCCGCGCCGCCGAGGGCCGCCGCGTCGGCCTCGACCTGGTCGTAGGTGTCGGGGTTCATGAAGAACCAGTGCTCGCCGTCGGCGTAGAGGTACTGCATCGAGGTCTCGATGACGTCGGCGCCTTCGAGCAGGTCGCCCGGCTTGTACGTCTTCTCGTTGACCCGTCCGCTCAGAAGGTTGCGCATCTTGACCCGCGTGAACGCCTGGCCCTTGCCAGGCTTGATGAAATCGCAGGAGATGATCACGTTCGGCTCGCCGTTCTCGAGCACCTTGAGTCCGGTGCGGACCTGGTTCATGTTGTAGCTGGCCATCGATCCCGAGCGCCTCTCCGCCGGCGTCTCCCGTTGCGGCGAACCCTAGCAGCAGGCGGCGGTGAAACTCACCGCCTCCTGCGTGCGTTGTATGGCGGTAAGGGCGGCAGATCCCGGTCCTTCCCGGCCGCGACGGAAGCCCTGCCCCGAACGAGGGAGAGCGCGATGACCAACCAGCCTTCGATCCCCGCTCCGGATTCCGACGCGCCTGGCGCTCGTTGCGGCCTGGCGGTTGCCACGCTGGTCGCGGCGACCGTACTTTCGGCGCCGGCTTTCGCCGAGTTCGACGAAAGCCACCGCTTCGACGCTCGTTCCCTGGAAGTCACGAACCTGATCGGCAAGGTGACTGTCGGGCAGGCAACCGGCGACGAGTTCGAAGTCGACGTCTCCGTGCGTGGCGCCGACGGTGTGCAACGGAACGTCGACATCGAGCGGGAGCGCGGCTCACGCGCCCGGCTGGATGTCGTCTTCCCGGTCGACGACGAGCGCCGCTTCGTGTATCCGGAGTTCAGCCGCCGGCGGGCCCAGCTCTGGTTCCGCGAGGGTCGGTCCAGCAGCCTGCTGGGGGAGATCCTGCGGGCCGTCTCGGGTCGTCGGATACGGGTCCGGAGGAGCGGCAGCGGGATGGAGGTCTGGGCCGACCTCACGATCCGCGTGCCTGAGGGGGCGTCGCTCACGCTCGAGCACGGGGCCGGCGACGTGGAAGTCCGGGACCTCGTTGCCGACCTGGAGATCGACGTAAAGGCCGGAGTGATGGAGGCGGCCGGACTGGACGGCCAGGTCGAGCTCGACGTGGGCAGTGGCGGGCTGACCGTGGAGGACGTTCGCGGCCGGCTGGTCATGGACACGGGCAGCGGCGGGGCCAGCCTGGACGGCTTCGAGGGCGCCGCGCTGTCGATCGACACGGGCAGCGGCTCCGTGGCGGTCTCCGAGGTGTCGGCTGAGTCGGTTGAGATCGACACCGGCAGTGGCGGAGTGACCGTGGACGGCGTGGAAACCAGGAGGCTCACGATCGACACCGGGAGCGGCAGCGTGCGGGTCGAGTCCGCGGGCGCCGATGCCGCGGTGATCGACACGGGCAGCGGCAGAGTGCACCTGGCCCTGGAGCGAATGGGCGGCGGCAGGTTCGAGATCGACACCGGCTCCGGCAGCATCGTCATGCTGGTCCCGGACGATCTGTCGGCCCGCTTCGACATCGACATCGGCAGTGGCGGCATCGATGTCGACGTGCCGATCGCGAAGACGCTGCACAAGTCGCGGGGCGAGATGCGCTTCATTGCCGGGGACGGCGATGCGAGCGTCGTCCTCGACACGGGCTCCGGCGGCGTCCGCGTCGCGAGCGTGAACTGATCGACATCGGGGGCCCGGGCGGGATTCGCCTTCGTCCGACCGCCTCGGATCGGCGCTGGGCCATGAGACCCGCCGGCTTAGCTTCTGGGGCTTTGTAGCGCTAGCAGTCTGTCGGACTTGGCGGGTTAGTGTTTCGTTGTCAGTGGAGGGAGATCGATGACGAAGTTCATAGCTGCTCATCGGGACCAGCCGTTT
>JAPVWO010000294.1 GCA_027493375.1 Candidatus Multivorans thiocomprendens | reverse complement strand
GTCCGCGGAGGTACCTTTGGCTTATGCTCCGCGGGCCGTGAGTGCGAACGGCCACTTCTGCGTGATGGGGATCGGCGACATGGGTTTCCACATCGCCGAAGCCTTCGGTCGGGAAGGGCGGAGCCTCACCCTGATCGACCTCGACCCGGGCATGAGCGAGCGGATCGAGGAGGAACTCGACGCGGCCTTCGTGGTCGGCAACGGGGCCCACCAAGCCGTACTGGAGCGGGCGAACGTCGCTCGGGCGGAACTCTTCATCGCCGCGTCCTCCTCGGAGGAGGCGAACCTGGTGGCGTCGGTCATCGCGCGCAACCTCGGCGCCAAACGCTGCGTCGTGCGGCTCGACACGTCGGAGGACCTGACCGTCTACCGCCGCTCTTACGAACGGCTGTTCGGGGCCGATCTTCTCCTCTCGCCCCAGAGCCTTGCGACGAACGCGATCCTCAACATCGTGCTCGGCCACCATACGCACGAGGTCGACTACCTGGCCCGGGGCCGGTTCGAGCTGCGCACGATCCAGGTCCAGATCGGCAGCACGGTTGCCCGCCTCCCGCTCAGCGAGCTGCCGCTGCCCGAGGACGCGCGCATCGTCGGCTACTTCGATGGAGAGCACGAGCTGTCGATCCCGGGGCCGGACCTGCGCGCGTCCCCCGGTGATCTGGCCATGGTCCTCTGTCGCACCCAGTCGACCCACGACGTCGAGGAGCTGTTCGCGTCCCGCATCGAGCATCCCCACACCGTCGCAATCGCCGGCGGCAGCCCGGCTGCCGTAGCGGTGGTCAAGGCGCTGCGCAACGAGGTCAAGCGCATTCGCTGGATTGAGCGCGACCGGCGCCGGGCCGAGTTCTTCGCGCAGTCCTTTCCCGATGTCGAAGTGCTGCACGGCGATCCGATCGACGCCGCGACGATGGAGAGCGAGGGCCTCGGGCGGGCCGAGGTGCTGATCGCCGCCACCAGTCACGACGACAGCAACGTCGTCGCCGGTCTCATCGCGCAGGAGCTCGGCGTGCGCCGGGTCGTGGCGCTGATTCACCACACGACCAGCCGGCTCTGGAAGCGGGTCGGCGAGGTGGAGCTCGTTTCGCCGCACTCGCTGGCGATCGACCACGTTCGCAACTTCGTCGCCAACGGCTACAAGGCGAACCTCGTCACCCTCGCCGACGGTGCCGTGCAGGTCGTCCAGCGCGTGATCCACGAGGCGAGTCCGGCGGCCGGCGCCACCCTGGCCGACCTGCAGGCCCCTCGCGGCCTGATCGTCGGCGCGGTCGTGCGTGGCGACCGCGTGTTCATGCCCGAGCGCAGCAACATGCTCCGCCCCGACGACCAGGTCATCCTCTTCGTCCACCGTTCCCAGACCCAGATGGCCCGTCTCCTGTTTCCGGGCAGCGAGAGCGAGGTCGCGAGCTAGTTCTCGGGCGCTAAGCTAAGGGGAAGAGCCACAGAGGGAGGCATCGCCATGACAGACGTGCGACCGGTTCGTTCAATGCTGGTGACCGCGGTGCAGATGGGGGCGGCCGCGTTCGTGGCCGTCTTCGTGTCTCTGGCGGCGGGAGAGTCCGCGGCGGCACAGCGAGGAGGTACACCGTCGGTGGACCTCAGTGGCGAGTGGATCCTCAACGAAGAGTTGAGCGACGACCCGCGGCAGGCGATGCGGCGCATGAGGATCGCCCGGGGCGGCGGCGGTGACGGCGGCTTCAGTGGACGTGGCGGCAACGTTGGGCGTGGCGGCGGCGGCCGTCGCGGCGGCGGCGCCGCTGTTGGAGGTGGTGCCGGTGGCGCCGGCGCTGGCGGTGCCGGGCCCGGTCAAGGCGGCGGCGGCCCTGGTGCCGGCGGGCCCGGTGGCGGTCGGGGAGGCCCGGCAGTGATCGGCCGTGGCGCCGACGTCGGTGCGGAGGCACTCAGCATTCGCATGCTGGACGGCGGCGTTCAGATCACGGATTCTCGCGGCGTGTCCCTCGTTCTCAAGACGGATCGCGAGTGGTACGAAGTGGGTGAGCGGCGGGAAATCCAGGCCTTCTGGAAGAAGGCGAAGCTGGTGACCAGGAATCGGGGCCGCGGCGAGGCACTCTTCATTCAGGAGTACAGCCTCAACAGGAAGGGCCAGTTGATCGTCCTGAACCAGATCCAGTTCGGCGGCGATGGGGGCACCGCCTCCTACAAGCGGTTCTACGACCGCGAGGAGAGCGGCTAGCCTGCCGGGTGCGCCGGCCGTCAGGCCGGCTCCGTTCAGTTCGCTCCGGTCGGGATGTCGCTGAACGCCCGGTCGCGATCGACCCGGATCTCGCCGGGCAGCGTGAGGACGCGCTCGGCGATGATGTTGCGCAGGATCTCGTCGGTGCCGGCCGCGATCCGCATGCCTGGCGCCGCCAGGTAGGCGTAGTGGAACATGCCGGCCGAAGGGGCGTCTTCACGTCCGCTGACGGCGCCCGCGGAATCGAGCAGGTCGGCGGCGAACGAGGCGATGTCCTGGCGGGCGCTGGCGGTGATCACCTTGCAGATCGAGTTCTCAGGTCCCGGCTGCTTGCCCTGCGAGATGGCCGTCAGGGTGCGCATGAAGGTCAGCTCGACGCCGCGGCACTGGACGTACCAGTCGGCAATCCGCTCTCGCACCGAACTCTGGTTCGCCGCCGGTTCGCCGTCGATCTCGAGTTCCGAAGCGAGGCGAAGAGCGTCGCTCCAGTCGGGCGTCATGTTGTAGCGACCGTGGCGCTCGTTCATCAGCGTCGTGATCGCCACCTGCCAGCCGGCGCCGACCTCGCCGAGGCGGTTGTGATCGGGGATCCGGACGTTCTGCAGGAAGACCTCGTTGAACTCCGAGGTGCCGGGAATCTGCCGGATCGGACGTGGGTCGATGCCCGGCGACTTCATGTCGACGACGAAGAAAGTCAGCCCCTTGTGCTTGGGCACGCTGGGATCGTGCCGCGTGACGAGGATCCCCCAGTCTGCGTAGTGAGCGCCCGAGTTCCAGACCTTCTGGCCGTTGACCACCCACTGGTCGCCGTCGCGCTCGGCGCGGGTCCGGAGCCCGGCCAGATCGGAACCCGCTCCCGGCTCGGAGAAGAGCTGGCACCAGACCTCCTCGCCGCTGGCCAGCTTCGGCAGGTAGCGGCGCTTCTGCTCTTCCGTTCCATGGGCCATGATCGCAGGAGCGCAGGTGCCGTGGCCGATGCCGAGGTAACCCTCGGGCACGTCGAACTTCGCCTCCTCCTGAGCCCAGATCACGCCCTCCATGAAGGTGGCGCCGCGGCCGCCGTGTTCCTTCGGCCAGGTGATGCAGGCCCAGCCGTCGTCGTACTTCTTCTGCTGCCACTCCTTCATCGCGGCCAGTCCGTCCTGTTCGGGAAGGCCGTCGTAGCGTGACGTGCCGCCAGGCGGAAGTGCTTCTGCGTTCGCTTCGAGCCAGGCGCGCGCCTCGGCGCGGAAAGTGGCTTCCTGCGGTGAGTCCTGAAAGTCCATGGAGGGTCTCCTGGGCAGCGGTGTGGTCCGTGGTTGGGCTGAGCGGGAGATTGTATGCGTGATCGCCGTGTGGTTCAGAGCCGGCCCGAGATGACTCCCTGGTCGGCCAGGTCGGCGATTTCCGAGGCGTCGAGACCCAACTCCCGCAGCAACTCGCCGGTGTGCTCGCCGAGATCTGGTGCCGGTTGTGGTTGCGCCTTGTCCTCTCCCTCGACGAACACGGGGCTGTCGACCGTTCGCAGGCGCCCGTATTCGGGGTGATCGAGGTCGCGGAACATGCCGATGGCCTCCAGTTGCTCGTCGTTCGCTATGTCGTCGAGATTCGAGACCAGGCTGTAGGGAATCTCGTGGCGAGTGAAGCGCTCGCTCCAGTCCGCGAAGTCCCGCCGTGCGAACTCGGCGTCGAGCAGGGCGACGAACTCCGGCATGTTCGCGATCCGCTCCGGCGTCGTGCGGAAGCGCTCGTCGTCGATGAGATCGTCCCTGCCCAGAGCGAGGCAGAAGCGCTTCCAGTCGCGGTCCTGTTCGACGATGCTCAGCTTGACCAGGCGGTCGTCGCGGGTGCGGTAGTAGAGCTGCCCGAAGTTCATCGTCTGCTCGCGCGGCCGCTTGCCGTGGAACTCGGCGCCGACCAGCCTGGCCTGGATGGCGCAGGCGTTGGCCCAGGCGCCGGCCGCGAGCAGCGAGGTGGTGACGTAGGAGCCGATACCCGTGCGGTCCCGTTTCATCAGGCCGAGGAGGACGGCGGAGAACAGGGTTACTCCGGTCGGATGATCGCCGGTGCCGCAACCGAGCGGTCCGAGATGACCCTCGACCGGGAAGAAGGTGGAAACGAGCCCCGATCGGGTCCAGTAGCAGACCTGGTCGTAGCCCGGCTTCTCGGCCTCCGGCCCGGTGTGGCCGTAGCCGGTGCCATGGGCGAACACGAGGCGTGGATTGATCTTCCGCAGTCGCTCCCAGTTCATGCCGAGCGCATCGAGCACGGAGTTGTGGCAGTTCGTCAGGAAGACGTCCGCCGTTTCGATCAACCGGTGCGCGACGGCCTGACCGCTCTCCTGCTTGAGGTCGATCACGACGCTCTTCTTGTTCCGCCCGTCGAGCAGGAAGCAGTAGGGGATCTCCGAGTCCGGCATCCCGGGCAGGTCCTGGAAGTAGCGGTAGATGTCGCCCCGGCCGGGTGCCTCGATCTTGATCACCTCAGCGCCGAAGTCCGTGAGGATCGCGCAGGCCGACGGCGCCATCACGATCGTCGCAAGTTCGACGACGCGGATTCCGTCCAGCAACGCCCCGTCGGTCTCGGAGCCGGGAGTCGCGGTGTCGGCGGCGCCGACGTCGGGAGGAAGGAGCTGGTCAGACAGAGCGGCGGGATTGTGACATAGCGCTCGGGGACCCTGAAGCGCGGGATACGATCCCGCGGATGTTCGGGTGGGAGCCTGCATGACCGGAGTCCGGCTGGCCAAGCACTGGCTGAACCTGGACGAGGCCGCGATCGCCGCCCTGCCCGGCCAGTTGGGCGTCTACGAGATCGCGGACGCGAACGGCGGCACCCTGGAGCTGGGATTTGCCGGAGGCCGCTCCCGCTTCGGGCTGCGCAGCGCGATCGCCGAGGCGGCGGCGAAGCACGAAGCGGCTGCCAGGTTCCGCTACGAGGTGACGATGCAGTACTGGAGCCGCTTCGAGGAACTGCTCGCCGTGTACCTCGCCGACCACGGCGAGCTGCCGCCCGGAAACGCGGATCGCGGCGAGCAGCGGGTCGGAAGGTTGGGTGCAGGTCGCATCGCCGTCCAGGGGCGGTGACTTCATGGACTTCGAGCTCAGTACCGAACAGAAGCTGATCCTCGAGACGGTGCGCCGCTTCGTGCGCGAGGAGATCGTGCCGCTCGAGGCGGACCTCGACCCCGACGCGAGTGAACTGCCACCGCACCATCGCGAACGTCTCGTCGCGATGACGAAGGAACTCGGCTTCTACGGCCTCGACATCCCGGCGGAGTACGGCGGACCAGGTATCGATCTCACAACAAGGACCCTGATGGCGTTCGAGATGGCCCAGCACCGGGCCGGCCTCTACGCTCCCTGCTACGGGGTCTTCGGCGGCGCCGGCCTGGCCCAGTTGTACGAGGCGGACGACGACCAGAAGGAGCGCTACCTCTATCCCGTCCTGCGAGGCGAGAAGCGGGGTTTCTTCGCGCTGACCGAGCCTTCGGGTGGCAGCGATCCGGCCCGGGCCATCCGCACGACTGCGGTCCGCGACGGCGACGACTGGATTCTCGACGGCGAGAAGACGTTCATCAGCGGCGCCGACAAGGCGGACTTCGGCATCGTCTTCGCGCGTACGGACCCGGAACTCGGCCGCAAGGGGATCACCTGCTTTCTCGTCGACACGGACATGCCGGGTTTTCGGGTGCGTCGCATCGTCCACACCCTGCGTTCCACCCACTACGCCGCGGAACTCGAGTTCAACCGGGTGCGGGTGCCGGGCCGCAACGTCCTCGGCGAGGTGAACCAGGGCTTCGCGATCGCGAACGACCGGCTGAGCCGCAACCGCATCCCGTACGCGGCGGGCTGCGTGGGCGTCGCGCTCAAGGCGCAGGAGATGGCGATCGCCTACGCGAAGACGAGAAAGACCTTCGGCGACTACCTGTCGACCCGGCAGGCGGTGCAGTGGATGATCGTCGACAACGAGATCGACCTGCGCACGGCCCGCGCGCTGACCCTGGAGGCCGCGGCGCGGGCCGACGCCGGCAAGCCGTTCCGCACGGAGGCGGCGATCTGCAAGCTGGTGGCGAGCGAGGGCGCCAGCCGCGTCGTCGACCGGGCGATGCAGATCCACGGCGGCTACGGGATGACGAAGGACCTGCCGCTCGAGCGCTGGTTCCGCGAGCTGCGCATCCGGCGGGTGGGCGAGGGCCCCAACGAGATCCAGCGTCTCATCGTCGCGCGTGACGTCATCGGGGGTTCGTTTCATTGACGGCGCCCAGACCTCTCGCCGGGGTTCGGGTGCTCGACCTCGGGCAGGTCTACCAGGGCCCGTACGCCGGCTTCCTGCTCGCCCAGGCCGGCGCGGACGTGGTCAAGGTCGAGCCGCCGCGCGGTGAGCCGCTACGGCGCCGTGAGGCCCGCGGCGGGCCGCCGTCCTTTCCTCTCGCCTTTCTGAACACGAACAAGCGGTCGGTGACCTGCGACCTGAAGGAGGAGGAAGGGCGGGACCTGCTCCGCCGGCTGGCCGGAGCCGCTGACGTGCTGATCGAGAACTTCGCGCCGGGGGTGATGGACCGCCTGGGCGTCGGTTGGCAGGCGCTGCGGGAACTGAACCCGCGGTTGATCTACGCCTCGGGCACTGCCTACGGTCTGAGCGGCCCGGACTCCGAGCGGCTCGGCATGGACATCACGGTGCAGGCCTGGGCCGGGGTGATGAGCATCACCGGCGACGCCGGAGGCCGGCCGCTCAAGGCCGGTCCGGCGTTCATCGACTTTCTCGGCGGGACGCACCTGTACGGCGGCATCGTCAGCGCGCTCTACGAACGGACGCGCACCGGCGCCGGGCGCCTGGTCGAGGTGGCGATGCAGGAGGCGGCCTATCCGACCCTGCTCTCGCAGCTCGGGCTGATGCACCACGACGGGAAGCTGCCGGGACGAGCTGGCAACCGGCACGGCCGGGTCTCGCCCTACAGCGTGTATCCCTGCCGTGACGGCGACGTTGCCGTCATCTGCATCACCGAGCGGCACTGGCGCAACCTGCTGCGGGCGATGGGACGGGAGGACCTGATCTCCGATCCCCGGTTTCGGAACAACGAGGCCCGCGTCGCCCATCGCGACGAGACGGAAGCCCTGGTCGCGGAGTGGACCACTGGCCTTACCCGTTCGGAGGTCGACGAGGCGGCGCGCTCGCACCGCGTCCCGTGCGCGCCGGTCCGCGACCTGGCGGAGGTCAACGCGGATCCGCATCTCCGGGAACGGGGCTTCCTCGAGGCCGTCGATCATCCGGGCCTGGGCGAGATCAGGCTGCCGGCCAGCGCCGTCCGTTTCGACGGCCGACCGTCCGGGCCGCTCGAGCCGATTCCGGCCCTTGGAGAGAACACGGAAGAGGTGATCAGGGAGTGGCTGGGGGCTGTCCCGGACGACGAGGGGAGCGACGGATGAAGGTCAGGAGCATCGAAACCCGGCACTGCGACGCCGGCTGGCGGAACTATCACTTCGTCAAGCTGACGACCGAGGACGGCGTCGTCGGCTGGAGCGAGTACGACGAGCACCAGGGTGCGGTCGGCGTGACGACCGTGATCGAGCAGCTCGCGGAGCGGGTCGTCGGCTCGCGGGTCCGGGACGTGGAACGGATCTACCAGCGGCTCCTGGTCAGGGCCCGGCAGTCGATGTCCGGGGTGATGGCGATGGGCATCGGGGCGATCGAGAACGCGGTGCTCGACGCCTGGGCCAGGTCCCTGGGCGTCCCCTGCTGCGACCTGCTCGGCGGTCGGGTGCGGGACCGGGTACCGGTGTACTGGTCGCACTGCGGGACCTGGCGGATCGGCCTGCCTCAGTACTACGGCAACGCGATCACCGACATCGACGGCGTGATCGCCCTCGGCGCCGAGGTCCGCGAAAGGGGATTCAAGGCGCTCAAGACGAACATCTTCGACTACTC
>JAPVWO010000293.1 GCA_027493375.1 Candidatus Multivorans thiocomprendens | reverse complement strand
AGGTGCCAGGGCTTGTCCGCCGGCGCCTGTTCGAGCAGGTCGAGGCCGTTGCGAGCGATCCAGTTGTCGCAGTACGCCTCGGGGCCGAGGGGTGAGGGGCTCGTGTCTCCCCACCAACCCTCGGGCCTGCTCGCGTTCCGCCTCTCCATGTCCTCGGCGCAGATCCGCCCCTGCGGCGGTTCCAGAGAGTCCAGGTAGGCGTAGTACGGGTCGCTCGGGCCGAACGGCTCCCGGAGATAGTACATGCCGGCGCCCTTGCCGGCGTTGTTGATCATCGCGGAGAAGCCCCAGGCATCGGCCCGGTTCGTGCCGTCCAGACCCCAGTCGCTGCTTCCCTTCGACAGGTCCAGCTTGCCGCAGGCCATCGTGTGGTAGCCGCCGTCGCGGAGCAGACCGTGATAGGTCGGGCGGTCGACCGGATAGTCGTACCGGTTGTCCCGCACGCCGCAGCGGTCGTACTCCATGCCGGAGGCAAGACAGGACCGCGACGGCGCACAGGTCGGCGCCGCGCAGACAGCGGAAGTGAAGTTCACTCCCGTGCGCGCGAGACGGGCCATGTTCGGTGTGGCCAGGGGCGCCGGGTAGCCGTCGAGGCCGATCCAGTCGTATCGGTGCTGATCGGGGAAGAAGAAGAGGAAGTTGGGCCGGCGTCCCGCCGCTTCGGCCGGCGCCCGGGAACTCGGATCCGCGCAAGCGCCAGCGAGGCCCGCCAGACCGCTTCCGGCGACCAGGCTCGACGATTGCCGCAGGAACTCGCGCCGAGTGCTCTTGTCGTTCATGCTGCCTGCCTCCCGCAACGGCGCCGTACCTCCGCCAGACACGACCGCCTGCTGCTAACATTGTAGGAACTTCCAACAAGAATAGACAGGCCGCAGCGGCCAAGCAAGGAGCCGTCATGAACCGTCGAGACCACCTTCTCTCCCGACGCGAGGTTCTCGTCTCCGGCGCCGCCGCGACAGCGGCCGCTCTCACCGGCTGCGGCGACGCCCAGATCCCGGGCCCGCGCGCGATCAGGCGGCCGAACATCCTGCTGCTCATCTCGGACCAGCACCGGTACGACTGGGTGGGTCGGAACCCGGACGTCCCGGTCCCCACGCCGCACCTCGACGCGCTGGCGGCGCGCGGCGCCGACTTCACCCGGGCGGTCGTGCCGTCGCCGGTGTGCGGCCCGTCGCGGTCCTGCCTGGCGTCCGGCATGGAGTACGAGAACTGCACGGTCGAACGGAACCGCGACGTGTACAACGCGGCGCTCCGGCCGACCTTCTACAAGCACCTGCACGACAGCGGCTACCACACGATGGGGTGCGGGAAGATCGACCTGCACAAGGGTCCCGCCGGCCGGCGCCCCGATGGCAAGCTGCACATGGAGGAGTGGGGCTTCTCCGACATGCTGATCACGGGCAGCAAGGGCGGCGGCGACAGCGAGCCTTACGGGTTCTGGCTCGACTCGCTCGACCCGCCGCTCAAGGACATCCACAACGCCGACATAGAGGAGCGGCGGGAGCCCCGGCACCTCAACTGGTGGGGGATGACGGACCCGACTCCGATCGGCGACCACGCCTACAAGGACAACTACACGGCCCGCACCGGAATGGAGCTGCTGGACGGCGTCCCGGAGGGCAGTCCCTGGTTCCTGATCGTCAACTTCAACGGGCCGCACCCGCCGATGGACATCACGGAGCGGATGGAGCGGGAGTACCGCGGGCCCGACCGGGTGATCGAGGACTTCCCGCAGCCGCACAACTACCACGGCATCGCACGGGGCGGCCAACAGCTCGCGCCGCCGTCGCCGTTCACGCCCGATCATCACGTGCGCATCCGCCAGAACTACGCGGCGATGATCGAGAACATCGACCGCTGGATCGGGCTCTACGAGGAGCGGCTGGTGGAACGCGGCGAGCTGGACGACACGGTCGTCATCTACACCAGCGACCACGGCGAGATGCTCGGCGACCACGACTACTGGGGCAAGTCGATTCCCCACGAGGCGTCGTGGAAGGTGCCCCTGGTCATGGCCGGCCCGGGCATCGCCGCCGGCACGCGGAGCGACGCCCTGGTCACCAACATGGACCTGGCCGCGACCAGCCTGGACTACGCGGAGGTCGACGTCCCCGAGGAGATGCAGAGCCGATCGCTCAGGCCCCTGCTGGACGCGGGCGTAGGCGAGCACCGCGAGCACGTCCGCTCGGCGCTCACCTCGGCGAGAGCGCCGAGCGGCCGGTTCCGGCTCGTCCAGGACCACCGCTACAAGCTGGTCGACGGCTTCCACGAGGAGCAGGAGTTGTACGACCTCGAGGCCGACCCGTGGGAGGAAGAGAACATCGCGGCCGCACACCCGGACGTCGTGGCGCGGCTGGAGAAACTGCTCGTCTGATCAGCGGATGAGGATGAGCTCCGTCTGCGGCGGCGACAGGAACTCGATGCCGTCCTCTGTCGCCAGGGCCTCCTCGTGGGCCCACCAGAACAGGTACTGGTCCTGCCCTTCCGGGCCCGGCGAGGGCAGGTAGAAGAAGTACTCGATGACGAAGTGGTGGTACGGCGCGAGCGGAATGTCCTTCGACCAGTCCGGGCCGAGCGAGCCGATCCGCGGGCCGAAGTAGGTCTCGACGGACTGCGGCCGGGCGCCCTTCGTCTGGCCGTGGGAGTCCATGGAAATGTGTGTCTTCGTCGTGTCGAAGCCGGCGACGTAGGCCGGGTAGTCGTTCTTGGCCGACACCATGTGGAGCTGGTTGTCGCGGACGACGATGCCGGCTTCCTCGAACCTGGCCGTGTAGTCCTCGATGATCTCGCGCGGAGTCCGGCCCGCCTTGATCGTCTCCGCCAGGATCGCGTCGACCTTCAGGTACTCGGCCCAGAGCTCCTGGATCTCGGGCGGTGGCTCCGTCTCGCCCTCGCGCAGCACGTAGGCGTACATGCCGATGCTCGGGTTCGTGACGACGTCGCCGCCCTGGACGACGGCGTCCTCCCAGCCCTCGCTGCGGCCACGCTGCGACTGACCGGTTCGCATGCGGCGCATGATCGTCAGCTCGGTCTCGTCGATCCTGGTGACGCCAGGCTCGATCGCGTCCAGCGCGTCCTCGAACAGCCAGAGTTCGTCGCGTCGCAGCCGCTTGAGCAGTTCCACCTCGCTCGGCACCTGGTGGTTGATGTAGTCCATCATCAGCCACTCGGACGAGATCAGCCGGCCCGCGTACGTCGCGCCGAGTTCCTCGGAAAGCAGCAGGTAGTCGGTGTGCGAAAGGCCATCGATCTCGCCCCGGTAGGTCGGCCACGGGCCCAGTTCCTGCTTGAAGTTGACGGCGATGACGTCCGGGTCGCGCTCCGCGACGAAGTCCCTGAGCCCCTCGAAGCGGTAGTCGTACTCCGTCAGCGGGCCGCCGACCGGCTCCTGGACCCGGACCGCGGGCGCCACGATGTCGTAGGCGCCGCTCTCTTCGACAAACCGGTAGTCCGTCTCGCCCCAGCCGCGCTGGGTGGCGCCCCAGCGGCGTCCGAGGATGGCCCGCTCGATCCTGTCGCCACCCCGGTCCGTGAACGCGAAGACGCCCGAAGCGCTGCCGAGTTCGTCGATGCCGAAGTCGTCGGGGATCGACTCCCGCATCACGTGGATCCACATGTCGACGCCGCGCTCCGTCATGATCTCCGGGAGCACGAGATCGAACTTGTCGCGACGAATCTTCCGGTTCGCGGCTTCATACGGTGAGCGGAAGGTGTACGGCTCGATCTCCAAAGGCGCGCCGTCGTATGTGCCGTCCGGGATGACCATCGGGATCCGGTACTCGGGGTCGCTCAGGATCTCGTAGAGGACCGGCTCTCCCTCCTGCAGCTTCTCGGGCGTGTTCAGCGGCCACTCGTGGCCGATCTGGTCGAGCCGCCCCGGCAGGTCCTGGGCGCCGATCATCGACGTGTACACCCAGTAGATGTACTCGGAGGCCATGCAGCCGTAGTCGCAGGTGACGTCGTCGTAGGTGTACCAGGCGCCCTCCGGGTACTCCTCCGGCGGTCCGTCGAAGGCGCCGCCGCGAGCGATGTCCATCGCGTCGGTCAGGGCCGTGCCCGGCTCCGTCCCGAACACCTCCGGATAGGCGACGCCGTAGCCGTTGTCGGTGACCATGTGCCAGATCTCTTCCAGGGCCGCGTCGAACACGCCGCGCGCGCGGGCGTCGATCTCGGTCTCTTCGTCGTAGAGGCCCTGGCCCCGGGGCGCGTTCCTCCAGTCCATCTCGTGCGCCTCGTCCTGGGTGCCGGTCATGACGATCGTGCCGCCTGTGTCGAGCATCGCCTGGTGGACCTTCGGGTTGTCGATCTCGCCGTCCTCGTCGTTGTCGAGGAACTGGGCGAGAACGCCCGCCGCGTGGAGGAGCTTGTCGTCGCCGGTCGTGTTCGTGGCGTAGACCGGCACGCCGTGGACCATCACCTTCTTGACCCAGGCGATCTCGTTCGCGGGCTCGCCGGCGTCGGGCGCCGCAGCGCAACCTGCCAGGATCGCGCTACACATGAGAGTCGGCAGAACGACTCGCGCCCGCCGCTTCGCGGCCGCGCGCCTGATGCCGGCGGGGACGCCGGCGCACCCAGTGGTTCTCATGGTCACTCCTCCCTGCAGCGTCAAGCTGCTCTCAGTGCATGGTCCGAAAGGCGCTCCCGGCGCCTCGGCTTCAGGGCGCCAGGAGTTCGCGCTTGACGGCGTCTTCGATCAGTTCCTCGGCGTAGCGCCAGAGTTCGGGCGCGCCGTCCTCGATGCAGCCGTTGATCTCGCGTACCTGGTCGGCACGGATGCCGTGCTGCTGCCACGGCCCGCCGCCGTTGACGTAGTTCAGCACCATCGGCTGCAGGCGGTCCAGCGCCCTGGCGAACTTCGCCTCGGGGCTCTGGCGTGCCTCGAACTCGTCCCAGACGGCCCGCAACTCGGCCCCGCTCTCGGCCGGCAGCAGGCCGAAGATCCGCTCCGCCGCCCGCTCTTCGCGTTCGGCCTGATCCTCGAGGCCCGCCTGGTCGTAGACGAACGTGTCGCCCGCATCGATCTCGACGAGGTCGTGCACGATCAGCATCTTCAGCACCTTGAGCTGATCGAGCCCCGAAGCGGCCGCGTGCTCGGACAGCACCAGCGCCATCAAGGTCACGTGCCACGAGTGCTCCGCGGAGTTCTCGCGCCGGTCGTTGCCGACGATCGACGTGCGCCGCAGCACCTGCTTGAGCCGGTCGACTTCGACCAGAAAGCGCATCTGCTGCGCGAGTCGTCCGTGCCGTTCGTACATCCGGCAACCGTATCCAACTTGCATGGAACTGGGCGCCTTCGGCGGCAGCGGGCCGGAAGACCGGCGCACCCAGTCATCTACTCCTCCGAATCCTGTAGCTGGACGGTGTCGTCGCTGAACTCCAGGGACTCCACGCCCCGCAGCGCGTCGGTCCCGTCCCGGTCCGGCTGCGAGTCGGTCACCGTCGCTCCGGCGCCGTCCCGTGTCACTTCGTACTCGGCCGCCCGACCGCTGAACACCGCGGTGTCGTCGCCGGCGCCGCCATCCAGCCTGTCGTTGCCGGCGCCGCCCTCGAGCCGGTTCGCGCCGGCGTTGCCGGTGAGCACGTTGTCGTGAGCGTTGCCCCGCAGGTTTGCGTCGCCGTCGCCGGTGAGCGCGACGTTCCGCAGATGCTGCGTCTTCATCGTGTACCGCGCCTCCGGATCGAACGTCATCGAGAAGGTCCCGGTGAAGTCGAGCGGCAGTTCGGACGTGTAGGTCAGGTGCGGCGGCACGAACTTCCGGATCAGGTTGAAGCCCAGCGGATCGTCCTCGAGCATGGCGGACCTGCTCCCCGCGAAGTAACGGCCGAAGTGCGACTGACCATCGGGAATCTCGCCGGGCTCGATGTCCACGGCCTCGTACATGGTCGGCGGCACGGTCCAGAGGTCGTAGTAGTTGTCGATCAGCACGCCCACGTACTCGTTCGGGTGCTCCCGCGGCTCGTCGTCGGGCCAGCCGCGCCAACCGTTCGCCTCGGCGACGTCGTTCGCCACGCGCATCTCGGCGATCATGTCGGGCAGCGTCGGCTTGATCCCGTAGTCGTGGATCAGGTGCCAGATCTCCTCGTACGAGGCGTCGCGGGTGACGTGGGCCATGTAGTCCGCGTCGCCCGGAGCCGGACACTCGTTCGCGCGCAGGTCCTGCATGCTGAGGTCGGTCGCCCTCGCCAGCCCGGACCGCATCGCGGCGTTCAGTTCCTCTTCCGTGTTGAAGAAGACCATCGTCGCCTTGCGGTCGGCCATGGCACTCGCGATAGCGGACTTGTCGTCGCCGTAGGCCGAGCCCGGGAAGTCGGCCAGCAGATGCTCCATCACGTTCAGGCCGTGCTTGATCTGGTCGCGGGTCCAGACGTCCGAGACGAGGAAATGGATCCGCCTCCCGTCCGGCGTCGGCACGTAGGCGTACCGGTTGAAGTGCTCGTGGAACACCTCCGGCACGTCGGCCGGCAGGTCGACGATGCCGTCGGGCGAAACCGACGTGTCGATCTCCGGCAGCGTGACGAGTTCCCGAGGGGCGCATGAGACGGCCAGCAGCGCGGGAACCGCAATCAGAACGCATGTGCGAACCAATCTCACATCGGTCCGAGTCCACCTCACATAGGTCCGAGTCAACTTCATCTGTTTCTCCTACTGTTCCAGTTGGACGGTCCCGTCGCTGAACTGCAGGGACTCCACGCCCCGCAGCGTGTCGACGCCGTCCCGGTCCGTCTGCGAGTCGGTCACCGTCGTTCCGTCCGCGTCGGTGGTCACTTCGTAGTCGGCCGCCGGCCCGCTGAAGACGGCCGTGTCGCTGCCTTCGCCGCCGTCCAGCGTGTCGTTGCCGCCGCCGCCCTCCAGCACGTTCGCGCCGGCGTTGCCGGTGAGCACGTTGTCGTGAGCGTTGCCGCGCAGGTCCGCGTCGCCGTCACCCGTCAGCGCGACGTTCCGCAGATGCTGCGTCTTCATCGTGTACCGCACGTCCGGGTCGAACGTCATCGAGAACGTGCCGCTGAAGTCCAGCGGCAGTTCCGGCGTGTAGGTCAGATACGGCCCGACGAAGCCGGTCACCAGCGCGTAGCCGGGCGGGTCCTTCTCCGGCATGGCCGCGCGGCTGCCGGCGAAGTACTGGCCGAAGTGCGAGTAGCCCTCGGGAATCTCGTCCGGCTCGATGGGGCGCCCCTCGTACACGGTCGGCGGCACGGTCCAGAGGTCGTAGTAATTGTCGATCAGGGCGCCCACGTACTCGTTCGGATGGTCGTCCGGCACGTCCCGGGGCCAGGCGTACCAGCCCTTCTCCGCCGCCGCGTCGTTCGCCGTTCTCATCTCGGCGATCATCTCCGGCAGCGTCGGCTTGATCCCGTAGTCGTGGATCAGGTGCCAGATCTCCTCGTAGGCCGCGTCCCGGGTCACGTGACCCATGTAGTCCGCGTCGCCCGGGGCGGGACACTCGTTCGCCCGCAGGTCCTGCATGCTGAGGTCGGTCGCCTCGGGCAACCCCTCGCTCATTGCCTGGCGCATGTCGGGCTCGTTGTCGAAGAAGACCATCGTGGCCTTGCGGTCCGCCATCGCGGCGGCGATGCCGCTCTTGTCGTCGCCGTAGACCGAGCCGGGGTGGTCGGCCAGCAGGTGCTCCATCACGTTCAGACCGTGCTTGATCTGGTCGCGGGTCCAGCCGGACGAGACCAGAAAGTGGATTCGCCTGCCGTCCGGGGTCGGGACGTAGGCATACCGGTCGAAGTACGTGTGGAACACCTCCGGCACGTCGGCGGGAAGGTCGACGATGCTGTCGGGGGCGCCGGAGGTGTCGATCTCGGGCAGGGTGACGAGTTCCCGCGGGGCGCAGGCGAGGAGGAGGAGGCTGGCGACGGCGAGCACGAGCATTGCCGCGGCAGAAACCCGGAAGGCCGACGCTTCGCGCCGGATGCCGGCGAGGGCGCCGGCGCACCCAGTATCCGCAACGCAACGTCCTTGCCACGTCCTCGCCTGTCTCATCTGCTCCTCCGTTTCTAGTCCTGCAGGTAGAGCTCCCAGAAGCTGGCCTGACCTTCATCCTCCGAGCGGTTCACGATCTTCCCGTCCTTGATCACCAGGGACAGGCTGCGCAGGTGGGAGATGTGCTCGAGGGGGTTCTTCTCGAGCACGATCAGGTCGGCGAGCTTGCCGGCCTCGACGGTGCCCAGGTCGTCGAGCATGCCCATCATCTCGGCGCTGTTGCGCGTCGCCGCCTGGATGGCGGCCATTGGCGGGATGCCATGGAAGACGAACTGCTCAATCTCGAGGACGCCGATCTCCGAGATCGGGTTCGAGTCGCTGCCGGTGGTCAGGCGGATGCCCGCCGCGTACGCCTTGTTGATCACGTCCCGCGCGTAGTTCGCGTACTCCGGGCTCCGCTCGTCGGCGCGGGAGACCCGCACCCGGCCTTCGACGACCTCCGGCGGGTCGATGTAGCCCGCCTCCTCGATCAGCCGTTCCCGCTGGGCGATGAACTCGGCGCTCAGGTTGCACTGGATCGTCGGGTCGAGGAAGGTGCCCGCCTCGGCCATCATCCGGATCGTGTCGTCGGTGAGGTCGTTGCCGTGCTCGATGCTCTCGGCACCGGCCATCACCGCGATCCGTGTCGCTTCGTTGTCGGCATGCACGGTGACCGGGACGCCGTGCCGGTGGGCTTCCTCGATCCCGGCGATCAGTTCCTCCGGAGGCATCCGGTCGCCGAGGAACTTGATGAGCTGGACCCCCTTCGAGATGTTGTCGGCAACGATGGCCCGGATCCCCTCGGGCCCCTTGCCGGTTCTCACCAGCCAGTCCGTGTCGCCGTCGGTCGATAGCGGCGGGCCGCCGGCGACGATCCGCGGCCCGACGAAGGCACCGGAATCGAACGCCTCCTTCCAGGCGACGTCGATGAAGTCGCGGTCGCCGGTGATCCGCAGCGTCGTGAAGCCGGCCTTCAGCGCGTCGATCGCATTGCGGCCGGCCCGAATCATGGCCCGCGGCAGCGGTTCGTCCTCGAGCAGGCCCTTCGGGTCCGGCAGCAGGTCGCCGAGATGGGAGTGGTTGTTCCACAGGCCCGGCAGGACGTAGGCGCCGCCGAGGTCGAGGACGCGGCCATCGTCGCCGGGGTTCGGCGCGGAGGACGACGGCGTGTGGATCGCGGTGATCCGGTTGCCCTCGA